>CAZUAH010000654.1:0-7465 GCA_964617665.1 uncultured Pirellulaceae bacterium
TCCTTCCGCGAAACCACATCTTAATAGGATGTCCAGTTTTTGGGGTCCACCTCAGCATACCATCGTACTTCAGTGGCTCAGGCTTAGGTTTCTCTTCATTGAGTTGCTGACGAAGCCAACCTAGGAGCTGAACAAGTGCCTCAAAGACATCCGCTCCGTACGGCAGGTACTGTGCCTGGTTCTTCTCATCCACAATGATTCGAGCGCACTTGGAATCAAAGACAGCTATGTTTGTAAGAACCGAGTCAGCCGCTTGACCGTCCTGCCATTTGATGGACTGATCAGGAGCACCGTTTACCGAGATTTTGAATGATGCTTCGGCTGGTGTGGCAGCCACCAACCCGAAGATGTTTGGAAGAAGCCGTTCATTGGTATCTCGCGCTTGACATGCACGCTTAAGGACACGGGCATAGCCTGATTTGCCAGCACCGTTCTCACCATACACAACAGTGAGCCCTTGGTGGCCAAAGCATAGAGAGGCACCGTCGGGAATGGCATTGATGTTCTTGAGATCCTCAATGGCTTTCAGCGTAACGGCCGTCTTCGCCTTCGGAGCACCGAAAACGGCCCCGGCAGAAACAGGCGTAGGTGTTGGAACCGTGGTCTTGGCATCATTCAGGCCAGCACCGGCCTTGAGCATGCGTAAGATGTCATTCTTGTCGTCATCACTGAGGGCATCCTGGGACAGCAATCACCGTACTGCGTCGCTCTGCCAAGCCGACAGGTCGTTTTTTGCCCAATGAATGATGGTCTCAAGCGTCGTCATGTTCAGCTCTCATACGATGATTGACCGGTTCCTCATGTCTATTCAGCGACTATGTTTCTCGTGCTCGTATCCTGTGTTGTTAATCCCAAAGCCTGCACGACAACGAGCCTAACATCGAAGGGGTAACCTACCCCCTTAAACCGAGCTGCGCCAAGGATTTCTGGCAAACGTTCTGGAGCAACACTGGGATGCTATCGTGCGTCCCTCGCACGATAACGCACCAGTCCGCGCGGGGCGTTATCCTGCAACTCTTGCCTGGTTTCTTATCGTGCGTGATCCTGCATGATAGCGTGCTCCGGTCAACACGCCTTGCGGCTCGCAAAAGGCCACGCGTCAACGACTTATGACATTGTCGACCGTTTCTCCACGAACACGGATTCGCGTTTGCTCGCTCAATAACGCCCGAAGCCACCTATCTCATCACAGGTTGCGCGATTCGGCAAAGTAGAACCGTTCACGGCAGCGGCGTGCATAGCTCGACGAGGTGCCCTTCCTTGTCGCGGATGTATGCGACCGTTTGTCCCCACGGCTTCTTGGCAGGTTCGCTGACAGCGGTGGCTCCGGCCTTCAGTGCGCGGGCGTACAATTCCGGAACGTCTGGCGTGACCAACGCAATTTCGACACCAAGTGGTGCCTTATCCGGGGAAGCGACAATAACTTTCTGTTTCAGGTTCGTCTCTGCCAGTTCCAGGCTCGCGAATGCAAGACGAGTTGCCCCGGTCTCCAACTCGCCATAGGCTTTGCCATCTTCTTCGTGAAAGAAGCGTTTCGATAGACCGAAAGCCTCCTCGTAGAAGGCGAGGCTCGCCGAGACATCTTTCACATACAGAATCACGTATCCAAGCGAAACAGATGGCGCGTTCATGGTCTCTTTCTTTGACTTTGCAGTTGCGTTCTGGGGTTCGGCAGTTGCTCCTACACTCGCGATCGGCAGCGAGCACGCAGCGAGAAGAATGCATATCGTTCTCATGTCCATTGCCTCATAGTTCAGCGTACAGGTGAATGACCTTACACGATTCCACTCCATAGTAGCCATCACGCTCCGCGTTATGAAGCGGGCTTCAGAACTGAGCCCAGAGTCTCCTCCAAACCGCACAAGTCTCACACCGCCCTATGTCGCTCGTGTTTCGTCAGCCGTGGGATCCACCTGTAGTCTGCGGTCTGCCAGGTCGCAAACCCTACCCACCATGCTTTGCCTCTTGAGTCACCGATTCCTAGTGGTAGAATCGGCTACGTTGTCAAGAACAAAATTCCTATCCTTCATCCGTTGGAAACGAGCCCCCTCCCACCGACACGCTCCACAAGGAGAGCGGAGCGCGGGCGCGGACACCAAGTTCCACGAGTCGTATGGTTGGCGTTCGTCGCGGAGCGGGAGCTCAAGAGACGCAAGCCGGAAGGGGAAGAGAGCATGGAAGAGACGCTGCGGCGGGTGCGGAAGGCGACTGGCCAATCCATGGACGTGCTGGTGAACACGATCGTGGAGGAGGCCGTGCGGCTGACGGAAAGCACGATGGGATACTTCGCAGTGACCGATGATGCGAGGGGGCTCCTGATCATGCGGGGATGGTCGAAAAGCGCCATGGCGGTGTGCGCGATGATGGACAAGCCCATTGAATACCCGATCGAAGCCACGGGCATCTGGGGCGACTGCATCCGTGAAGGAACGGCGGTCATCACCAACGACTACGCGGGCTGTACGCGCGTCACCAAGAAGGGATACCCCGAAGGCCACGTCCCGGTGCAGCGGCATATGAACGTGCCGGTCATGTTGGGAGAGCAGATCATGGGCATACTGGGCGTGGGGAACCGGACGGAAGAATACACGAACGAAGACGCCGCCCAGCTTCAGGCCTTCGCAAACGCCGCCTGGCCCATTTACGCGGAAGCACGGGTGGACGCGGCGTGACGGATTGCCCCTACCAGATCGTTTGCCCGTTTCACAGCAGGCTGATGCCGATCCACGACACCATGTAGCAGAAGCACGAGAAGGACTACTGCCGTGGCGACCATTCCGATTGCGCGATCATGATGGTCATGAAGGTCGCGAGCTTTCTGAATGTTCCCAAGGACCTGTACCCCAACCAGACGTTCCGCGTCGACGAGATTCTGCGGGATTACCGCAGCAAGTCGTAGTCGCCCCTGCACTTGGCCAGGTACTCCAGGGCTGTGGAACCGGTGAACCCGTCCACCGACTTTCACTCAAGCATCGAGAATTCGGATACAGCATGTAGGTCATGCTGTGCATGACGATGCGAATTTTGCGTCAGGCACAGCCTGACCTACAACAAATCAACAGGCCGCAGAGCTTCGAAACGAGCGATAGGCCCGTGTTGCCGGTGCGCAGGGCAGTCGTTGCCTCGCTGAGAGGCAAGTCGGGCGTTATCCGTCGATTTCGGCTTGGAAGGCTGTCGCCTTGGCTTCGATTCGACGCGAACTTTTCGGTCGATCGGGCGGCGCGTTTGAGTCGGCTTGGGTGGTCGTTAGGCTGATGGCGTAGAGTTCGTTTTCCGGTTCTAGTTCGGCTGCTTTCTGCAGGTGGTTCTGGGCTTCGTCGACTTTGCCTGTCATGTCGAGCAACATGCCGAGGGAATGGTGGGCTTGTGCGTCATCGGCCTTTCGCTCGATGAGCAGGCGCAGGTGCTGTTCGGCGGCTTTCGACTTGCCCGTCGCAGCGTACAGATCGGCGAGCATCAGTCTCGCTTCGCGGTGCTCGTCATTGCGTTGCAGGAGCCGGGTTAGCAGCGATTCGCTTTCCACCGCGTCACCGTCGCGCCATCGGGCCAAAGCGGCTTGGTACAGGGCGCTGTCGCGAGTCTGCTCGAATTCCGTGACGGCCTCTTCCTCGCGGACGTTGCGCGTTGGGGTGACATCGTCCGGGATTTCAGCTAGTTGCTTGTCAACCGTCGCGCATCCAGTCACTAGAAGAACGGACGCGACAATCGTCAAAGCTGATCGCACATGCAATGCGGTACCGGCCATCTGCTAATCCTCGTTGGGTATTGGTGGTGCGGCAAGGTCCAGGTTGACGTCAGGTGCCGGCGCCGGGTCTGGTTGAGTCTGGTCAACCGCGGAACTGGCGTCGTTGGCTTCGGCTTCGCTGATCGCCGGTGCGGGGGCGAGGAGTTCTTCAATCTGTATCACCTCTTCGCCCTCTGGAAACGCGCGAGGTGCTCGCGAGGGCCAGCCGGATCGGGAGTAGTCCACATGTGGATGTTGGTGCGGTAGCAGCCCATGCCGCAGCCGGGTGTTGACGTTGTTGTCGGCCTGGGGCATTACCGCGACGATTTCGCGGCGCAGGCGGAGTGCGTTGGAGTTCTGGCTGTCGAAGTGAATCGACAGATTGACGTATCGCAGTGCCACATGCACGTCGCCTGCAGCAAATGCCGCTTGCGCTTTGCGATAGTATCGAGTGCCGTAATACCTCGTGCCGATGGGGCTCATTTTGTCGGCAAACACTTCGACGCGATCGAACGCTGCATGCATCTCTTCTTGCCCTTCGGCGTACATGAACGGATCATGTACGATCTGGGGCGTGATCAACACGATGATCTCGTCACGTGTGATTTCCTCGGTCTTCTGCCGGAACGCCGGACCGAACAACGGCAGGCTGCCGAACAGCGGGATCTGGGTCGCGTTGGAAACCAACTGCTCTCGAATTAGGCCGCCAATGACTACAGTGCAGCCATCCCGGCACATGATATTCGAGGTGACCTGTGTGACCTCCTTGTCCGGGACTGTCATATCCTGTACGGGGCGCAGGGTTCCGGTGGACAATTCGGGGTGGATTTCCATGCGGATCATTCCGTCGCTGGAAATGAACGGGCGGATCCTTAGTTGAGTACCCACTTCCAGAAATTCGACCGTCTGAGTCGCGGCCGTTTCGGTGACGGTGGTGGTGACGTAGCCCAATTCTTCGCCGATGTGGACCTCGGCACGTTGCTTGTTCAGGCACATGACTTTCGGCGACGCTACGACGTTTGTATTGCCAACGGTCTCCAAAGCCTCGATGAGCCCGCTGAGGCTGCTATCCAGGAAGCCGATCTTCAGCCCGCCAGTCCGGGGCGGTAGGTCGATGTTTGCCAGATTGAGCGGTGGCATTCCTGATATGATGCGCGTGTTGGCGTCGTTGCGAAGTATTTCGAAGTTAACGCCGATCCTGTTGGTGTCGTCCAGGTTGACCGTCAGGATGACGGCTTCGATGGCGACTTGGAGAGGGCGTTGGTCTACCTGCTCGATAATCTGGTCGATCTGAGCGAGCACAGATTGACGATCGCGGACCAGCAGCACGTCGCCATTGGCAAAGTTATCTCCGCCAGTTTTTACGCTGTCCGATGGGATGTCCACTTCGGAGGGCGACGATACGGTTGACGTCCCGACGCCATCGCTCAGCAACGGCATGATCAACGTCTGCAGTTCGGCTGCCGTAACGTAATTGGGGCGGTAGATTCGCATTTCGACGACATCCGCCGCTTGGTCCATGGTTTTCAGGTCTTCCGGCGTTCCGACGTAGATGAAGTTGTCCTCGTGCCGGGCTACGTATCCGGTAGACTTCAAGATGGCCATCAAGGCTTCGCGTACGTTAACGCCGCTGAGGTTCGCCGATACTTTGCCCGTAACATTGTTGCTGGCCAGGATGTTCAGTTCGCCGTATTGGCTAAGCGATTCCAAGACTCCTCGGATATCCGAGTCCTTGAGGTTGATGACCAGCGAATCGTCTCCTTCGCCCGCCTGAATATCAGGGGCGGGAGCCGATTCAGTCGGTTGGTCATCGATGTCCGGCGAATCGGATGCAGGTTCGGTTTGCCGTACGTCGTCATCCGCTGGTTCCGGCAATGGTCCTTTGTTGGCTGCAGGTCCGCCGTTCGACTGGCCGCTGGCTGGCGCTTCGGCCCCAGTCTGGACGACTTGATTTGCGACCATCGGATAGTAGGGAACTTGGTATGGGACGACGGCGTTTGGCATGACAACCGGCGTGGGAGCCATAGCTGGTGACGTGATGTAGACAGCCGAGGCAGTGATGGTCGGCATAGAATTGCTGCCGGGGAGGGTGATAGTCTCTTTCGCCTCGTTGGTTTCCGAGTTCACCTGCGGAGGAGTTGGCTCGGCATCTTCCTCTTCCGCAGGAGTTGGTTGTGCGGGGGCCTCTTCTGCCGGAGTCGGGTCTTGAGTGCTATCTGCCGCGGCAACGGATTCCTGCAATTCGTCAAGTGCGGCAAAGATGTCTTCTATCTCCGCAGCATCGGGCACTCGATCGCGAGGCGCGGGCGCGCTCTCCTCCGGTTGGCCGCCAGCGGAATCGATCAACGCTTGGACGACTAGGTTTGGAGATTGCTGGGGTGCCGGATCACTTCCCGTGACCACGGCAATCGCCAAGGCGAGGCCGACCCCAATTAAGAGAACTAGCGATAGGAAGCGGAAAAAGCTGCGCATTGGTCTTCCGTGACCCTTCGTTTATTGTGCCGCTAAATTGTGCCCACCTTACATGTCGCCGATGAACCAACCGAGAACATCTTCTAGCACGCCCAGGTTTCCGGTTGACACGTTCTCGCGTTTGTTCATCGTATTGATCTTCTCGATTGACACGCGGCGTTGGATTCGATCACCGAGTGCCAATCGAGAGCGTTCGATCTGGAGACGATGCTCCTTCCCTTGTCGAGTCAGAACCACGTAGTACGGATGTATCTGGGTAAGCGTCAGTTCGATCGCTTGTCCATCTGCTTCGTCGTTCCCTTGAGCACTTGGCTCAATCTCGATCTTTACGACAGCGCCTTCCTGGTACGTTTCTCCGTTGATGGTTGCCGATCGATGGCGCGTGCCGACAATCGTTCCGCCCAACGTTAAACCTAGGTCCGAGAAACGGAATTCCTCGCGGACCGGCGGTTCCGGCAAAACCACCAGCTTCGTTGGTTCCTCCTCCTCGGCTTCCTCCTGGATCAATTCGATAATCTCTTCCGTCGTGCTCGTTCCAGCTCGACCAAATGGGTCACGATCGTCCTCCGGCAGCGTTGCGGGCATCGCCCTCGGATCTTCGTCGAGCCACTTTGCCAATGTCTGCCAACTACTAACAGCCGAAACCGCCTTGCTGACTTCTTTCTCTGCAGTTGCGATCAACGACAAACCGTTCCCGCCGGTTTGTGCTGGTTTGACCACAATGATGTTCTGCGGCGATTCCGGGGTCCCGGTGAACCAAGTCTTGACGAGCGGTGCCCAATACCACACGGCGATCAGGCAGACCAATCCCAATAAAGCTGCTTTACCAGGGCTCTTCTTCAGCTCCCGCCTCAGTCTTTTCCCTAGGTTGCCCATATTTACTTGCGTAGCGTTACCGAATCCGCATGGTCGCGGTTCGGTCCGCCTCCTTCTGTATCGGTTGTCCGCATGGTTGATTTAATCGGAATTACCCCGATTATCCGCAAAAATTACCAAACTCATCTCGCACGTGAGGCGATCGTTATCCTCATCGGTGTGATGCAATTGCAGCTCTTCGATCCAGAACGCCCGAGGCAACTGCTCTAAACGTGCCAGGAAGTCGAACAGTTGATGGAAAGTGCCTTCGGTTACCAACGTAGCCCTCATCCGCTTGATCGCAGCCTCGCTGATGTCTTCCGATTGCGGTTGAAAGCGATGCGTGAGAACGCCAGCGTTCTTAGCCTCGTCGGCGATGGAGCCAAAGACGGTGTCCAGGTCTCCTTCGGCCGG
>CAZUAH010000655.1:0-7460 GCA_964617665.1 uncultured Pirellulaceae bacterium
TTGTAGCCTTCGGCTTCGGAGATGGCTTTATCGCGTTGTCCGCGGGCCGCGGGAATCTGGCTGTTCCGTTCGCCTTCCGCCTCGTTCACCACTCGCTCCTTGTTTTGGCGAGCGCGGTTGACTTCCTGAAACGCGTCTTTCACTTCCTCAGGCGGTGCCGTGCTCTGTAGTTTGACCGTGACGATTTCTATGCCAGATTCGAAGCCCTTCTTTTTGGATTCGGTACCGTCGTCGGCTTCGGTACCGCCGTCAGATTTGGAGCCGTCCAGGGGGTCGGAACCCTCGTCGGATTGGTAACCGTCCAGCATCATCTGGATTTCCCGCTTGGCGTCGGCCGCGATCGTCTCTCGGCCGAACGTAAGCACGGCATCCACGCTCGTGTCGCCCACCAGTTTTCTCACGACGGATTCGGACACGTCGCGGATCATATCCGGCACGGCGGCGTTGGGATCGGACCGTGCACCGGACGGCAGCGCCCCCGGACGAATTCTTTCCACGTCGCCGATGTGAAACAGGTAGGCGGCAGGATCTTTCACGCGGTATTGCACAACCCATTTGACATTCGCCAGATTCAAATCGCCACTGAGCATTTCGGACACGTCCAAATGCTCCGGGCCGGTCGGTACGAACGCCGTGACCCTTCCCGCTTCCTCGGTCTCGAAGCCGAACTCGAGCGTTTGAATGCGCCTCACAGGAACGTTGTACACCCGTTCGATAGGCCACGGCAATTTCGTGTGTAAGCCGGGTTCCGTGGTATCGACATGTTTGCCGAAACGCAGCACAACGCCCTGGTCACTTGCGTCCACGCGGTAGAACACGGTTAGAAGTACCAGCGCCACCAACAGTCCGATGGCAACCATCACGATCATCGGCAAATTACGCCGAAGCGCGCGCAGGACATCATCCGCTGTGGGTGGGCGCCCGCCAAAATCCCCTCTGGGCATAGTCAGTTCCTCCTGTCAATGAGGTCATAGTGCTGCTATATGTGGAACTCTTGCGACAGTTAGCAGGCTGTCACACAGATGTACTTCGTTAGCCGTGTATCCAGATTGCGTTGATTGGCGAGACATATCGCTTTCTTCCAAGAATCTGTCGCGCCAGGGCGAACCCGCAATCATCGTACCCCTTTCGCGTCCGGCGACAAGAGCCACGTTTACTGCAAACGCATCGGCCCCAAGCCCGGAATCCGATTGCACACAGGTGATTGTGGGACGCTATTCATCAACCGTCCGTTCCAGTCCCAGCAGCTTTGCGCGCCTTCTGCATGACGCTCTCCAGCGTCACGGGGCGGCCGCCTTGGCGCTTGCTCTCGTCGGCTGCCTCCATAAAGGCAAAGATTTCCAATGTCTCTTCCTCGCTGACTGGCGGCTTTCCGGTCTTGAAAAACTTGACGATCTCGACGATAAGCGGCTCGTAACCATCGAAACTGCCGCCGGGCACGATCCCCTTTGTCCCGAACACGGTCGAACCGTAACCTCGACGGCCGTCGCGGATGCCCCGGAAGCTGCCGATCCGGCCGCCTTCCCACACGCCGATAGCCATGTCCGAGCCTTCCGTGTGCACGCGGGTGACCGACACGCAACCGGTCCCCATAATCGTGAACAGCGGTTCGACGCCGTGGATCCCGTACCAGAAAAAATCCGGGTGATGCGGCTCAAGGGAACATGGAGCATGCTGATCGCAGCCTAGCAGTTCGCCCAGTTTTGGATCCTCGCGAATGTCGATCGTCCGCTTGGCAAAACGAAGCGACGAGCTAGTAAAGCACGGCACGTTGTGCTGTTTGGCCAACTGGAAGATTTTGACGGCATCGGTCAGAGAGCCGGCAATCGGCTTGTCGATGAACACCCGCTTGCCCGCGGCGAATACCGGTTTGGCCTCCTCAAGGTGCTTCCGGCCATCGATACTCAAGATCATCACCACGTCGACTTTCTTGAGCAACTCGTCAATCGAATCGACAATCTCGACACCCATCTCGCGAATCGGCTCGACGCGGCCTTCGAGCAACTCCACGCTGTGCGGAATATCCGGACTGCCGCCCGGATAGCCGGCCACGACAGTCATGTCAGCCAACTCGCCCTCGGCCTGCGGGTCGTTAATGATTTTCGTCCAAGGCAGCGCATGTGCATCCAATCCGATCATCCCCGCTTTCAGCGGCAACGATGGCTCGCCGGCCCAAGCGATCGCACAAACACCCAACGTAAGAAAACAAGCAGCAAAACCGAAACAAAAGGCACGACAACGCATGACTATCCTCCCTAGCTTCCACTTCCTAGATGGCATTCAAATACGAAATCCGAAGCACGAAACTCGAAACAAATTCGAAACCGAAAATCCAAATGACCAAAACAGTGACCACGGAGCAACGCGGGTGGTCATTCTCCCTTCGAAACGGTTTTGGATTTCATTTCCATGAACTCAACAACGGCTCCGTCCTTGCTTTGGTAGAAACCGACAATGGCGATCCCGGCTTCGAACGGGGCCAGCAGTTCTTTCATCCCCTTCGACGCTTCCTTGATGCTGTCCACTTTGTACGCGACGTGTGGCATATTGCGCACCGGACCCTTCACCGGGCTGTCGGGCTCGAAACGAAGCCACTCGACGTGAAACGGATGGTCCTGGAAATCCGTCACCCACACACGAGTGGCCGGCACGAAGCGTTCACCGGGCTTCTTTTCGGTAGTAATGACTCCTACGTGCGAGAAGACCATTTTGTCCGAGCTCTGTGGTTCCGCGGCAAAGCCACAGCATACTCCTGCAGTCACGAGCAATGCGATTAGACAAAGAAGAAAAGGGATCAGACGATATCGCATAACAGAACTCCTATCTAGTTGACGGCATTTAGAAAATGGGAGGGCGAAGCTCCTGCTGAGCCGTTTCCGGTACCGACGCGCGGCTCGGCTGGAGCCTCGCCCTCCCGGAAACACTAGGTACATGCGTGTCGAATTCTCGGCATCGCGTGGTGGACTTGATTATTCTACCACCCTCGGTCGTCGGTTACATCAATAGCGCAGAGTGCTCGACGTCGTCAGCTCTGCGGTACATCCTCGATGTAGGCCCCATCGGCTCGTAGTCGTGCTTGGAGCTTCTTCGCGTCGATCTGCTGCATGTCCTGCCCGTCCGCCAACGCCAGTGCGGCGGCGGTGCCGACGCCTTGGCCCATCACCATGACGTGACTCTGCAGTCGAACCGAGGAATGAGCTTCGTGTGTGGACGAAGCGCAACGCCCCGCCGTGGCAAGGTTGGGAACCTGTGGATTCAGGCACATGCCCAGTGGGATATGATAGCTTTCGCCGGCAGTCAGCATGTTGTGGGATCCACGATCGTTCCAGGTGGTGTAGCCACTCCCCTTTGGATCATGGATGTCAACCATCCAGAACCCGTGCCCCACAGCATCGGGTTGCTTTTGCGCGCCGAGCACCATTTCGCGTGCCAGTGTCTTGATACCGCGCACACGACGCGATTCCCGGATGCCCAGGCTGAATCCCGTCTGTTCGATAGCCACGTTCTCTAATCCCTCCAACCGCTCTCGCAGCCAATCCCAATAGGCGAATACCTGACGGCGTCCCTTGATCGTCAATTGCGTCAGTTCCTCTTCATCAAGGGCATTGCCCGCAACGGGGCACATGTTTGGAATGCACCGATTGCGCATGTGTCCCGTGCCGAAGGCCGGCTGAAATGGCGGCAGTTCTCTCGTCTTTGCTGCTTCCCGCATTGCGGCCAACACTTGCCGGCGGACCTCGGTTGGCAACGATCGGACCTTGGCTTCGTCGATCCCGCAAACGCGGTACATCATGGTCATGCCCTGCACGAGCCCGTCCGACTCGCGTCCGTAGTCGAAAGCGACACCCGCCTTGGCGGCGACATCTCCGTCGCCGGTGGCGTCGATGACGATCTTCGCAAGAATCGCTCGCCGCCCGCGTTTCGTGTCGACCAGCACGCCCCGAATGCGACCGTTGTCCACCATCGGTTCGCCAGCCACCAGGCAACAGATCGTACGAACGCCGGACGCTTCCAGCATATCGTGAAAAACGATCTTCATGCCTTCCGGGTCGAAGTCATGGGTCTCGTGCCGATTCACCGAACCGCGAAACCGGATCCAGTTTCGCCGCTCGGCCCGTTCAATCGCTTCCCCGATGATCCCCCCGATGACAATCTTCTGGCGGTCACTCAAATGCCAGATGTTCACCAATGCCGCGGTGCCCATACCACCCAAGAACGGCCACCGTTCGAGAAGCACCGTTTTCGCGCCACAACGCGACGCCGCGCACGCTGCAGCGACACCAGCCGGTCCTCCGCCGCACACCAGCACGTCGGCTTCCGCCATGACTTCCACTTTCTTCTCGGGAACGACAATGTGCGTTCTCTCTCCCGAAACGACTGGCGAAGTGTCTTTTCCAGGTTCTTGAGCGTCACTATTGCTGGCCCCCGCGGCGGTGCCGGCCAGCAACGCTGCACCAGATGTCATGAGGAATCGGCGCCGATTGGCGGAGTCGCGAGGTTGGTCTTCGTGGTCGGACATGAGTCTTTCTCCACTGATTGTACGTTTCGAGCCGCAGGAGTCCGTCTTCCCTGCACGATGAATGAGACGTCCAGAGCGGATCATTCCGCCGGAGGATCCTGCAAATCCAGCGGCGAAACGGTTTCACTGTAGGCAGGCACCCCGGTATAGCCGTCGTGCCAGGTGACGATCACTTGAGGATAGGCGTAGGGAATGAACTGATAGCCCGGTCCCTCGCCGTCGGGACGTGGAGTCGCAAATATGTTGTTGACGCGTACGACTGCAAAAAACGTGCGGGGCGAACGGGAATAGTGAACGTTGTTGGGGCCGCTGCCGACCCACTTGACCCGGACCCAGCGTCCCTCGGCGTTGTACCAACCGGTGAACGGCATATTCCCTAAAGTACCGATGGGATGGCCCTTCGAGTTGAACGGAGCAACCATGAACTCCCATATGTTGTCGGTAATCTGTGCCGATACCGAGGCGTGCACATCGCCCGTGAAGAACATGATCGGTTTGTCGATCTGATCGAGTTCTTTCAGGATCAGCTCGCGTTCATGGACGAAGCCAGGAAAACCGTCGCCTTTTGATCGGTCGCCCCCCTCCGGCCTCACATGGAAGATGCTGTGCGGCACCACGACACCTACGCTGGACACGATGAAGATCAGATCCGCATCCGTGTTCTTTGTTCCATCAACCAACCAGCGGCGTTGGGTCTCCCCGAGCAGAAACGTACTCGGGTCGTGCAGATCATTGACGTTGAAACGCGAGCGTTCACTCCGAGTATCAATCACAAAGAAATGGCAGTTGCCGATCTTCGTGTCATAGTAGTGATGAGTCCCGATGCTGAAGTCGACCGTTTCATCTTGCACAAAGGCCGGCGTCACCCGAATACGACGTGCGTCCAGCACCTCGACCAAGCCGTATGTGCCCGCATTCTTACTGGACGAGCCGGCGTCCGTCTTGCGATCCTTCTTCCCCACTAAGATTGTGCTGACCTGTTTCGGGTCGAGTGCGGTGAAATCGACATTCGTCGCTTCGATAATGTCATCTCCCTGGCTGACCGTTGCGGAACCGAAGACCAATGGTCCTCGTTGTGGCGTGTCCGGGTTGGCCCATCCCGCGTACTCGTTCCATACTTCGAGCTGTTTGTCGCGATTGATGTGACGGGATCGGATCCGCTTGAAACCCACTTGCCCGGCCCCGAACAAGTTGTCGTGGACCTCGTGATCGTCAAACATCTGCAGCCAGGCAGTGTGACGCATGAATCGACTCATACCGCGCGAACGATCCATGTACAGTTTGTAGTTGGCGCGAATGCCCTCGGGAGTACCGTCGCGTTTCTCTTCGTACGTATAATCGCCGTCCATGATGTGAAACATGACCCGTTCGCCGTATTGACGATACAGCGTGTCCCATGCGGGCGGATCCGTGTACTGACCACCGCTGACTTTGGGATCCTGCGACGCGCCCACACTCATCGAGAACGTCAGATTGAATAGGCCTCGAGGATTGTTGACAGGATCGTGCGTGGTGGAACTATCGGGAAGTGTCCTGAAACTGGGCCAAGGATCAGTGAAGGTCACGCGAGTGTCGGCCAACCGATCATTCAGCACGACACCGTAGTAATACCGCGTGTACGGCGAAAGTTCGGTAAGATCAACGAACCCCGTGTTGTCCGCGGCGGCCACAGTCTGGCCTTTGGCCGTCGGGCTATCTGCATCAAGCGGTAATTGTGTCGCATAACGCACCTCGAAATCTCCAGCCTCTTCCGTGCGCACCCAGATCCGGATCGACGTCGCAGCCGGTCGTCCCAGCATGGGGCCTTGAACGAGTCCGGCAGTCAAGGCCGGTGTAACGTGTTCTGCAATCGGGTCGGGCCAGGCTGAGTTCTGGGCGCGACTGTTGAACGTCGTGGTCACAAGGAGCCCGAGGGCCAATACCGCAATCAGTTTCGATCTGTTCATGTTACCCCTTCGCTTGTCCACGGGATGTTCCTGTACCAATCGTATTGAACTGCACCATGACACTGCAGGTTAGGCGTCTGCCGATGCTTCTTCCAGCATCTTGATCCACGGCCCGACGTAGTGGCCATGATCGTGGAAGGTCCGGCCGCTGAACAAGTTGCCGTCGATCACGCACGGTTCATCAACGAACGTGCCACCACAGACTTCCAGATCGAATTTGCACTTGGGGACCGTGGCCATCCGACGCCCCTTGACACAACCAGCGTACGCCGGGATCTCGACGCCGTGGCAGACGCAGGCGATCGGCTTGTTCGCCTCGAAGAAGTGACGCGTTATCCGCACCAAGTCTTCGTCGTAGCGAATGTACTCGGGGGCCCGACCGCCCGAGAAGAAGATGCCGAGATACTCGTCCGGGTTGATGTCCCGGAAGGCAATGTCGGTTTGGATCGTGTAACCTTCCCATTCCTTCGTGATCGTCCATCCCGGTTTCACCTCGTGCATCACCATCTGATAGCGGTGGACTTCCGGTCCAGCAACGACGGGCTCGAAGCCGCCTTCGATCAAGCGGTAGTAGGGATAGAGCGTATCTACCGTTTCACTGGCATCACCGACGATAATCAGTACTTTTTCCATGGTTTGTCTCTTTCTAGAAACTAATAGATGTTGTCAAAGAGTCTTTGTGGTCAAATGGAGAGCCAATTGCGCGGCACCTCGTGCGCGTCTTGAGCCTCCAATCCTACCGTTTCGCGAGCAGCATTTCATTCCACTTCCTCGCAAATAGATTACCATAATCACATTCGCTATCGCGCTACGCAAGAAATCAACCTTCGAAGGAATGTGCTAAATGAACGGCCGACTGCTTCATTCTACGGTAGGTGTCTTGTTACTAATGGCGAGTATAGCCGAACGCCTGCCGGCTGCTGAACAGCCTTCGGGCCATTCGCCATTTGTCGATTCCCAGGCAGTGAAGGATCGTTTCGCGGACATTACCGACA
>CAZUAH010000656.1:0-7431 GCA_964617665.1 uncultured Pirellulaceae bacterium
GCCTAGCAAGAGACGGCAGAGCCGGCAAGACAGTGCGTTCCCAGGCTGAGCCTGGGAACGAAAGTCATCGCCTTCGGCGAATGGCGGCCGTGAACGGCCCTCGACTCTATTGTGTCTGGGAGCCGGTCGCTGTACGTACCAGGACGGCGGAGTCGGCTTTGATTCCGTTGATGTCATTGTGCATGCAGTTCAGACCGGCTGACGTGAGTACTCGACCAGCGGATAGATTGACTTGGCGTTCGACACCGTTTTCCAAGGCAGCACCTCCGCGGAATTCCTTCTCTTCACTCAACGTTCCGTCCGCCAGCAAGGGACGGCCCCAGACACGGTACCGTCTGACATCCCATTCCGGCGCGATGGCAGCGCCGAATCCGGTTGCCACGTATCCGGGCGGCAATTCCACCTGGGCTTCGAGCCCAGCATCCGGCTCCCAGCCGCCTCGCAGTTGCTCGGGCGGGCCCAGGGTACCGTCGTCCAACAGCGGCTGAACGCGGAGCCACATGGTCGTGATATTGTCGTCCTGAGCACGAGCACCGATTCCGGTGATGACATGGCCCGGCGGGGCCGAAAGAGAAGCTTCGACCTTGTCGTTTGCTTCGATGCTGAGTTCGACCAAAGCGAAGGTTGGAATCGCGTCCGCTCGCGTCGACGGATCGACCGAGCCCAACGCGATAAGGCCCAAATCGTAGACGGTGACATGATCCACATGCACGGTCGACAGATCCACGTCGTACCAGCGAAACAGCGCTAGTCTCGCACCACCGGCGCGGGGCCGACGGCGTGCACGGCATCCGCGTGATGCACCGTCACTCCGGGCCAGCACTCGTCCACAAATCGTCGATCTCGAACGAAAGAACTTGGTCGCCGGCGCTAACCACGATGGAGTCGCAGTGCTGGATTGCGACGATTGGAATGACATCGAGTGCGATCCTCTTTCGCGTCTTTCCATCGCCTGTTGCCAGGCTCAGCACGCCGCTGCGATCGAAATAGGCCAAGCGAGGTCGTGCGTCGTGAAGGACCAACACTTCCACGATATCCGTACCCGCTCGGTCCTGCCACTTGACATGGTCTCGGCCGTCTAGCACATATAGATAGCCGGTTTGTGAGGCGAGGATGACTTCGGCTGTTCCGTCTCCATCGAGATCCGCTGAACGAAGCCGATTTACGCCGTAGCCGAAGTTGTCGAATCGCCACAGTGTTTTGGCGCCGCGGTTCGAGATGCCTGTTTCGGGAAACCTCGCGCACAACAGGTCGCCGGTGGAGGAGCCGTAGACCATTTCTACCCGCCCGTCGCCGTCCAAGTCCGCCAATGTGGCCTGCATATCACCGATCGAGCTGTAGAACGCACCGGCCTTGCTGCCGTCGTGACGAAAGAGCTGCACACGTCCGTAGTGATCGGTGGCAAAGATCTCCAGCTTGCCGTCCAGATCGGCATCGACCGTGTGAAAGTCGATGCTTCCGTGCAAAACCGCTCGTCGGCTTCGGAAAAGTTGGTTCCAAGAAGCGTCGTAGCCATGCAGTTCCATGTTCTGCGTGCCCACAAGGATTTCGTTTTGGCCGTCCCGGTCCAGGTCGCGGACGGCAACGGTGTAGGCCTGCCAAGGGCGATCGCCGAAGTTCTGATTCCAGACGGCACCACGGATCTGACACTTGCTGAGCAGTTCGCCTTCGCAGTCGAGCAAATGCCCATACGTATCACCGCCTGCGACTGCGACTTCCAGACCCTTCCCAATGTTCAACTCCCCGGCTTCCAGATCGTGACAAGCCCCTTCGAGCATATACGACCAGCGAAGACTCCCTTCGGCGTCCAAGGCGAACGCGCCACTTCCCGCCGCCACCAGGATCTCCGATACGCCGTCCTGGTCCAGATCGGCAAGCTTCAAACGCCGGATGGGATCCCCATTTTCCAGCCTCGCCGTCCATGCCGGTTGCGTGTTGGCGAGCGACGTCTGCTTCTGCGCCGCGCCTGTCACAACGCCTGTTGCCAAAGATCGAAGGACTCGACGAACGAAGTCGGGCGAAATACCGTCGACTTGAACCTGAACAGGCTGCGCGTCCGGAGTCATGGCCGCCGTCTTGGAATCTACCAAGTCGAGTTCCATGTTGCTGACGCCGGTACTGACGATAGTTGCTTCGCCGCATTGGAGCGACCGGCCGTTGGCCCAGGCAATTCGCGAGGGCGACACGTAGAGCATATCGGCGTCGAACTGTAAGCCGTCCAGTCGAGTGCCTCGCACAGCGCAAAGGGCGTTCTCCTTACCTCGTAGCAAGATGGCACCTGCGCCAATCCGATCAATTCTATGATTGGCTGGCTCGCTTGCCTCGTCGGTGTACAGCAGATTTGCCGCCTCCGCAACGTCGCCCGTCTTCAGTCTACGGCTGATTCGCTGATAGAGTTTTCGCACTGGAACGACGATCCCTTTGGGGTGGGATCGTTTGACAGTCGTTTGAATCGAATCAGGCCATTTGATCCAAAATCGCTTGGCGGGAATTCCTTCGAGGTCGTCCTCCCGCGGCGGAATTGCATCTTCGGCTTCTACTACCAAGCAGCGTTGGCCATCCGCGTCGTAGAAGGAGAGTTTGTCAACGCGTACCGATGGCCGTTCTCGAAGCGTCACGCTGACCAAATGTCTGCGCCGGCCGGTGAACTTCACGCGAGGTGCCGCACGCGAGACTCGTTCAGTATCCATCGGCCCATAGCGAAGACGAGATGTACCGATCATGGCCTTCTCGCTGGCAGCGGTGCTGACGAATAACGAATCGGAACTCGTATCCATGCCGTACGCCCGGACGCTCAGTCCGTACTCGCCCGCCGGCAGGTCGACAACGAACGCGAGTTCCGACGTGCCGTGGCCGAGCAGTACCACCTTGCCGCCTGACGCGTCCTTGTCCGCAATGACAGGAGCGTGACGCGACTGGAAACTGACCGAACGATATCGAGCCATGAACGCGCCGTCATCCAGGAGCCTCTCGTCTTCCCGATCCTCGACTTTCCAAACGAGATCCAAGTCGTAATCTGCCTCCTCGCGCGCTGTCATCCTGTCCAGGACGACGAATGCATCGCCTTTCCGCCAGAAGATGTAACGCTTCCAGTCGATACCGCAGTAGTCTCGGATCTCGGTACCGACCAGCCCCATCCGCCCGCCGACGTCCGATTGACACACGAGTCCCGTACAACTCGGAACCAATTGCGTCGACCGGCCATTTTGGATCACCGACAGCATGTTGTGTTCCGTCGTGTTGCGCGTAAGGTAGTCATGATCAATCAACCATCGCTGCCCTCGGTCTACGAATTCGATAATGGCATTCCCGTCGTAATGCAGGTGTTTGCCGCGCGAGTATCCGTCCAGCAGCACATATTGGGCATCCTTGTCCCAACTCTCTCGAAAGGCGATTTTGTCCAACGCGGCATCAGAAGGCACATTGGGCGGCGCGAGCGGTTCGTTATAGACCGGCCTGCGTTTGGTGTATTCGTACAGTTGTGCGTCAAGCGGGAACACGCACACGCCAATGTGTTGGTCCGGCTTCTTTGGCTCCACATCCGGATGAAACGGATTCTGCCACTTCCCGTCGGAGACATGCTGAAGCACCCAAAGGTAGCCAGGATCTCGGTACCACCAGAATGCAAGCGGCAGCGCGGCCTGGACAAGATTGGGATTTCGCCCGATACCGGAATCGCCAAACCCCGACTGCCATCCGGTATTGTCACAGATTCCAACCACGTAGTCGGCGTACTGCCGCATCCGCCCGGAACTGAAGAACTCCAGATTCCATTCGGCCAGGCAATAGCGGATCGTGTGGCGCATCGTAATGGTCAGGTAGCTGTCTGCGTCTTCTTGCGGTTTCCAGGATCTGGCTTGAGCCAACATACACGCCCGCGCCTTCTGCAAATGCCCATTCGCTTCGGTCAGTCCGTAGTAGTCGTGGAAGTAACGCGATCCGAAGTACAAGCCAAGGAGGGGAAACGTCGTGTGATTCCAAGTCACCAGATCGTCCGTCCCGATTCCTGAATAACCCGATACATGTCTGACCAGCGCTCGCATGAAACGCAGCATCGCCAGCGTGAACTGATGGCGTTCCTTATCACGCAAGTGTGGGCATTCTTCAAAGGCATCCCATATCGCCAGGATTTCGGCCGAGTTGGTTTCTTCGGGCCAATCGCAGTCGTGGCCCGGTTCTCGTTCGTACAGATCGACGATGCGATGTAGCGTGGCAATAGCGTGGCGAGCGTACGGCTCTTGGCCCGTCTTCAGATATTGGTTTGCTGACGTGAGGAAGACACGGAATGATGGCGTCTGCTCCTTTTCCAGAGCCGCCATCTGTGCGGCGGTGAGAGGGCGGGCTGTCGAGACATGAAGCGTATAGTCCATCCCAGCCTGCGTGGCGCCACGCTTGATTCGTTTGGCGAATTCCGCGCCGGCCTCGACCGCGTCGTCCTCGTGGCTCGTGCCAATCACCACCACATCCCCCTTGCCATGCCACGGGTATGGGTCGTGAATGGTCCGAATGCTATACCCTCCAGCTCCCGGTAGTAGCGAGTCTTCGAAGGCGTAGTAGTTGAAGTAGAGACGAGCGATAAGTCCGTTGTTGTTCACGTTGCCCAACGCGATGACGTTGTATCGTGCCGGCGTGGTGGCGTCGGTATCGCTAGACACTGTAGGACGTTGGCCGCTGGCTGTTTCGATAGCATCAGCAATCCCATCTGCGGCTTTGCGATAAAGGAGTTGGTCGGGGCAGAGAACCACAACCGGACGCGCCGTGCCGCTCAGGTCGATCCATGTGTCGATGTCACGAGCAACCGGAATGTCGGCAATCGCGTTGTTCGGTTTTCGGGTTTCCTGCGTGTAGCCGGGCGCTGTTGCGCCGAGCAGCAAATACCACACACCCGCTAGGACAGCAGAAGGAAAGAGAGGCGTCATGGTCAAGACTCCAGAAAGCGTGTGAACGGCGTTTCCCGAATGCTATCGAGACGGACCTGGATGTTCGTCCTGCGGCCGGTTCATGCGACCGGTAGTTGCGAGGCGATCGCTTGGCCGCGTGAAGCGCAGGGTCATCGTATGTTGGCAGATGGAAGGCCGCAAGTCTCTAGACCGTACTCGGCTGGCTGGCTCCACAATAGCCGCTGCGCGCTACAGGCCAACGGTTGAACGCAATCGTTCAATTGATGACAATCATCCTGCAGCCTGTCTTTGAATAACTATCTGGGGAGCCTAGAAGATGACACGTTTTGTGTTGACTCTCGCCGCAGTTGTCTCTTGCGCTATGACGGCCTCCAGGCAGACAGAATCTGCGGAGGCGGTGGGCGGCACTGACACTATCCCCAGGCCGCGGATTGAGGTGGCTCATGATGGTCACGTCGTGCTTGCGGAGGCCGGCAAACCCGTAGCGTTGGTCAAATCCGGTGTGCCCGGCGAGGCGATGCCAGTGCAGAAGGGGCTGGATCTGCTCGCAACGCGGCTCCGGTCGCTGGGTACGGCTGGCATCGAAGAGAATGGCCGTTCGGCAACATTGACCGTTACCCGGGTGTCTGCCGAAGAGTTGACTGGACAATTGAATGAAGCGGCCAATGAGAAGCTCGACGCGAAACGTCTGTCTCAAGCCTACACGCTACGAGCCATGGACGATCGCGTCAGCATCTCTGCCTGCGGCGAACTGGGGTTGTACTATGGTCTGGTGAGCCTAACTCAAATGGCGTGGCTGGATCGAGAAGGCAAGACGGTCGTACCGGCCGTGGTGATCGCCGACTGGCCGGAGGTTGCCCATCGGCTCGCCAAGACCAGCGCTTCCATGAACCCGCCGGAGAGAGTCGCCGATTTTGCCGCGTGGCTTCCATTGATGAAGATGAACCTTATCGGTTTACAGTACCACGGGAACCAATCGAAAGACCCGGAGCCTCATTTCACGGCCAACATCGAAACGCACTGCCCGCGATTTCGCCGAGAAGGAGTCTTGCAGTCCATCTTGTATTTCTGCCCCTTCCGCGGGCGGCGCGATGCGACTACTCGGAAGACGATCGGGGCGTACGTAATGAGCGAGCAGGCTGACCGCAAGGCTTACACAGATCTTCTGCGCTGGATCATGGCACAGGGAGCCCACGGGATCGAAGTGGACTACAACGATTGGCCCGGAAGCCGTGACGTGCCGATCGCCGACGTGCTGAATCTCGCCTGCAACGCCATCGAAAAAGAGCATCCAGACTCGTTCGTGCTGTATTGTCCCGCTGCCGTCGGCCGTGAGTCGTATCGGGGTATGGCCAACGAAGAACTAGGCCGCACGTTGTCACAGGTGCCCACAAGAGTCTGGCCGTTGTGGACGGGTATGCAAACGCTGATCACCAAGCCCCTCAAGGCCGAGCAGGTCGAGCAATGGACGCGGATCGCGGGCCGGCGGCCCTGCCTCTGGGTTAATCGGGTATCCCTAGGCGTCCCGATACACTTCGCCCGGCAGTTGCCCGACACCGAAGCATACGTCTTCCGTGGCGAGTACTTACCGAAAGACCTGAATCGTCTGTTCGAGGGCGTTCATTTCAATGCGGGAATCAGTGCCGAGCACAATCAATTGGACGAAGAGTTCGCGGCACGATCTCTTGCATATCTGGCCACGGCAGCAGATTATGTGTGGAACCCTTACGACTGGGACGCTGCAGAGAGCGCCCGGCGGGCTCATCACTTCGTCGAAATCATGGCTCCGCTTTTGCGAACGGGGTCTGCACAAAGCAAGAATTGAAATTTAATCAAGAAATACGGGATTGTTCGCAGAGGAGAAGCCCCAAATGACTATCGACCGTCGAAGATTCCTGATCAGTTCTGCTGCATCGGCCGCTGGCCTGTGCGCTGCAGCCAATGCCACAGCACAGGCGGAACCGGCGTTTGCAGCATCCGGTACTGGTGCCTGGCGTGGCAACCCGATCGCCGTGTCGACCTATTCATATTGGCGATACCGCAGCGGGGAGAAGCTGAAGATCGAAGATTGCATCGCCTTGGCCGGCGAGACGGGGTTCGATGCTGTCGAAGTCCTCGAAGTACAGATGCACCGGAAGGACAACGCCTATCTCCAGACGTTGAAGCGTCAAGCTTTCCTCGCTGGACTGAGTCTATGCGGCATGTCGACACATCAGGACTTTGTTTCGCCCGACGCCGAGGAGCGAAAAGCCAACGTCAGCAAGACCATCGCCAGCATCGAACTGGCCTACAAACTGGGAATCCCTACTATCCGAGTCAACACAGGGCGATGGGGAACCAGCAAGGACTTCGACGAACTAATGAAGAACCGGGGAATCGAGCCGCCTTTGCCTAGTTACACCGACGAAGATGCTTTCCCCTGGGTGATTGAGAGTCTGGAGCAATGCCTGCCCGCGGCCGAACGCTGCGGGGTGGTGCTCGGGGGCGCCAAACTTGCTCTTTCCTGGTTAACTGAGCTGGTTTTGTGAGG
>CAZUAH010000657.1:0-7423 GCA_964617665.1 uncultured Pirellulaceae bacterium
CTTCGTCGCCGCTGTTGATCTTGTCGCCGGCGGCGGTGCTGATGAAGTCGGGGGCCGTGCCGCCGCCCATCGAGAAGTCGAGGGCCAGGCCGAAGGCGAGGCCGAGGTCTTTTTCGACGGCTAATTGACGGAGGACTCGGCGATAAGGCAATCCCAGCAACCCGCATTCGCGGCGCAAGGTGGATAGGCCGCTGGAGATCCGCATCCGGGCGGCTTTGATGTCTTCGATTGGGTTCAACAGCCGCAAGGGCGGGCCCAGAACGTCGTAGTCTTGATAGGTTGGCAGATCGCGGGAATAGTCGGCGGCCGTTACGTGGCGGTAGCGGCCCAGGGCTACTTGCATCCCGTCGTGGACGCGGCGGACTTGCGAGCCCATCGATCGGCCCAGGGCGTTGGTCAGCGGCTGGCTCATGGACCGGTCGTCGTTGATCATCGCTCGCAATACGGCAAAGGACGCTCCGGTCGGGTTGCCCGTAAATCGGTGGTAGGAGAGGTTCGATGCCATCGAGGCGCGGTTCATCAGGAAGCGTACGAAGGGTTCTACGTCTTTGTTGGGCCGCTTGGATTCGACAATCTGCACGTCCTCACCGTCTTCGGCCGAGACGCGGGCCACGGTGCCGGCGGTCAGGCCTACTTCGGATAGGTGTGGCACGCCTTCGTTCATGTTGTCGCCGTAGGCGGCTGGTTCGGATAGCGTGTTTTCGTCGGTGTTAAAGTCGATCGAGCCGTCTTCGTTGTTGGCTTCTTTGAGCAGGAGGGTTAGCCCGGAGGCTAGGGCGGCGGATGTGAGTTCATGGCCTACGAGCCAGTCTTCGTCGCGCGCGGGTTGCATGAGGATATTGGCAAAGGAGATGCCGAACGATTGGGACGAGCGGGTGGTGAGTGCTTGGTGAATAACGCGGTTGGCGGGGATCCGGTCGCTGTGGCCTCGTAACGACGAGATGCTGCCCATGTAGTAGTCGTAGGGGTGGGAATCGAACAGGTGAAAGGCGACTTTCTCGCCGTACTGGTTGTATTCGATCCCGTTTTCAATGCGGTTTTGCTTGTCGGTTTGCGGCTGGTCTTTGGAGTCGTCTAGCTGTTCGGCTTCGAGCAGTTGCCAGCTAATCGGACAGACGCCTCGCGGGGCGGGGCGGTGGACTTTGAGCCAGAGTGTATTGCCGGTGCCGAAGAGGTCGCCGGCCGAGGTGAGTTGCATTTCGTAGAGGGATCGGCGGCGTTCGCAGTCGGCGTATCGTTCGGCCCACCGTTCGTACATGTCGTCGGATTCGTCGCCGAATTGGAAGAGCGGATCGGTAAAGACCCATTCCGGTTTGGCGTCGATCGGCCGTTCGCCGACGCCGCCGAAGAAGGTCTTGATCCCTTCGCCGACGACGAGCTGGGTCATCATGGCGACGGCCCGCTTGATCATGTAGGTGTTGTCGATCAGCCAGCGCATGCGGCGGGTGAGTTTGTCCCAGGACTCGCGCACGGCGGCGTTGCCGGATCGGTGGGGTGGCTGGAAGTCGAAGGAGAACTTGTCGTCCACGGCGCCGCGATAGTGCGGCGTGGTGGCGGTGCCGCGGACGCGTAGCTGGCGCGTGCGGACGGCGGGCAGGTTGGGGGCCGGTGTGTTGGAGGTGACCGCGGTGGGTTCGATTCCGGCGCCGGCAACTATCTGTGACATGGCGGGCAGTTCTCTAATATCGGGTAGCGCGGATGAACCGTGATTTGGTGCCTCGGGTCAGGCGTGCAAGTTGTTTTTCGAGGTCTTGTTCCATTTTCATCAGGGCGGGCAGCTCGAGCATCGTGGCTTTGTCGCCGCCGTCGTGCGCGAATTCGGCCACACCGCCGTCCAGAATGATGTCGATTGCGGCGCGAACTTTGACCAGGCGGGCGTTGATTTGCGTGGAAGTTTGGGGCATGTTCCGTCCTTTGGCCTATCTCGCGCTTCTGTTCACCGGCCGCTGCCGGCGTCGCGTGGGGTGCCGTTTCACGCCAAGCTGGCATTGCGGGCAGCGATACCAGCCGGCGGAACGCTTCGGATCGGGCCGAAGTTCCACTCGGTCCCCCGCATCCGCGCAACGCCCGCAATAGTACGTTTTGCCATCGGTCAACTGACTCACTTCCGCAACTCTTGAGAAAAAGGCATGGCTACGGTAAGAATCGGTCGGTAGAATGCGGGTACTAAAGGGAGGTAAACGGCGTGGAACGCACAGCGGCGGTATCGGGAACCAAGGAATGGAGTGTGGCGTCGGTGAATTGTGTTGATGGGTGTTCTCACGCCTGTCGCTATTGTTACGCTCGCGCAATGGCCGTGCGGTTTGGGCGAATCCGGTTCGATGATTGGCCTGAAATGCACGTCCGGGATAAGGACGTGCAGGCAAACCGAAGGTTTCACGAGGGCGGGCGGGTGATGTTCCCCACCGCGTCCGACATCACGCCGGAGGTTTGGCCAGCGTGTATGACGGTGATCGACAAACTTCTGGCGGCGGGGAACGATCTGCTGATTGTGAGCAAACCGCACCCGGAGTGCATCCGGGCGATTTGTTATGAGTTCAGCGAATACTGGAACAAGATTCTGTTCAGGTTTTCGATCGGGGCGCGGGAAAATGATCTTCTGTCGTACTGGGAGCCTGGCGCCCCGTCGTACGAAGAACGCAAACGGTGCCTGATATTCGCGGCCCAAGCCGGCTTCTCGACCAGCGTATCGGCCGAACCGCTACTGGACGCCGACGACGCGGTGGGGCTGTTTCGAGATTTGGAGCCGTGGGTAACGGATACGATTTGGTTCGGCAAGATGAACCGGATCCCGAGTGATTGCGCCTCGCCGGCTGCCATCGAGGCGATCAAACGCGGCCAGACAAACGAACGGATCCGGGAGATTTATGAGGCGTTGAAATACGAACCCAAGGTGCGCTGGAAAGAATCGTACAAAGAGGTTCTTGGATTGAAACGAGCAACCGAAGCGGGGATGGATCGATGACGCCTACCGCGCCGCGCGGTTTGGGGCGTTTCGTTTGCCGGACTTCCGCTTCTTCTTCTCGATTCGCCATTTCGATGCGTCCCAGCCGGGGTTGTTGGGCAATTGGTCCACGATCATTTGGGCGATGGCCGAGCCGTTCACTTCGCAATCCCAGAAGTCGTGGCCTAGATTGCGGTCGCGTTCTTTGAAGACCAGGCGGGGCCGACCGTCTTTGCCTCGTTCATAGGTCGGCGGCTCGTTTACCAGTTGCTGTAGATAGTGCCGGCCGCTCTGCATCACGTCGCCGGGTAATAGCCACGCGCCGGACTTGTCCGCGCGGCCTCGGAACCGTTCCACCAGATCGATCCGGAAGGCGTTGACGTTGATCGACCAGAGTTCCAGGCCGCCTTCGTAAACGACCGGCCCGCTACCGTCTTCGCGTTCGCGGCGGGATTCCTTGACCACGGACTTGATGTACTTCTGGGACGGTTTCATGGCCCCGTCGCCTCGGACGGCGCGCACGCGGGTTGTCTTTTTGTGGGATCGCACCCAGTTGTGGACGTCTAACGTACGGTAGTTTGCGTCGATGCCGAGCAGGGCGATTTTCAAACGGTGCTGACCGCGTGGGTTGGGCTCGTTCAGCGGGAACCAGCGGTCCATGACTTGGTTTATCTGGACCAGGTCGGATTTGACCAGCTCGGTTTCGTCGTCTTCTTCGCGGTCGAAGACGAACCAGTCCACCAACCAGCTCGTCCGGCGATCGCCCCAAGCTCGTACAACGACGTAGACTTCGTTTTGCTGGACGTCGGCCGAGCCGGTCAGGAACCAGGCTCCGGGCGGGACCGTGCCGCGTTTGTGGTCCGGGACGCTCAACCGCTCGGCCAGTTCCTTCCAGTGCGGCATGGTGACGCGGGCTTTGTAGGACCAACCTAGCTCATGCTGCCAGAAGTCGGGCACGGTTCCGCCGGCCACGGCCAAGACGTATTCGCGGGCAATTTCTCCCCAGGAGGCGGACGAGTGGAAAGCCCACAAGTGAAAGCCGACGTCGCGCCGGCCGCGGTCGGGTTCGCCGGCCAAGCGGCCTTTCTTCGTGAGCCGACAGCCTTCCGGCACCCATTGCCCGGAGGCGGCGAATAGCTCCTTTTGCTCGTTGGTGATCGTGCAACCGGCCGAGCAGACATAGTGCGCGGATGTTAGGACTTCGTCGCGGTCAAGGAATTGGTCGTGTTTATCTTTCAAACCGGACACGCCACCGCGGTTGTCTTCACGGCGAAGGAAAAAGCGGGGCTCCTGCCACGTGCCGCAATGCGGACATTGACACTGCCACCGGTGGCGGCGGCTCTGACGCTCCAATGTGTCAATGTTCGACGGCTCGGGAATTGGGGACGATTCGTAGAGGATCAGGTGCCGCGGGAACGCTTTGACTCGCTGCTTGGCCGCTTCCAGCGGGTTGGCCGCCCGGCTGTCCGACGCGTAAACGTCTACCTCGGACAAGAAAACGTATTTGCAGCGGCGGCCCCGCAACCGGCGGCGGGATCCGGACCAGGCGAGATAGATGCGCATGCCGCCGAGGTCCATATGCCGCATGTTCCACTTGGACTCGGGCGGGATGTCGATACCCGATTCGGCGGCCAGCGCATAGAGACGCTCGCGAAATTCCTGCGTGTCGGCTTGGGACGGCAAGACAACCAACGCCGACGCCGGGGCGTTTTCGGCCAGGTACAAGATGGCCGCCATCAGGGACAGGGTTTTGCCGACTTGTGTGGCGGCTTTCAGCCGAATGGACCGCGTAACCGGATCGGCGATCGCCCGCAAGACTTCTCGCCACCAGGGGCGGCCCTGTAGATCGTATCGGCCTTTGGCCGCTTCCAAATCGGATAGACGGACGCGGGCCGCTATCCATTTGTCGGGATCATGACGCGTCCGGGGCCGCCACGCGTCCGCCGTCCGTTTCCGGAGACGCCGCATCGCCGGGCGCGTCGTCGTCGAGATCTTCGGTAGGGTCGTTGTCGCCTTCAATTTGCCGGGCAATCTCTTCTCGGGCGTTGTCCACCAGCTTTTCTACTTTTCGGTGAATTGCCCCCCGTACCTCTTCCGCCAAATTTTCCGGCAACGTCGCCAGCACCTCGTCTGGGATCGCTTCCAAGATGGCGGCCGCGTTATTTGCACACTGTTCGTTGAACCGGCCCACCTCGTCCACGTCCGCTAATCTCCGGAGTTGCTCCAGACGCTCTTCTTCCTTGATTTCCAGGTCCAGGAGAACCAACCGCTCCCGCGCCGCACGGACATCTCCAGACGCGTTCGGATCCTCGCCGCCCACCTTCACGTTCGCCGCAATCCAGAGCCGGCATTCCTCAACATCAAAACGCCCACCACCGTTTGGCCCCGGCCTGCCAGGCTTGCCGGGCATCCCGCGAGCCACGTAGCTTTTCAGCGTCCGCTCCGGATCCGCACACGCCAACCCCAACGCCCCCGCCAATTCCCCATATGTCGCCACCACGGCCGGAGTCTCACCGCCAAACACCCGAGCCAGCACCGCCCACAGATCAACCGCCCGGCCGGAAATCGACAGCCCGTACCGTTCGCCAAACGCCCGCAACTCCTTCCGCCCCAGCCCGCTGATTTGCTCCAACATGCGAAACGGCACCGCCCGGCCGACATCGATAAACGATGTCTGGCTTCTTACCGTGTTGCGTTTTTCTACCGCCGTCGCTTCCTCCCGCGTCAACGGTTTGCCGGCGCGGATCTTTGCCGCGGCCGACTCTACCGATGCGCGTTGTCTCGCCGTCAAGGCGGCGGTGGGTTGGATGCTGTGCGTCATGATTCCACTCTGGCGGGGATGATGATGATGATGAGCGACGACCCCCAAACGCGCCCAAAACGCGCAACACTAAAGACTGCGCGCCCGCCGCCGCCACCCGCAGGTAGGCCCCAACCGGGGCCGATGGCGGACCGCGGCGCGTTGAGCAGCGTGTTGAACGTCGCCGCGACAAGCCCCGCTTTGTGCCACCAAAACCACCACCAAAACCTACACCCCCGCAGCTACCTCGCGGGTAAAGAGGAGTGGGACTGATCACCAATCATACCGGCGTGAAACGCTCTCTCTGGGTGCCAGACACCTAACGCTATATATGCCCACCGGTTATGGTCAACGGATCGCCTCGTTAACGTCGTCGCTTTGAGAGATGTTGAGCGAATTGTTGAACGCTGTGTATATTTCGTTGGCCAAGTCGTCGGCCGCTTCGTGGACGTAGAAGTCTTGCGTTGTCCGGTAGCTCTTGTGGCGCATCATTTTCTGCAGGACGTTTGGCCGGACCAACTTTGCCCAGCGCGTCCCAAACGCTTGGCGGTAGTTTTGCGCGGTTGCGTATTTCGTCGGTTCGTTTGCGACCTTAACCCCGGCTCGTTTTCCAATCTCACCTACAAGTTCTCCAGCGCCCTTGTAATTGGGAAATGGCCGCCCGGTTGCAGGGTTTATCATCTGAAACACCGGCCCCGCTCTTTCACCCGGCCATGCTTCTAGCATCGCGGCGAATTCTGGCGCAATGGGCAGGAGTTCGTCGCGGCGACCCTTTTGGGCTTCGCTATAAATTCGGTATCGCGGTTTTTGGCCCGACAAATCAATGCAAAACTCGGCGTCTTGGTCCCACGATACGGCGAGCGATTCGCCCAGCCGGAGACCGGACCACCACAGCCCGCGTAGGTAGCGCTGCCACGGGGGGATATGGTCCGCTGGCCACCCCATCCCTTCGACGGCGGCGACAATCCGGTCCAGCTCTTCGCCCGTTATTGGTCGTCCGCGCATTACGGCGTTGCGATGGCCGAGGCGGATCTTGGGCAGGGGGGGGACTTCGGCAATCAGGCCCACGGTTTTGGCCCACCGCAAAATGGCTTTATGCGCCCGCAAGTACGCCGCGATCGTTGCATCACTGACGCCGGTTTTCCGGAGACGCTCGGCGTAGGTGGTCCATGCCTGTGGACGCGCGAGGGCGGATAGCCGCCGGGGATCGCACAGATTTTCCAACGAGTTCATGGCGCTGGCGTAGGCGTCACGCGTATTTGACGCGAGGGGGGGGAGTTTCTCATCTTCCACGCGTTCCCGGAACCTCGCCCAGGTAATCCGGTCATCTGCGATGGAGTAGGACTCGAGCTTTCTTTCCAGCCGTTCGGCTGCTCGTTCGGCTTCGCTTTCGCGGTGTGTGCCGGCCGATTTGGTTTTGATTTTGTCGCTAACCGGATCGCGCCACCACAGTACGAGGTTCTTGCGATCGGCGTAGCGGCTCACGTGGACGGATACCCGGGACATGGGTATATTCCCTTGCTGTACTTTGCCTTTTGGGTCGGCGGCATTCCAGTGCCGCCGGCCCATTTTGTATCTAGAAAGCCGTTTCGCGTCCAGCGAAGGCTACAAGGCACGCGTCGTCTGAAAGCACTGCCGGCCCTGTTCCCGATGCGCGAGCAGCATGGGGGGGCTTCCCA
>CAZUAH010000658.1:0-7420 GCA_964617665.1 uncultured Pirellulaceae bacterium
CGTCACGCAGGTCAGAAAGTCGCTCAGCCGATCCTCCGTATGACGGGAGTGTCAGGACCCCTGCTGGATTCGTGGGGTCCGGAGGAGTCGAAGGTAACGAGGGCGCCACAGGTGGATTGATGAGGTGGATGATTGGAGTGGCGCTTGAGGATAGCGTCACATCGGCCTTACCGCCCGATGTGAACCACAACCAGTACGCAGCTCCGACGCACGCCAGGGAGGCGAAGGCTAAGATTCCAGCTACGAAACGACTCATACCGTCCTCCTAGATAGGCAGGCTGTCCTTGGGGTGCTTCTCCGCCGCTTGTGGCAACGAAGGGGCGTTTCCATAGCGAGAACTCACGACCTCGCGGGCAGACCTGCGAGCAGCAGTCAGGTGGGTTGCGGCCAGAATCAGTATCACGCCGGCCAAGGGCGCGAGCACGACCGTTCTTGGCACATGAAACGCCGCAAACACCGTCATCCCGAGCAGGGCCAGACAGCCGGCGACGTCTGTTGCCGTCAGCCATGGTAGATGCCGCGCGCGCCGGTACAGGAAGAAGCAGCCCAGTAGCCAAGTGAGGAGAAGAGTCATCGCTCCCGTGAAAGCTGCCGTGGAAGACATCAGGTCAGATAAGGGGACCAGCATTGCCGGACGCTCCTTCCTCGCCAAAGCCGAAGTTGAAATCATTGGGTGGAGTAGGCCGACCGGGTCCACCGCTGCCTGGGAGTCCACGTTTCCCCCTGCGCTTGCGCCCTGGCAGGAACTTGAAAGAGATCTGGCGACCGTCCTTCGGCTCAAGAACCAACGGAGAGCCAAGGGCATAGGAAACTCTATCCATGATCGGGTTTCCGTTGACCTTGGCTCTCACGTCTGACTCGGGGCGCACATCCACCTGAGTACGATCGCCACCTGGCCAGCTGACGTAGCAGAGCACTTCGCCTGGCTCGGCCTGTGGAAGCACCACCGGATTACCTTCACCGCCGGCCGGAACGGCTAGTCCTGGCTCGAGGTCGGTTCCCTGACCACCGACGACATCAATGGGTAGTGGTGCGTTGAGTAGCTTTGTCCGGCGCTTCCTGATGCCGAAGATGAAGCAGCAGCCACAAAGTAGTGCCAGACCGGGAACCCAGGCCCAGATGGGTCTGAAGGTCATCTCCTGCACCTGGACACGTGGATTGCCAACAGGGAACACCGTGCGGCTTGTCCGCCCTTCTTCGAGCAAGATCTGGAAAAAAGCGTCCCCGTCTCCTTGTCCGGGGATGCGCTCGGCCTGGAACGTGAACTCCATCGGATCAGTGCCGATGGGGATATTGTCTACCTTGCCGATCATGGTGGTCCTCTGGCCTTGGACGAGCTGAAGTTCCCAGGTCCGGTTGCGCACCACGCATTCGTTCGATACTAGGATCGGCACCTCTGCGAGCAGCCTTCCGCTGAAAGGGCGCCAAGGAGGGTGAAAGAAGACATTACCGGGCACTTCCACCCGTAGTCCTGGCTGAATCAAGCACGGATCAATAGGGGGACTTAGCGGGTCCTTCCTGGACTGTTGTCCACGTTGCTGACGAGGTGGGATTGGCTTCTGGAAGAGCAGAGACAGATCCAGGCCCTGCCCGCCGACCACAGCCACCTTCCATGTCCGCGTATTGGGTGCCTGGTACACTCCCTGGGTTCCCAGGCTCTCGAAGGTGATGTCCTGGCGATCATCGCTCTTGCCATCTCCGGCGATGATGATGACAGGATCAAGCCGCACGGTTCCCAAGAACTGCCCCAAGAAGTCTGCCAGTGGCTGGTTGTACGTGTTCGTAGACGTCTGGATCTTCACGTCGTCGAGTAGCCGGTTCAAGGTGCGCGAGGGCCCTTCAGGAGGCACGGTGAAGGTGTCCATCTCCACCACCGTCCCCTGAGCGTCGGTGCCGAAGAGGACCAAGGAGATCTCCTCGCCGGGGACCGCGTACATTTCCGCATACGAAGCGAAGAGCGACTTCATCGCCGGCAAGACCCTACGAACCGATCCGGACGCATCGAGCACTAGAATGTGATGGAAACGGGGATCCGGAACTTCAGCAGAGGGTTCCTCACCACGGGCGTCGCCGATCAAGCTGACCGACAACATCAGAGCGATGAACGCGCCGGCAGTCCGTTGAGTTCGTTTGTTCGCTGTAGGGGCCCTCTTCGGCCGTGCCACCCAGGACATCAGAGCGAGGATCAGGCCCAGCCCGATCAAAGCGGCAACCGCGCTCGCACAATAGAAGAGTGTGGCGTAGAGCATGAGTACTCCCGAGAAGACAAGAAGGGCGCTCCAGCGCCAAGAACGCGCTGGCGACCACTCCCGTGCATGCAATCCGTGTCGATAGAGCAGGCGCCCGCCAGCAAAGACGGTGAGAGTACCGAGCACCAGAACCACGTAGATCCATGGATCGAGCAGCGGCAGTGGAGGCAAATGAGCTTCAAACGAGGGCGCTGGTGGCTCTTCTACCAGGCCCACGGTGACCCGTCCTTTCCCCCCGTCGGCATCGCTTGGCGCTCCGCCGGTCTGCAACTGGCCTGTCGTGACTCTCGCTATGCAACGGTACTCGGCCAGCGCCTTGGGCTCGGTTGCCCAGGCCACCACATCCACCACGATACCGTGCTGCTCATAGAGTTCCTTAGCGATGTCACAGGTTGATCGCTGAGGCTTGCAGGTGTTTGCACCGTCCGACCACAGCACGACCCGCCGCTGGGCCGGATGGCTCAGATCGAAGAGTTCCGGCACCTCGAGCAATGCAGCGTTGAGGTTTGTGCTTCCACCTGGGGTGTGATTCTGGAACTGGCCGAGGAGCACGCCGCGGTCGATACCGACAGGCAGCCGGATGCTCGGTGCATCCCTACAGTCCCCGCCCACGCTGATGGCCCCCACCGCGACATCGGCGGACAGGCTAGAGAGGTGCGGCGGGAGCGAGGATTGGAGCAAAGTCCAGCGATCGCCTCGGGACACTCCTGGAATGGACACCTGGTCCAGCATCGAGCTGGAATCATCGATGATGTAGAGGAGTTCCTGGGGCTCATCCGCGGCCTGAGAGATCCCAGCGGTGAGTGCCAAGAGCACGAGTGTCCAGACAGGCGCGAGACGCATCGTTCTAACTCCTTGCTTCCTTCGGAGGGGGTGCTTGGGGATCGATCCGAAGGCGGTGCAGCGCATTCCGAAGGAAGTCTTTTTCCTCACCGCCAATGCTGTTCGTCCAGGCGGTACGCAGCCGCTCGATGTAGCGATCCGGATCCGTATCGAGAGCGGTTCGTAGTCGCTCCTCCAGCTCCTTGCGGACATCCGGATGCTTGGCCGTCCAATTCACGAGGGCCTGGAAGTTCGGAAGCTCCTCCCTCTCGTCCACGGTGTACCCGGTCACTTCGGTGGCCTGTCTGTGATGGATGACTGCGGCTCCAGACGGCAACTCCTTTACCCGCTCGGGCAGGGTGGCCTTGGCCACGTAGAGCAGCTCTTTGGTGTGAAGCGTGAGATTCGTCCTCGGCGGCTGGACCGGTGGTGTCTTCACGCCTTCTTTGAAGGTGTGGGGGCTGATGGAACCTGGATGGGCCATGTAGCGGTCATACCGTGCTTGGTAGTGCTGGATCTGAGGGAAGATCGCGAGCGGCAGTCCATCTCGGATGAAGACGTACCGAGCCACCTTGGGATCCCCCGAATCCACGATGTGGTTGGGATCGCGAACGAGATCTTCGCGGACTGCCCATTCACCGAGCGGACCCTCTTGACCCCCAGGAAGCTCGAGCATCTCCAAGGTATCGCGTCGATTGCGTAGCTGAAGCTGCTCCTCGACCAGGCGATTGGTGGGGAGCATGTGGCGTGCGTTGCGGACGATCTGTGCAAACGTCGCCCAATACTCGGAGTCCTGCAACACCTCGAGGAGAGGTCGATCGATATCGCGGTAGTCCGGGAGCAGGGGCAACAGCTCCTGAAGCAACTCCGGAACGGAGCATTCGCCACGAAGGAGTCGAACCACTCCCGGGGGAGTGCCGACACGCTCACGCAGCCGCTCAGCCTCTGCATCCAGTTCGTTTACGCTCTTACCATCGTGCAGCAACGCACGCTGGAAGACCGGACTGCCGCGTTCGATCTTGCGCCGGGCGTTGTCCTGGATCTCCTCGACTGATGCGGTCAGCGCGGCGTAGTTTTTGCGAGCCGACGCGATCATCTGCGGACGACGCTCTCGGATCACCTGAAGCACGCTGAGAACCGGACGCCGCTCTCCGGCCGGGTTCTTTACCTCGAGGCCGTCTCGGAGAACCTGCAGGGCCAGCTCGCCACATTCCTGACTGAAACGCGCCTGGGCAGCGGGAACCGCGTGGTTGAGTGCGTCGAAGGCAGCGTCTCGCACGGCATCCGCACGCCCAAAGACGCCGAGCAGCCCGTGAGCTCGCTGGATGTAGTCGAGTGCGGTCTGCAACGTACGTCCGCTGCTGGCGCGCTGCTGCTCGGCCGCGTCAACGGAGGACTGAAGATCAGAGGCTGTAGCATCGAGCTTCTGTGCGATCCGTTCCAGTGCACCGAGCTGAAGGTGGACCGCGGCAGGGAAGGCTTCCCGAACCATGGCTTCGAGCGAGTCCGCGAGTCGACGGCAGAGGGCTACGGCAGCCTCGTCCCATCGTGTTCGATACCGGGCGAAGCGTTCCCTAACCTTCTCCGGAAACCGGCGCATCTCGGCCTTGATCTCTTCGGGACCGTCGTTGGTGACACACCCTCGAAGTGTCTCGAAAAGGGACTGTAGATCGTTTCGCGCGATCCCCTTGTCGTCGATTTTGTGCAGCAACCCCCGCGCCGAGACTCCCTCATCCCGAATCAAGTTGGCGATGAACTTCTCGACTCGCTCCTCCTCCTGGACATCGAGAGTACGACTACCCTCAGCCCACTCCTCGAAACGAGCCGATCGAGCAGCGATGTCCTGCGCCAGGTAGGTGGAGGCGATGTAGTCCAGGACGCCCTCGTTGACCGGGCGGAGTTCCAGCGCTGTGAGTTGCCGCGCGTAAGTGGGTAGGTCATCCATGTCGTGACGGTGGACATCGGTCATGTCCACCGCGCCGGAGTTGATAGCCCTCTGGGAAGAGACCTGCAGCATGGCCAAAGCGTCCGCTGCACAGAGGTTCATCACATCGCCCGGCCCGAGTGCCGGGGTCTTCCCCTGTCCGTACAGCGGGGTGAAAGTGTTGTATGGAGCTGGTCGCATGATCAGATGTCCTCCATGCTTGGGATGCCACCGCCGTAGCGGTGGAAGTACTGGTCTTCGATGATCCGGGCGTAGGCGTTGGCGTACGCTCGCCCATCCGCGTCGTAGACGCAGGGCATAGCCGCAATCAGGTGGATCTCAGATTCTTCCGGGAGCAGCGGTTTAGTGATCGCCAGGATGTGGGGTGTTGAGCCCGATCCCGTGCCTCCCCTAAGCGTCGTGTAGCAGTGGACCGTGATCCCATCGATACCGAGGGTCTCGTTGCGCACCTTGGATAGCGCGTGGATGTGTCTGCGGAGGAACTCCTCGAGGTCGGCCTCGCTGTCGATCGCCTTCATGGCTCCGATCGCTGGTGTACCCATGGCTCCAGCCGTGTTCGGGCGCTGCCCGTCCTTCTGAAGCTGGGGCTCGAAGAGAAAGTGTCGCCGCCAAGCGTTGAGGGGGTTATTGAAATCCATACCCTCGGTCACGGCGGACTCAAGACGAAGGTAGCGGTCACGTGGCAGTTGTTGCTCAACGAAGCTCTGGCTCCATCCGCATTGCACCAGCCGCGAGATGAGATTCTCGTACGGAAGGGTGTCGATCGCGACCCAGCGATGCGGAACCAGATGCATACCCTCACGCTTGGCAGTGGCGATGTACAACAGCGCCTCGACCATCGTCGAACCGATGACGATGAAGAACACCGCCTTGGCCCCGGCGTTCTGTGTCGCCGATGCCCCCTGGCCGTTGCCGCCGTATTGGTTCGTACTCATCGTCCTTCCTTTCCCGCCCCACGAAATGCTTGTCTCGCATCACCTGGGGTCATGTGCCTAAGAGCAATTTCGGCGATGGTTGTTACATGGCCAGACCATCTACCCTCCAAGGGAGCGTGCGAGCTCCACCTCATCGAAGCCATAGATCCAGCGCGTGCTGCTTCCGTTCCTGATCTCGGCCAACAGCACGCCCCGGACATTCACTCCGTCCGCCCGAGCCTTGCGTTTGGATGCACCCCAGCGTGCGGAGTCCGTATCGATGTCCACCGTCACGAACGGTGTCCCGCGGCGGTTAAGCCACCGCTCGAGTTCGCGGCAGCCACCGCACCAGCTGGCCGTGTAGATGGTCACTTCGACTTGGTGGACCTGGTTGGGCTCAGGCAACGCGGGAGAACTCGGAATCGAGGCCCAAGAGGATACCTCGTCATTGCCTGTTTCTACTTCATGACCGAGCGTGGCCCAGCTCGCATCGAGATCTGGATTGGCCGACGTGCGATAAGCGGCGAAGAAGGCCCCGTTGGGGCAATCGTTCTGGGTGGAGGAGCTACCGGAACTCGTCGAGGTATGCAGGATCTCCTGGTTCTCTGGGGTGCAATCCTGGCCCTTTCTTGAGCGAGTTCGTCTCCACCAATCATCGCTCAGCAGCTGCCAATTGACCGCGAATGGTACCGTCGCGGTATGGCTCAGCTGGAAAAACATCATGGCCTCGTGGCCGTGGGTATCGGGAATACGGATGACGGCCAGGTTGTCCTCGTCAATCCGCTCCATCTTTCCCCATTCCCGTGTTCCGTCCCCGTTGAATTCCAGGTAGATGCTCCGGGTCCCCTCTCGCTCGATACAGTGGTAGGAAGTAAGAAGGGTGGTCGGGCCCACCAGAACCGCTGTATGACCAAGTTCGCCCCACCTGGCCCAAGCCTGGGTGTGAATGAGCTCTACTCGGGCTCGCTGATCTTCGATGGGGGGAATGGGCTCGACGGCGCGAGCCCTGGCGCCAAACAGAACAGTTCCACAGAGCAATACCAGCAACAATAGCAACGACCGCTGGCTCGGGCCACGGTGGCCCGAGCCAGGGAGACCAAGCGCGGTAGCGAGGACCACGCGTTTGACGCGGCGGAGGTGTCCCGCTTCCCGGTTGCGCTCGACGGTGAGTTGAAATATGTCTGTCATCAGCTCGTCTCTTTCCAAAACCAAGGGGTTGAGCTATCCAAGCGGGTTCGAGGTATCAGCTCGGGCCCGCCTTCTTTAGTTCTTCTCAGCATCTCTCCCGCAAAAGTTCTTCGATCGCCTCGTTGTAGAGCAACGGTGCCCGGCCAGGTGCCATGAAGACTTCCATGAGCCTCGCATCGAGTTCATGGCGTGAAATGCCATCCCAGTTGCGATCACCGATGTAGTCGTACAGCTCGTTCAAGATCAGATCCCTTCGGTATGGTTCGAACCGGTATTTAGCGATTTCTCGTTCAACGTAGGTG
>CAZUAH010000659.1:0-7420 GCA_964617665.1 uncultured Pirellulaceae bacterium
GTTGTACTTGGTGGCCCACCCGCCCGTGCCGTACGAAACGGGCAGTTTGCCGCCGATTGGGTTGCGCAGCGGGATTCTGCGTGATTGGATGCCGGTCCCGCTTCGCTCGGAGCCGCCCACCACGATACGCTTGAACGCTTGTGGGCCGGTCGGGTAGGGGGCAAACGCCGCGTCCGTCATGCGAGCAACCCATGCGCGGTCCGTCGCGTCGATGATCACCTTGGCCTTTACCGCTTGCCTGCCGGCCCGGTTTGCCATGACGATCCCCGCCAGCTCGCCTTGCGCGTCGCGCAGGAGCTCTGTCGCGTGGCAGGTGTACAAGAACGGTATCTCCGCATCCAGCAAGGCTTGGTCCAATGTGCGTTTCACCTGCATGGGCGTCGTCACGCGCAGCCCTTTGGGTTTGTCCTCCTGCGCCGGACCCTCGATCAGGATCTCGCCGATCAGCATGCGTTCGGCGCGTGCGGTCTTCTTGACGAAACACCTCACGTACCGCGCGCTGCAGGTGACCTCGCGGAACATGTGAATCGCCGAGTGCACAAAAGATCCTTCGTCCAGCCGGTCGTTCTCGATTTCCGCGAGCGGCGTCCACTGCGTACCGTCGTCACTCGCGTGAAAGGTCACACTTTCAATCTCATAGGCCTGCGGTCCCTGGAAGAACATGACGTGCAGCTTGCGGATTTCCTGATTCTTGCCGAGATCGATCGCGATGGTTACGTCCTTGTCGTACTGAACGCTTTGGGTGAACGCAGTGCCCCATTCGCCATCGGTCAGCATGCTCGGCGGCTGTGTGTCCGGATGCTTGCCGGCGGATGGCTGATCAGCTTGGTAGGTGTATGGGATGCCCTCGATGGGATCTGGGATTGTGAACATTTCTTTTGCCAGCGGATCGCTTGGTACTTCATCGCCTTCGAGCCAAAGGCGATACGTCGCGCAGATATCTTCGCCCAGATAGGGACGTGGAGCGGCAAGAAACACCTTGGCGCCCTGCTCGGTCGCTGCAACTGCCGCCGCGACTCCCGCGGATGAACCGCCCACGACGACAACGTCGACATCGTACGCGACGGGGATGTTCCGTGCTGATTCGTTAACTGTCTTGCCGGCAGCAAAGAGCGTCTGCGGGGCGTTGAGGCACAGCGCCGCGACGAACGCGACGTATCGGAATGAGCGGCGGCTGACCAGATTGGCGCACGTTGAATCGAAAGTATGGGTTTTCATTCGCATTGTCTCTCAAACGGGGACCTATGGTTGGCCGAAGCGCAGGGCGTAGATGTCGGCATCCTTCAGCTCGATGCGGAGGCGGATCGGCTGACTGGCGAACTGCTTGAGCTCACTCCGGCCGCGTCCCCAGGATACGATACGCTCGATATCATCGCCGAACAGCGTGTCGGATTCTTCCATCGTGAAGCCTGGAATTGGATCGCCGTCGGAGGTCTGCAATTCGCAACGGACGGATCCGGCGGCTGAGGTAGCGACGTTCAGCAAGAGCATGGCTTCGCCCCAGGCGACACCTCGCGGTGCGGTGAGTTTTGCGTCGTTCTTTCCATCGGCTTCTAGCCGATCGACAAGGCTGCCGGCGTCGGGGCCGTCCATGGTGTAGAGCACACCGGCTGCGCCTGGTTGCACGACGGCCTTGGCCCCTTCGGCCGCAAGCCGTGCGATTTCCGGGGGCGACAGTGCCCGGCGCAGCACGAGGATATCGTCGGCAAAGCCGAGAAAAGGCTCGTTCATCGTGGATGTCGGAGGGTAATCCTCGCCGAAGCGGATGTCGCCATGAGAGAATTCGCCCGGTCCGTGCCCCGGTTCGCCGATGCGACCCACTTCCTTGCCGTTCAGGTAGAGGATGCTGACGCCGTCGTCCCATGTGGCGGCGAAGTGTGCGGGCGTGTCGCCATCCACCATGTTGGCCCAACCGGGGATATCTTCCGTCTTGACGTTGATACTGTCGTCGTCGCATCCGAATCGAAGGCACACGCCAGTATTGAAGGCGCCACCTGCCCACAAGTCCAACATCATTTCCCCGTTGCCCTTCTTCACGGGGCCGCCGCCATCGTACACCGAGAACAGACGACGATGTCCGCTTGGTACGTTGCTCACGGAGACGGCCAGTGTGAAAGCGGTCCCAATCTTCTTTGTGCCCGGAATCGGAAAGGCAATCGGTTCGATGACGTGAAGCCGTCCGTCCTTGGTCTTCGTGTTTGCTGTGGCAATGTCTTCCGGTTCGGGACGCGGGTCTTCGGGCGCGGCGAAGACCAGTGGTTTGGTCACGATCTCGCCACCGCTCATGGGGGCGCAGAGAGAAACAAAGCCATCCAGACGTAGCGAGTAGCGCCGGATCTGGCAGGACTCGCCCAGGTAGTAGCCTTCGGTCGAGTAGACGGAGAGTTCGTTCGGCGTGCCTGGGATTGCAGGCTGGGTTTCGACGATGCCCCAGGCGGTCATGTTGTTGCGATTCACCCATCGCTCGCGTTGCAGCCCCGGCCGGATCCATGCCTCAAGCCATCGGTGGAAGACTAGTCCGTCGCGGCTGGTCATGAAGACACCGTCGGAGAGGCCCGGCATGGTGTTGCCGGCGGCATGGCGGCTCGGCTGGAAGCGTTTAGGAAAGCCCATGTAGATGTGCGGGGCCCGCGGGTACTGTGTGATCTGGTTGGTGTAAAGATGCTCGTTCGGTGTGCCCTCCGCGTACTCAAGCCAGACGGGATCTGTCCAATTCGCGAAGTCTTCCGAAGTACAGGTCATGATCGCGCGGACGCCCTTGGTAAAGTGGCGGTGGAAGTCTCGGTAACAACCGGTATGCGTATCCCAGAAGGCGAGGTTTTGCGAGTCGAAAGCGCCATCGGTGATGACCGGTTTCTCGCTGGTCTGCCGCCAGTGAATGCCGTCGGCCGAGGCGAAAGTGGCAAGTCCGCCTTTGATACCGCCAACCGCCTTGTACTGAGCCTCGGGCGGACAGTCCGGATTGGCATCTTTGAATGGGGCAAAGTTGTGCGTACCACCACCCGCCCAGACGATGTTATTCGCCTTCGATCCGTTGAACTCGAACAGCCCAAGTTCGGGCTTGACCCAGTGAATGCCGTCCTTGCTTTCGGCATAACAGGCAAACTGAGGGTGGTCCGCGCGTTGAGTATTGCGCTGGTGGTGCGAGCCGCGGTAGTACATGCGGTAAAGGTCTCCATCTCGGAAGACCGTATGGTAACCCGACGTGTTGCCCTCCCAGTCCGTGTCGTGCACGACGGCCACCTCGCGCGGCACGGGGTGATGAAGCTGTAGCCGCGCACCGTCCATGTTTTCGATCAAGAACTCGTCCACGAACAGTTCTCGGCGGATGCCAATATCGATGGACTCAGCGGCAAAAGCGCCGCCCGCGCAGGCGATAACGAGGATGGCGTACAAGCGGTTTCTCATGATGTGGTCTCCTTGAGCTTCTTCGAGAAGATGCTGCAGCGTCGCGTATCGTCTTGTGTGTTCGTAGGAAAAATCGGATGACGCCCGAGTATCTTGCCAACTTTGGGATGGAGGATTACGGTCACGGATTCGATTTTGTCGCGATCCGCCGACCCACTTCGTCTTATCATAGGTTCGGAAGAACCTGCCAACAACAGCCAGCAAGGTAGCCGTCACGCTCCGCGTGACGAAGCACAACCCACGTACGGCCTGGAAGGGCATGAGGGCATTTCAAAATTCATTCTTGGGAGGGCGAAGCTCCTGCTGAGCCGAATTCCTGGCACCGGCGCGCGGCTCGGCGGGAGCCTCGTCCTTCCGGTTTTGAAATCGCTTCATGTAACTTCTGATGCGAAGCCTGCTTCATCACGCGGAGCCTGATGGCTACTATGGGGCGGAAACGGGGCAACGTGATTCATCAGGACTGTTTCACTTCAGCATTGGAGAGTTGATCATGTCGGATAATCCGAATCGTCGTGACTTCTTAGGCAAATGCGCAGCCTCAGCGGGAGCAGCGGGCTTGGTCGCCGCGAGTGGTGTTGGCGAGGCTGCGGAAAACAATCCCAAGCCAACCACGTCCTCGAACTCCGCCTCGGCGGGAAAGACGTTGCTGGCCATCGGCGCTCATTATGACGATTGCGTCTTTGGCATACCCGGCATACTGCTGGAAGCTGTGCGCAAGAACTATCGCGTCGTCATCCTTAACATCATCGGCGATTACGCCAACTGGTCACCTGTCAAAGACCGTGCAGAACAGATGCGTGCCACCAACATCCGCCTCGCGGCGGAGCGGGGCATCGACGTGCGATTCCTGAACTACGCTTCGATGCAATTCGACGTGAATGCCGATACCAAGCGAGCTGTCGCCGAAGTCATTGCCGATGTCAAACCGGATGTGGCCTTCATGCTATGGCGCCGCGACCGCCATCCTGACCACGAGGTCGCCTCGGTCTTGAGCGAGATGGCTCTGCGCCAGCCCAGTGCGATTCTTGGCCGCGCGGGCGTGAGATCCGTGCGACGCATCTATGCCTACGATAATGGTCCGGGCCACACGATCGGGTTCGAGCCAAATACGTACGTGGATGTAACCGCCCAATGGCCCGCGGCGATGGAGTGGCTGGGGCAGTTGATGGCTTTCGTGCGCAATCGGCCTTATGACCCGCAGTCCCCCGATCGGACGCAGACCGTCAAGCAAACGCTGGCCCAATATCGTGGTCTGGCTTGCGGCGTCAAATACGCCGAAGCAGTGTGGGCCACACGCCCCGAACCACGCGAGATCCTGTGACGCTACTCGTCTCCGTCGACTTGCAATGCGCCGTTGGGCAAAGGAGAATGACGGTTAGTCGTCGGCGTGGTACCGTCGGCTGCATGCCCCTAGAATCCCCTTTTCCCGCCGAGGATCCAGATATGAAACGTACCAGCCGCCGCCGCTTTCTTGAACAATCGATGCTGGCCACAGCCGCCGCCGTGACCGCAACAGCCCCACGCCCTGCAGTGGCCCAACAGAAGCAGAGCACCAGTCCGAACGAGCGTCTGAGCGTGGCTGTGATCGGGGCTCGCGGCCGTGGCCGCGCCCATGCCAAGGTGTTCACCGCCCGCAAAGACTGCTTCGTCAGCTACATCTGCGACTGCGACCGGGCGATCGGGCCCCAGGTCGCCGCCAGCTTCGAGAGTAAGCCCAAGTTCGTCGAGGACTTGCGGCGGATCTTCGACGACAAGTCGGTCGACATCGTGACGGTCGCCACGCCTAACCACTGGCATTCGCTGGCGGCCATCTGGGCAATGCAGTCCGGCAAGGACGTCTACGTCGAAAAGCCGGTCAGCCACAACGTCTCCGAGGGCCGCCGCATGGTCCAGGTCATGGAGAAGTACCAGCGGATCTGCCAAGGCGGCACTCAGCATCGTTCGACCGGGCAGGCCAAGGCCGCCGCCGAGTATGTCAAGCAAGGGAAACTCGGCCAAGTAAAGCTGGCCAGATGTTTCATGTACCGCCCACGGAATCACATGGGACCACTGGGCGAGTACGATGTGCCGGAGAGCGTCGACTACAATCTCTGGGCCGGCCCGGCACCGATGGAAATCCCACTGACGCGACCACACTTCCATTACGATTGGCACTGGATCTGGAATTATGGAAACGGCGAGTTGGGGAATAACAGCGTCCACGTGGTCGACCTGATGCGCAAGATCACCGGCCTGACCGGACTGGGACGCGGCGTGCTCAGCTACGGCGCGCGCCACTTCGACGACGCCGGCCAAACGCCCAACACCCAAGTGACCATACACGACTTCGGCCCGACGACAGTCACGCAAGAAGTCCGCAACCTCAAGAGCGGCAAACCCCCGCATTCCGCCAACATCTTGATCGAGGGCACGGAGGGCTACCTGGTGGCGACGTTCGGCGGCATCACCGCCTTCGACCCCGACGGGAATCTGGTCCAAAAGCTCACCGGGACCGGCGACGACCATTTTGCCGATTTCGTCGAGGCCGTCCACAGCCGCAAGGTCGAAGACCTGAACGCCCCGATCATCGAAGGCCACCTTTCAACGGCTCTTGTCCACGTGGCCAATATCTCCCAGCAGTTGGGCCAGCCCGCCAGTGACGACGAAATCAAGAAGCGGCTCGAAGGGCTCAAGACCAACGACAACGTGCTGGAGACGTTCGAGGGCATCCAGAAACACCTGGCCGAAAACCGGTTCGATTTGGAGAAACGTCGCATCAAGTTCGGCCCACTAACACTCGGGCCGTGGCTTGCGATCGACTCCGACACAGAGACATTCCCCGACAATCCAGCCGCCAGCGCAATGCTAACCCGCGAATACCGCAAGCCATTCGTCGTGCCGACAGCAGAGCAGATCTGAGACCTCATGGCCCAAGCACGCTTCGTAGCTTGGAAGGGGCTTAGTCTCTCCCGGGGCACATGAAACGTAGAGGTCCTCCTACACGGTGAAAAAGCCCGGGATCTGACCGCTCAAATGCCTTGCCGACATGTGATTGGCGATTCGGGCTTGCGCATGGCCAGAATTCAGACTTCCAAAACTCCCCGCTGCAACTTCTCCAATCATACTTCCTTGGGTTCCGCAAGCCACACATTCATCAACTGGGGATGGACCTCGCCGGGTCACCGACGTGGATAACCGGATCGATTTCCGGTTCACCATCCTCCGCTTCGACGTTAAGTCGCTCGCGGACCGGCCGCTCTTCGCTCAGCATCCGTGAAATATTCATCAAGCTTGGAGCAAAGAGTGCCGAGCTAAGACTGCTACCTTTTCGCCATTTCGTCTTCGCCACACAGAACTTTTCCTGTGGAGTGTCGGCGACCACATGCCCTTTTGGAAACTCGAGACGCCCAAGGGATTCGGCGGTCTCAGGATCCAGAATCTCGTCGCCTTCGTGGTAGATAACAAATTCCGTCCCCTGTTTCACGCCGTGGACGGTCCCCACGCCGAGAACGACCGTTGTGTCGGTGAGAATCTTGACGACTTTGGTTCGAATTATCTTATCCATCAGATGCTCCGTCCTGCTGCTCTAGCAGCGGCCCGCGGCTAACGTTCTCAAGTGTACTCGCTGTTGTACACAATTCGGATGCACTGACGTCCGGCAGGAACGTGCGAAGGTGAATCCGATATCCTTGTTGTGCGGCCCGGAAGTCTCTCTTGTCCGCAATCGTTCTCAGTGCGTCGAAGGCAGGCTTGTCCAAGACGTCCACCGCGCGGAAGAATGCGCTCCCCTTTTCGTTGACTGCTTGATTTAGCCGAAGCTTGGCAATCCTTGACTCTACGTCAGACCGACAATCGACCAAGACAAACCCATCGCCGCATGCCTGCACTAGTGACGCTATTTCCTCGTCGACTTGCGTTCCGACGTATAGGGCATCACGCGACGCCTTAAAGACTCTCACCGGAAGGCCGTCTGGATACGTTGAACGCCGATTTCCGCGGAGCGGAATTCGATGACAGTTTTTGACGGTAGAGT
>CAZUAH010000660.1:0-7412 GCA_964617665.1 uncultured Pirellulaceae bacterium
TGAGCCGACACACCCGCTGCCACTTGGCGAGCGAGGTGACGTGACGCAACGACGTCGGCGTCGGCGCCGCACGCGCCCTTAGGGGTTTTCTCGGTGATGCGGCAGGGCCCTATATCGCAGATGCGGCAGCAGACACCCGCCTTGCCGAACTTGCAGATGGTTTGAGCCTCATACCGGTCCCAGATCGTCTCAATCCCCTTTTCCTGGGTAATTTGCAGCATTTGCTGCGCTGCCGGGTCAACGCTCATTTCCGACAAAACACGTTCTTTAGCCACCAGAGACCTCCTTACAAATCAGGGTCAAGAAGGGACCAATTGAGATAACACGTTCTCGCGGGTCCCGTGACAAGTGTGATAAAGGGTTCATTGTTCTTTGTGCGTCCCCTGACACTCTGGGCACGTACCCATGAACTGAACCGTGTAGTCGTCGATCTGAAATCCCTGCGGCTTTCCCTCTGGGAGGGGAAGCTCGTCAAAGCCTACTATCTCCATGTCAGCCACCCGTCCGCACCGCTGGCAAATCACATGGTCGTGTCGGTGCGTCCCGCCATCAAAACGAATGGCTTTCCCAGTGCACTGAACATGCCGGACTACGCCCAAATCAACCAATGTGTCAAGCACTCGGTACACGGTTGTCCGGGAAATGCCTGGGACACGCTCATCTACGACTTCAAAAATCTGGTCAGCAGTGGGATGGTCTTTCCGCTCCAAGACAGCCTGAAATACGGCCCGCCTTTGAATCGTCAACGGAAGCCCTCGGCTGCGGCACAGCGCCTCAAACCTACCCAGCTCCTCACTGTGTTCATGCCTCTGCATATCGCCACCTTTTGGTAAGTTATTCTATTTGCGATATAATGTCAACCGTAATAAGATGTCATTCAGTTGAGCATAGGTCCTGGGTGACGCCTGTCCCCAACGGGGGCAACTCAACTGCCCCACGCGGCTGAGCGAAATCGGCGTGGAGACGGAAAGTGAACGGGCGGCCATCGCCGACAAAGCCAATGCTGAGCGAATGAGCAACAACCCGCGGCGGCTCGACGGACCGACGTTGGCGAAGCTGTTAGCAAGTATCGCGTGACACGCAGGCCGTCACGCTCGGCTAGATGGTTACTTCCTGATGCGAACACACACTCGCTCGATCAATGGTGACAACGGCGCCGTGCAGTCTGCCCGCAGCGTACGAGCTACCAGGATTGATACACAGGGTCCGGCCAAGATACGTACTTCCGCCGCTTTCGTGTACGTGCCCGTGTAGTCCCAGCAGCGGCTGCCACTGCAGAATGACATCTCGAACCGCGGTGCTGCCGACGGGGATTAATCTGGGCTGTCCGCCGTATGATTTGGCTTTGAGATTCTCGTCGAGTTCAGGCGCTTTGTCGAGGGTCGAGTCGTACGGAGGCACGTGTACGTTCAAGATGGCGGAACGAATGTCGGTCAGTTGGTGCGCTAGCTTCTTCAGGATGCTCTCGATTCGATCCTCGGGCATCTCGCGATGGCTGTGGAACGGGGTAAGATTGCTGTGTCCGAGGCTGATCATTTCCACTTCGTCACGGATCAGAACCTTCTGTTCGTCCGGGTTGACGACAGTGTTGCTCTGGCCGATCAACTCGGCGAGTTCGGGAGGATCATCATTGCCCAGCATCACGTAGCACTCGATACCAGTTCCTCGGAGCCGCGAATCTGTGAATTCAAGCCAGCGGGCGAAGCGGTCCTTCATCGCCTGGATGAAGACCGAGTTGTATTCCGCCGCGTCGGTGGTCGGTATTTCGCCTGTGTTACATTCGAGGCGGACTGCGTACTGCCCGCAGTCCTGCAGTGTCCGCTCGAAACCCTCCACTGCCGAGAGCGATGCGAAACGATGTTGTCTCCCCTGATAGCTCGCTTCGTATTGGCCTTCTCGCTTGGTGATCGGCACGAGCAGCTTACCGGTGATATCACCTCCGAAGATCAGCGCGTCCACGCCATAGTCAAATCCGGCGTTAAGGAAACTGCGAAAGCATGCTTCCGAACCATGAATATCGCTTGTGAAAAAGATCTTGAGCATCGAGAACCCATCAGACTCGAATCACTGCCCTGATTGCAGTATCAAGTCTCGTCCGCTCACGCCGGGCCGCACAACTTCGAGGTGTAGTAGGTTATGACGCTTGAACCGGCCCTGCAATACAGGGCAGCGTGAAACCGCATGCAGCGCGCATCTGGTGGCAGATCGGAGACGAACACGGTAAGCTAGTTCGCGAATTCCTGTCGCTACCACGGTTCACTCATGAACAGCCGCCAATGTGTCCTTCGTGCAGTCGCGATGACCGGGCCAGACCGGGTTCCCATGATGCATGGCACGCTTCCGGGTGCGATCGCTCGACATGGTGACGCGCTCAGGGACCTCTACCAGCGCTACCCGGAAGACATGCTCAATGTTGGCGCAGCTACGTACGGCGAGTTTGGCCCAGAGGCAGATACTCCGAGTCGTGACCCTTGGGGATGCCTCTGGGTGCGCCACAGCGACAACCAGAAAGGCCAAGTTACGCACAATCCACTGGCCGATTGGTCGGCTTTGGATGATTACCATCCACCCGACACCGCCAGCGATCAGATCATTGATCAAGTGCGTCGGCGGCTGGGGGAAAACGCGGGCGAGAAGTACACGCTGGCCGATGCATACATGCTGTGGCAGCGAATGTGTTATCTGCATGGTTATCGGGATACTGTCGAGGAATTGCTCGTCCAGCGGGACCGCTGTGCGGAATTGCGCGATCTCGTTCTCGGAGTCCTTCTCCGTCGAGTGCAGCGACTCGGAGAATTGCCCGAATTGGATGGGATCCGCTTTTGCGACGGCTGGGGAACTCAGCAAGCATTGTTGATCAGTCCCGGCCTATGGCGCGAGTTTTTCAAACCAGCCTACGCGACGATGTTCGACGCCGTCCGTCGCTCGGGCAAGCACGTGTGGATGCACTGCTATGGCATGATCGAGGAGATCATGCCTGACTTGATCGAGATTGGCGTGGACGTGCTCAATCCGCAATCGAGCTGCATGAACCGCGAACGGCTCCGCCAGATGGTCGCTGGGAGGATTTGCGTGTTGGGTGACATCGACCGCCAACAGACACTGCCGCGAGGCACGCCCGATGATGTCCGCGCGGCGGTACGCGCCGACGTTGAGACGTTTGGCCATTTCAATGGTGGCGTGGTGTCGCATGGCAAAGTCGGCGGTGACGTGCCGTTGGAGAATATCGAAGCGATGCTCGACGAAATGGTGCGTTGCGGAACGGATGCCTATCGTGGCTCGGAACGGGCGAAGGGCCACAGCGTCTCGTCACAAAAATCGAAGGGCACTTGATACCGGCTGTTTCGCGGTTTATGGTCGGGCAACGATTGGCGGATTCGAGACTACCGATGAGATCGGAGCACACCTCATGAGCGATCCGGCGAACAGTTCTTCAGACGACTTGAAGCGATGGCAACGCAGGATCTTCTGGTCGATTTGGATCACCTACTTTGCCTTCTACCTTTGCCGGTACAACATGCCCATGGCAAAGTCGCGGTTGTGCGACAATTTTTCATGGGACAACGCGGACTTTGGCAAGGTGCTCACGGCGTTGCTGATCATGTATGCCGTCGGACAGTTCGTCAATGGCCAACTTGCCGACCGCTTCGGGACCCGTCTGATCGCGAGTTTAGGTGCCCTTGGTTCGGTTGTGATGAACTTGGCGGTGTTCGTCCTCGTGCTTGTGGTCGAGCCCGAGACAGCCAACCCGCGCACGGTGCTCACACTATTCATCGTCTTCTGGGGAATCAACGGATTTCTGCAAGCCATGGGATGGTCGCCCATGGTCAAGGCGATGGCCCATTGGTACCCGGTGAGCCGACGGGGCAAGATGATGGGGCTGATGGGAACCTGCTACCAGTTCGGCGGTGCGTTCTCCTGGTTTCTCGCATTCTTCCTCACCGGTTACGTCGTGCAGGAGTGGGGTGGCGATTGGAGGCACGTTTTTCTCGTGCCGGCGGTTTTGTTCGCTGCGGTCGGAGTCTTCTTTGCCCTCACAATCCGAAACCGTCCCGAGGACGTAGGCCTACCGGCCGTGAACTTGGACGAAGGGCCCATTGGGGAATCGGACCAGACCTCGGCCCCCAGCATCACGAACAACGTGATCAGAACACTGAAGAATCCATACTTGTGGATCGTGGCTGGGGCGTTTTTCCTTCTCGACGTAAACCGCTACGGCTTTGTCAATTGGCTGCCGGCCTACTTCGACGACCAAGCCGGGGAGCATGCCTCGACGTTCATGGCGAATTTCAAGCTGGCGATGAAGCGTTGTATTCACCCCCTCGCAGGATCGGCTGGCGCGATTCTGGCGGGTTGGGCGACCGACCGTTTCTTCGGTGGGCGGCGAGCGCCTGTCATTGTCGTCCTGCTGGCGTTGCTGGGTATTTCCTCCATACTCTTCACTCATATCGACCCCAACAACACGTGGCTCGTGATTACCGTTGTCGCGTTCATCGGCTTCTGCACCTACGGACCTCATATCCTAATGGTCGGCCACGCGGCACAGGATTTCGGCAAGAAGTCGGGGGCTGCCGGCGCGGCCGGGTTCATCGACGGGATGGGGTACATCGGCGCCAGCCTCGCTGGCTGGGCGGCGGGAGAACTGATCGACTTGCGGGGATACGACATTACGTTCACGGTTTTTGGCGTCGCGGCCATCGTTGGCGCATTGCTTGCTGCTTTGATCTGGAAAGCGGCACCGAATGCCGAATAGCCGCCCTGACGGGTTAACGGGAGCAACCAATGGATGCACGTGAACGAGTTTTCCTCGCACTGGCCCACGAGCAGCCCGACCGAATCCCTATCGACTATTGGGCGACGTCGACGGTTTCGGAACGATTGCGAAACCATTTTGGCCTCTCGACCCAAGAGGAATTGCTACAGCACCTCGACGTCGACATCCGCTACATCGACGGGCCGAAGTATATCGGGCCTGAGCCGCAAGTACACGAAGACGGCAGCGTGGATGACCATTGGGGTGTGCCGCGAGTCCGTGTACAGACGGGTGCGGGCGAACACACCAGTGTCTACCAGGAGGTGATCAACTTCCCGCTGAGCGGGGCGGAATCGCTCGATGAAATCCGCGATTATCCCAAATGGCCCAGCCCCGACTGGTTCGACTATGACTGCGTCCGCCGGCAGGTGGCCGAAGCGCGTCAAACGGGCAAGGTCGTGGTGTTCATGGGCGATCGGATGAACCGCGCCGCGCAACTGAAACCCGCCATGTACCTGCGCGGCATCGATCAGATTCTCATGGATCTCGCTCTGGATCCCGACATCGCCGAGTACATCTTTCAGCGAGTGGCGGCTTTCTATCTGGAGTACGCGCGACGAACGTTCGAAGCGGCCGACGGAGGCATCGACATTTTCATGATGGGCGACGACTTCGGCACGCAAAAGGGCCTGTTCGTCTCGCCGGACATGTGGCGGCAATTTCTGCGCCCGGGATTCAAAGCATTCATCGATCTCGGGCACCAGTACGGATGCAAGATCGCCCATCATTCATGCGGATCCATCAAGCCGATCATCCCCGATTTGATTGAGTGCGGGCTGGAAATCCTGAATCCTATCCAGCCCGATGTTGAGGACATGGACCGCAGGGAACTGAAGCAAATTTTTGGCGACCGCCTCTCGTTTCACGGATCGATTTCCATTCAGCAGACGCTCCCCTTCGGAACACCCGACGACGTGCGTAAAGAGGTTCAGGAACGCGCGGAAACACTTGGGCCGGGCGGCGGCTTCATTTTCTGCACGGCCCACAACATCCAGGCAGATACTCCCACTGAGAACATTGTGGCCTTGTTCGAGGCGTATCGAACCTTTGGCCGCTACTGAGGAACCAAACCGATGACATTCAGCTACAGACGAACGTATCTAGGGCCGGTCAAGCTAGTGGTTCTCGACTGGGCGGGCACGACGATGGACTACGGTTGCTATGCGCCGGCGGTTGTCTTTATCGAGGTTTTCAAACGCAAAGGCGTCGAGATTTCGATCGAAGAAGCCCGTGAACCGATGGGCGCACACAAGTTAGTGCACATCCGCAAGATCTCGCAGATTCCGGCGGTCGCTCGACGGTGGCAGGAAGTGCATGGCCGCCCGTGCACGGAAGAAGACGTGCAAGCGATGTTCGAGGAATTTGTGCCACTTCAACTCGACTGCCTGGCCGACTACGCCGAGTTGATTCCGGGCACGCTCGATACAGTGGCCGAGCTGCGCAGTCGTGGCATCAAGATCGGCTCGACGACCGGTTACACCCGTGAAATGATGAAACTGCTTCAACGTGAGGCTGCCGATCGCGGCTACGAGCCCGATGCCACTGTCTGCGCCTCGGACGTGCCCGCTGGCCGGCCGGAACCATGGATGTGCTTGGCCAACGCGCAGAACCTGGGCGTCTATCCGATGGAAGCCTGTGTTAAGATCGGCGACACGCTGCCCGACATCGACGAGGGATTGAATGCCGGCATGTGGACGATCGGCTTGGCTAAAACCGGCAACGAGGTCGGTCTGAATGAACAGGAAATCGCGGAACTCTCCGCGGACGAACTTCAGAGACGTTTGGACCGAGCATACCAACGAATGGCCCAAAGCGGCGCCCATTACGTGGTCGACACGGTTGCCGAGATTCTACCGTTGATCGACCAGATCCAAGAGCGGCTTGCGTCCGGCGAGCGTCCGTGACGGCTTTCAACTCGGGCAGGGGCCCGAACAATGTGCAAGATCCTAATCATCGAGAACGATCGCTCGCTGGCCGACGTAGTGGTCTACGATCTGCGGCAAGTTGGTTGTCGAGTCTCCGCAGCGTAGAAGGGGCTGGACGGCCTAACGCAAGCAATCATTGGAAGTCGCCATTCACGGAGCTTTCAGTATATTGCAGCGGCGCCGAGATGAGTCCCTGTCTTTGGCACACACGAACAATAGGAGATGACGGCAGACCGACTAGCTTGCGCTTGTCAACCTAGTCTGCGGAGAGGTTAGACTCTGGCGCTCGAGTCGTCCGAGCCGCAGATACTCGACGCGCTCGGAGTTGATTGTGAGACTGTCCGCCAGGCGGCCTGACGTCGTTGGAGCGTTCCCATGGCCCTTTAACACGAACGCTGCCCCTCTGATATCGTGCCGTTCCGAAGACCGCATGGGAGACCATCGCAGACTTCCAGATGCCCGCGATGATCTTTGTATGTGCCCTGACACGGTTTGTTATGGGCGCCAGACGGTTGACATAGGAGCGTGGCCGGACAAAGCTGATAAAGTGGCGGCGCGCCCTTTCCAAGATGGCAGAACGCTTGACCTTCTTGCGTCAGTGTTTTGTCTCTCTGGGGATACCCCAGGGCAATGACTTGACGATGGACATTTCGCCGCGTGAGCCAGAACTGCGC
>CAZUAH010000661.1:0-7392 GCA_964617665.1 uncultured Pirellulaceae bacterium
TTACGTGATTTTCCGATTCTGCGCTAAACTATCAGTCCCTCGTCGTTCGGCCCATCGCCGCGGGACGTGTAGCAAGACGATCCCCCCTCGCTTTCCGCCGGGGAAGAATCGGCACGGGCACTGAGGCGTCGACGGGAACCCGCTCCAAACCGGCAACGCACCCCGGGACCGGGGCGGGTTTTTTGATCGGTCCCGTGGCTACCGAAAACGCCTGTGTCGGACCCAAGCAGACAAGCGCAAACTATCAGCTTACGCGGATCGATGTGGCCTGCGCGCGATTCTATGAGCCGCCTGAACACTCAGGTCGCGAACATCGCGGGCATCTGAGTAGCTCGCGCTCGTCACTCATGACGGATACTCCCGTGTCAGTTAGCGAGAACGGCAGTGGGAGTTGAAAGTCCATCGTTTCGCGCCATCAATGAGATGACACAGACCAGATCTGCTTGGCCGCGCAAACTTCAGAGGTGGATGTGTCCCGAGCGCGCAAGAACCACTCGGCGTCCGGGCATACGAGCAGAACGCGAGGCAGCCATTTCGAGTCGCTTGTGAAGGCCAGATGTAAGTAGTGGCGACGCTAGGCTGAGTGACAAATGGGGCTCTTGTCGGACAGCGGTTGGCGTAGCCGGCTACCTGGACGGTGAATCTGAGGTAGCCTCGCCAGTCGGGGTATCGGCCGCCTGCTCCACCGTGATTGCGACGCAGAACGGCGATGCCTTTGCATTTAGTGAGACGTAGTCGATGCTAAGGACCTTCTTCTCTGGATGCGGGTTCTCCCAAGCGGCGATGTACAGTCGAATCGCTTGAGCCCAACGTCTGGTGGCTGGATTCCTGCCGATCCATGCGATCGTACCGCCCGTGACGGGCTTCTGTTCAGCGTCGCAGATCCAGTTGCGAACGTCCTCGCCGTAGACAATGGGTATTTCCGCAACAGCGCCCCCTTGATAGTTCACTTGGTATAGCCCTATCACCGTCCCGTCTTCACAGTCCCACGAGGCGGCTCCGTGGAGAAAGAAAGCTCTGTCGAAGATCCCGTCCACCGCGATTCCTTCAATCTTCTCTGGACGCCCACGTACGTTCGGACAGGCCAGTTGCATTACCGCGTTGGCGACGTGGAACTTGACACCCGCAAACGTTTGGTCCCCTTGCGGCACTTCCCTCAAATCGTTGCCTGCAAAGTTGCCCAATGGCTGCGTTAGTATCAGATTGACCTTCGCAGATATGTCGATGAACGTGAGATCGCCGTCGATTTCGTAGGGCGGGTCAATCAAGCCCTTCAGCATATCGTCAAGCTCTGATCCCCGCGCGTTGACGGCGAGGATATTGCCGTCTCGGCCCACCAAGAACTTGGCGGGCACGGACGATACCCCGTACTCGACAGCCATCGGGTGGTTCCGGCCGGCGCCATCCGTATGTAGGACGATCCAAGGGACGCTGTTCTTTTCGAGGAATCGCTCCAATGTCTGTCGGTCTTGGTCCAGATTCACTGAAACGATTTCGAGGCCGCGATCGCGGTACAAATGGTAGTTCTTGCTGGTGTTGATGAGCTCCGTTTGCCAGTTTGGGAACGAAGTCGTCCAGAAATCGACGAGGACCACCTTCCCTTGGCAGGCGGCCCCGTCGAACGGAGAACCGTCCAGATTGTGTCCCTGGAATTCGATTTCGTTTCCGATCAGCGCGAGTCGGCGTGCTGCACCTTGCATCTTCTTGACGATGTCTGCGGACGACTCGTCCGTGCTTTTGCCGATCAGCTCGGCTAAATTCTGGTACGTACTGGCCGCCAACTCGCTGTTGCCGTTTTGCTCTATAATGTCCGCAATGGCTATGGCCCAACGAACATCCTCTTGTCCCAGCCCGCTTTCAGCCTTCGCGGCCAGATGGGCCTTCAAGTCGGCCAATGTCTTCTGTTGCTCCTGGGGATCCGCGTCGGCGACCCTTTGGACGCGGATCTCCAACGAAGAGCGCACCATATCGTTGGTGGTCAATTTCCTGATAGCGAGGTCAATCAATCTAATTGTCTTACCGTCGATTTCGGCAAGCATCCTTCCATCGGGACTGCGAGGACCATTCTGCGTAAACGCGTCTTTCGGCACCGTCGGAGAGGTTAAACCGGTCGTTAGATCCCAGTAAAGAGTCTGACCGCTCGAGTCGGTGGACTTCAACTTTCGCCCATCGGAATTGAAACACACGGTTTCAATATCGCTTTCATGCCCCTGCAGCAGAGCAACCAGCGGTCCGGGGCGCACATCCCAAAGCTTGACCGTACCGTCGCGACTTGATGACGCAAGCTCCATCCCATCGGGACTGAACCGAACACACCAAACACCATTTTCGTGACCCAGAAAAGTGGCTTTTTCTTGCCCAATCATGAAATCCCACAACTTGATAGTTGTGTCCGTACTTGCTGAGGCAAGGTTCTTTCCGTCGGGACTGAAAGCCAGCGATTGAATACTTGCTGTGTGCCCATGTAGAGAGGACGTTTCTTCAAGCGTTTCCATGTCCCAGAGCTTTATAGTTGCGTCAAAACTTCCGGTGGCAAGAGTTCGTCCGTTAGGGCTGAATGCAACTGCATTGACAAAGCCGGTATGCCCCAGAAGTCTAGTGATCAATTGCTGGCGCGCCACATTCCAGAGGAAGATGCTCCCGTTTCTACCACCCGCGGCAAGTGTCTTTCCATCGGGACTGAAACTGACCGATCGCAATGGTGTTGAAGATTTCAAAGTCCCTGTTTCTTTCAAGGTTTCCATGTCCCAGAGCTTTACGGTCCTGTCGGCACTTGCCGACGCAAGGGTTTTTCCGTCAGGGCTGAGACTGATGCGCCAGATGCCGGATGTATGCCCATCGAGCGTGAACTTCTCCCTAAATGTCTTCGCATCCCAGAGTTTGATCAGTCCCTTCCAACTGCACGAAATGAGTGTGCGGTCGTCATGCGTGAAACGTAATGAATGAACATAACCTTGACACAGGGCGGCCCCTTTGTGTCTGAGTGGCCTACGGTCCCAAAAGTTCACGCATCGGTCGGATCCTCCTGTAACGAGTGTCTGGCCATCGTGACTGAAACAGACCGATCTAACGCCATAAGTGTGTGTTTGCACTGGGACCGTCGAAATCTGTGGTCCAGTCTGAACGTCCCATACCTTGATGGATGCGTCTCCGCCAGCTGAGGCAAGGTATTTTCCAGCCTGATCGAAACACAAGGTTGTAACAGCGCCGTTGTGCCCGCGGAGGGTGGCTTTGTGTTCTGCAGTGTTGGCGTCCCATAGCTTGATGGAATAGTCCCAAGATCCTGTGGCTAGAGTCTGTCCATCGGAGCTAAAGGCAATGCACTGGACTAGCGCTTCTGGGTCTGTATGCGGCTGGAAGTCCAACTTGACCTGGCGACTCATCATATCCCAGACTATCACATTTCCAGAAACCCAGACGCGTCCGGGGCCAGTTGACGCCAAGAACTGGCCATTTGGGCTGAAGCAAAGATCAGCAACAGTGTAATGCCCACGAAGTTCAAACTTCTCACGCCCGGACTTCGCATCCCACACCTTGATTACCCCGTTGATTAATACAGGGCGATCTCTCCCTTGGTTTCCTGATGCAATTGTCTGACCATCGGGACTGAACTTAACACACTTGACAGGCGATGTGTGCCCTCGCAGCGTCTGCATCTCTTTCAATGTCTCGATGTCCCACAACTTCACTGTCCTGTCGGAGCTTGCCGAAGCCACGGTATTTCCGTCGGGGCTGAAAGAGACGGAATTAACGGGCGCGGTGTGTCCGTTGAAGGTTGCCCTTACTTGGCCGGTGGTGCGATCCCAAAGCTTGATAGTATGGTCGCTACTACTCGAGGCGAGCGTCTCTCCGTCAGGACTGAAAGTCAAGGAAGTCACAACTTCTGTGTGTCCTATTAGGGTAGATATGACTTGCCCGGTGGACCAGTCCCAAATCTGAATGCTGTGGTCCGAACTTGCCGAGGCGAGATTCTTGCCATCAGGGCTGAACACGACGCAATTCACGCGTTGTTGGTGCCCCTTTAAGGTGACAGGAATCCGTTTCTCACAGTGCTGTGCGTAGAACCGCCAAGCGGGGCCGCGAAGATATATTGGACAGGCGATGCAGTCATGCAAGAACTGGTAGCCCAATTCGGGATTCTGTTCATACACACGGGCTACTCGTTGCAGTTGCCCGACGTGCGCGTGGCGCCGAGCAATCCTCAACTGTTCTTCGGCCCGATCCCTTTCTGCATCTGCAACACCTTTCGCGTCCTCAGCGTTCTGTTTTTCGATGAGCATCGAACGCTCACTCTGCAAGGCGACCCAATACGCGTAACTGATCCCAATCAGCCCACCAACCAGCGACAGGAACACCATCGTCACCAACGTCGCCACAACCGGATTACGCCGCACCCACTTGACCGTCCGCTCCGCGCGTGTCACCGGTCGGGCAAGAATTGGCTCCCCATTCAAGAAACGCTGTAGCTCGTCGACCAGATCCTGGGCCGCCCCGTACCGCCGATGGCGGTCTTTCTGCAGGCACTTCAGGCAAATCGTCTCCAGATCTTGAGGTACCTTTGGATTCAACTGACGCGGCGAGACCGGCTCTTGCTCTAAGACTTGCATCAGCGTGTCTAAAGGATTGTCCGCTTGAAACGGCGGGCGGGCAGTCAGGAGGTTGTACAGAATCGCGCCGAGTGAGTACACGTCCGCTGTCTCCGTCACCTCGTCGATCTTGCCCGATGCTTGTTCCGGAGGCATGTAGGCGGGCGTACCCAGAACTTGCCCTGTTGCCGTGAGCCCACTGTCGCCTTCGATCTTCTTCGCCAAGCCAAAATCGGTCACCTTCGGTTCGTCGTTCGCATCCAGTATTACATTCGCCGGTTTCAAATCGCGATGGATGACGCCTTTCTCGTGGGCAAATGCCACGGCCTCGGCGACCTTCTTGGTGAATTCCGCCGCTTCACGAGGCGGTAGCGGCCCGTCGGCGACTTTGGCAGACAAACTGCTACCTTCGACAAAGCCCATGGAGAAGAAATGCTGCCCTTCGTGTTCGCCAACTTCGTGGATCGGTACGATCCCCGGATGATCCAGGTTGGCCGCCGCCTCGGCTTCCGCGTGGAATCGTCGCACGTCGTTTTCATCGGCCAAGTTCCCGGCCAGGATCATTTTCAACGCGACGATTCGGTTCAGACTCGCCTGCCGGGCCTTGTAGACGACACCCATGCCGCCACGGGCGATCTCTTCCAGCAGTTCGTAGTCGCCGAAGTAGCGGACCACATCCAGCGGAGATGGCGATGTCGTTGATGGACCATCGGAATCCAAAGTCTCCTCGATCGGTACAGCCATCCGTTCGATTTGGCCCGCCGTCTCGAAGTAGTCGCGAAGCGAATCTGCGAAGTCCGCATGCGCAGCGATGAATTGGGTCTGGTCGACCTGTTCGCCCTCATCGACTCGCCGCAGGTACTCGGCTAGTACTTCCTCGAATCGCGGATCATCTTGTTGATCGTTGGCACTAGGCATGGTTGTTACTGTTTCTCCACTACGAAGCGATTCCTAAACGTCTGCAACCGGCGACGACTCAGGGACGGGACCAAAGAACCTCAGGCGAGTTGGCGGGCGGCGGCTAGTGTATTTTCGCGGTGACTCGCAGTCTAACCGGGAGCTTCTCGATACCTTCGTCGGTAACTTGCGTGTCACGGAGGTCGAGTATTATGAGGTCGGTCAATCCTTTCAAATGCTCTAAACCGGCGTCGGATACCTGCGTGTTGGAGAGCTCCAAACTATGGATGCTGGTCACTCCTTTCAGATGCTCTAAATCGGCGTCGGTCACCTGCGTATTGGAGAGGTCCACCGATAGCCAATCACTAATTCGCATCACCTTACCGCCTAGCCTCTTAATCTCCGCAATAGCTAGTTTTTCGGATTCGTTGCGTGGTTCGACCCGCAAAAGAGCGTTTATGTCTATTTCGTCATTGCGGACAGTGTTATCGTCGCCCAATCGCTTGTCGGTTTTGTTCTCACTGAAAGGATCGAACACCATCAAGGCGATGACTGCCGCCACTGGCAATAGCACCGCACCGAGCGTGTAACCGATCGCTTTTGTATTGCATTGTGCCAGTAAGTCTCGTTCGCTCTTGTCCGACACGATCATTGGTTGTCCGCCGCCGACCTTGAAGCTGACACGCCCCTTGACTACCTTCGCGGGGCCAAGAACGTAAAGCCGGTCGCCCTCCTCCAATATGCTTTCCTTGGCCTCCAAATCCTTGTTGAATACCAATCCCTTGCTGCGCTTGTTGTACTTTGCCAGGACCGCGTCGAATTTCTTGGATGCCGGCCTAAGGAATCCAGATTTCTCGTGCCGATCGGTATCAAGCACTAACTCCGCTCCTGCCAGAGCAATGTTCGCTACTCCCGTGCCATCATCGAGCTGGCAGCCTGCGTTTCTCTTGTCATGGATGATCGTCGTGGTCGAGCCGCCATCCGAGCCGCCGGTTGTCTCCGCCACCGTGAACTCATAATAGACACACCGCTTTCCAGTCAGCGGTGCCGTGAGCATTCTACTTCGGTCGGGAGCAACTACCCGACCTTTGATCTCCCGATATCCGCCTCTGACATCGCCGATCTTGCTCGTAGGCGTATCTTTGATCCGCTTCGCCCAGCCGCTGCGACGAATTGCTTGAACAATGAAATAGATTTCAAAGCCGATCGCCATCGCACTCAGCATTAGGATTCCTAACACGTCAACCTCCAATCGTCGGCCCTGGACATAGCTGCTACTCTTGCTCCACTGCGAGACGACTCCGTAGAGTCTGCAATCCCCGCTTCAAGAGCCCTGCAACGGCCATCTCCGATCGGCCGAAGTGGTCTGCAAGTTGTTCGAGCGAATAACCTCGTATGTGCCGCAAGTGAACTGCTTCGGCTTGGTCATCGGGCAAGTCTCTCAACACCCGCTCCAATTGCTCCCACGCTTCGCCGCGTCGAGCCCGTGTGCTGGGCGACGACTGATCCGCTTCCAGTCGTTGGCCAAGCGAGCAATCCGATCCGGCTGAATCTGCGAGAGAGCGTTCCTTGTCAACCGAACGTTTCTTGGCATGGACATGTTTCCGGATCGTGTTGGCAACGTTGTTCCGCAGGATCTGTTTGAGCCAGGCCACCAGTTCCGCTTCCTCCGTGCCTCGAAACGTATGGAAATCGCGATGAAACTCCAAGCAACTCTGCTGCACGACGTCCGATGGATCTACGCGCGGCCGGACCTCGGAATCGAGCTGCTTGTGCGCCTGACTGCACAGATAGCCTCGGTAACGGGCAATCAGCTCACCAAGAGCGACTCGATCACCATCGCGCGCCTGCGCGATCAGGTCCAACGTCTCTTGAGACGACATGGCCGTCCTCCTCGTAAGGCACGCTT
>CAZUAH010000662.1:0-7370 GCA_964617665.1 uncultured Pirellulaceae bacterium
TTGCGGCAGGATCGATTGGGAGAGACTCTCCTCGGCCCATTTCGGACACTGCCGCCTTCGGAGCACCCAACCACACCGCAATGTTCGCAGACGTGGACTTGTGTTGGATTGGCCGTGAAATCCGCGAAGTCGACGGCATTCACAAGTTGAACATCGTCGACGGAAACGGATCGTGACCGCGGACGGCCTCCACTGGAACTGGTGAAGTCAAGCTGGACGGTTCGGACTTCGAAATCTTCGATCAGCCACATGTGACTCTTGCTGGCGAACGACCCGCATCACTGGGCCGGCGGTGATGACTCTCCATTTGAATCCGGCCCGGCCGCCGGCTCAAGTGGATGCGATGGTTAGGGCATCGCAATCTTGTCGAATTGCTCACTCAGATCCTTTCGACTCACATAAAGCACGGTCGTGGCATTCTTCATCTCCCAACGCGTAAAGAAGCTCATCTTGTATCGGTCACCCGTCGCGAGTTCAATCGTGTCAGGAAACGCAATTGAACCCGACGTCTTTAGGGGAATATCAATCCACGGCTTGTTCGTGTGGGCCGTAAAATCCCAACCTACCGAAGATTTCATTAGCCGTTTGTTCTCCTCTGGGTCATCCGACTGCGATTTCCCGAGCTTGGCATCTTTCGTGGAAACCCGCAGGATGCGTAGCCAGCGGTCATGGGCCTTGGAGTGGACAAACAGCCCCGCCTCTGTGTTGCCGTGAAAATCTCGATGATCACCAAAGTTCCGCGCCAAGAATAAGAACCTGCCGTCGTAATGGATGACGCTCACATTGCGTGTGCCTGGGGAATCGAATTCTGTGACGACGGACTGAGCGCACAGCATTGTCGGCAAGGTGGCGACGGCAAGAATCACGATGCTCGTCTTCATTATGACCCTAACGTTACGGATCACTGGATCGCCGCCAATGATCTCTCAATACAGTTCCGACTGGATCGGCGACTCCAGTGCATCCGGTTATGCCCCGATTGCTCATTCCACCGCCGTCCAAACCTTGTCAAAGCCTTTGTGTTTCAAGTCAGCGTCACGAATGAAGAAGAATAGATGACCATTCCTTCCGTACCAATCAGCATCATTGTCGAACACTTCCAATTGCAGCAACACACGTATGCTGCGAAGTTCTTCGGATTGCTCGCGATCAGTCAAAGTGTCCCAGGTCGAAAGACCCGGGAATACCATTGAACGCCAGTTGAGATAACTCGCCTCATCACTTGTGGTCGCGTATTGGTCTGCGTAACCGAGCATTTGATGAAGATTCATGTTGGCGCGCAGGTCATATCGCAAATCAGCGTAGGCGTTCCACTCGGATTGATTAAGAACGACACGCCCCCTCACATCGTCAGCGTCACCGATGTGCGTAGTCAAGAGGCATGGTAGGACCATCTCGCTGCGGAATTCTATTGTGTGCGGCCTGAAGCGAAGTCGGTCGGGGATCGTTGATGGAAACTCTCGACGTTCCACAGAAGCCGCACCGTCGTGATAAACGACTCGCCAATTGCCGGGGTTGTCCCAGCCGTAATAGCCGTAGCGATATCCTGTAAGCAGATTCTCCGCACCAATTTCGCTGCCGGTGTCCGACGGATAAGAATCGGGATTGTAAAAGAAGAAAAGCACACCGGAATCTGGTAACGCACGGTCCAGGTCGGAATCACAAACATCAGAAAGGTTGATTTGTGCGATGAATGGGAGAGAGACAATCCCGTCCGGCGGCAATCGTGGCAAATCGGGTTCGGAACGGAGAAAGCCTTCAGATGGTGCTGGTATCTCGATCTTAACCGTTGGCCAAGCAATACCAACAGGAAGATCCGGGCGTCCACCCAGCTTGCTCTGCCCGACCGCGATTCCTTCAGTTGCCTCGGTGGCCAGAATGCGTATCCCATTTCGGAGAAGTGGGCGCAGTTCATCGGCAACACGTTTGAGACGCGGGTCGTCTAGCACAACACGGCAATCGGCGTTCTTATGTTCGTCGCGTTTCATCGCCATTTGCGTTTGAGCAACTTCTACGCGGCCACAACCGAACAGCGCCGCGAGCACGAGTATCGTTGCGACATGGCGCATCAGACGGACGCTCGATTAGGGGCATAAAAAAAATTCATGCAAATCACATCAACTTGTCTTCAAACCTACTCGAATTCGGGGGGAGTTTCAATGGCTGGGAGTGCCAGAAGCGGGGGAACGGCATCACCATCCCAGGGGCGGGGAAAGAAGCTGTTGGATCGGGCCTCGGATGCGCTGCGGAACGCGGGATTTGACAGCGCAAACGCCATGCGATACGTATCTTGGGCGAGCGGCAGATAAAGATTTACCACCCCCTCACCCTGCCCTCTCCCCTGCTGTCCGGCTGCGCGGGCAGGGACGAGGATGCATCTGAATCTGCTGCTCGTCTTGGATGCGGCACTACATTCTGTTTCATGACAAACGGCATCTGCAGCGAATGCGGATCCCGGTCTACAACCGCAAGTGGCATGACTACTTCCCGAATACGCGACTGTACCGCTCGGGGCACCATTTCACATTGGACCAAGCTCTAGTAGTCTCCTGCGGCTCAACTTTCGGGTAGCGGAACTCGCCAAGTGTTTCGGCGTGTCTCGTTGCTGGCCGAAAGCCTTGGCGGCTTCCGCTACGGTGCACCCGAAAACCAAGATCCGGCAGAGTACTAGGAGCGGCCTGAAGTCGTGCGGGACATGCTGCAGGTCCGTTATTGTCGCTATTGTGTCTTCTGCTTCGGCGGACGACCTCGGGGTCGTATCGTCGATTGCAGGGCGAGTCGTTTCACTGCCCTCTGAATCCAGCCTGCGCCCTCGTACGGACGGCCGCGTTTCACGCACTGACGCACAGCCTTCAACTCAGCTTTCGTCTCCGCTGATTCGCCAACCGGTGAAAAGACTCAGGTAGTAACGTTGAATCGCACCAGGCAACTTCTTGGAGGGCTGCGAAACAGACTGTGTCGCAGCCCCGGTCGCCAAGACGCACTGTAACGGCATTCGCGAACCTGGGGGCCTTAAGGTTTTCCACGTAACTTTTCGATCGCTGGTGCGTCCATTGATATAGGTATAGAGAGGGGCTGTTTTGGAGAATCAGGCCGACTGTGTCAGCCAGTGCGATCGGCTTGAACCCGACGGGGGGTGCGGTGATGTCTCAAGTCAAAAAAGCACCACACCATGTGGAAAAGAAGCCGACAATTGCCTGGACTCGAGGTTTCACGCCTTGGGGCGTTCCCTGTACGGTGATGCTAGTCGACGGCCGCGCGTGGGACAGCCGAGACTGCTTTGGCACAGAAGTCCCGATCGCGCCATCTAAACGCCCTAAACCACATGCATAGTGCGCGTCGCACTAACGTGCGGTGTTTGCGACGCGGTGAATCACCGCGTCTGACCGTCAAATAGCCGCTACAGCGGCATCTCGATCGATCTTGAAATGAACGAATCTCGACGGCCCAGCCCATTTCTTGCGGCTTGAAAACAGGGTATGATGAACAGGACCGGTAGTTGGCGATTGCCGGCGCTCTCGATCGTCCCCTCGTCTCAGATTTCGAGTTGTCATGTCAGTCCACCGCCGATCGGCGATTTGTCGTGAAGGATATCAATACCTGCTTCTGCTGGTGTTCACGCTGGGGTTGGGCATCCTTCTCGAAGCGAACTTGCTGTTGGTCGTCGCTGGGATGTTGTGCGGACCGCTGCTGCTGAACTGGCGTTTTGCGGCCAAGGCACTCCGACGAGTAGACGTCCAGCGGCGAGTCCCCCAGACAGTAATCGCCGGCGAGCCGCTGACGATCGAGATCCAACTGGGCAACTCGCGCAAACGGTTTGGAAGCTGGGCAGTCCGGGTTCAGGATCTTATCCGACGTGAGGACAGTCCCAAGTCACGGCAGTCTCTAAAACCGGAATTGCTATTTCCTCGCCTGCATCCAGGCGAATCGCGGCGATTGACCTATCGAGCGTGCTTGCCGCAGCGCGGGCGATACTGCCTTGGCCCCATCAAGGTGTCTACGAGATTTCCTTTCGGGCTGGTCAAGCGGACGCTAACATTCGCTCGCGACCACTCGCTTACTGCGTTACCTCGACCGGGGCGCCTCATGCCCGCTTGGAACGTCCAACATGCGGAGGATGTGGAAGGCTGGCAGGGCGGTCAGCAACCGACACGTGCCTCGGGAGATTTTTTCGGCGTGCGCGAATGGCAATCGGGGGACAGCGTGCGATGGATTCATTGGCGAGGGACGGCGCGTCACAATCAATTGATGGTCCGTCAGTTCGAGAAGCCCCGCCGCCGAGACGTCATACTGCTGTTGGACGTGTGGCAACCTGATACACCGGACGAGGAGCACCTGGAGAATGTTGAATTGGCTGTCAGTTTTGCGGCCACGGTCGTTGAGGAGCTGTGCGCAAGATCGGGTGGTCACGTGACGTTGGGCGTCACAGGCCCAACTCCGGTTTGCTTGTCCGGTCCAGTTTCTGCTGCGCTGAGGAAGGATGCCTTGGAGGCGCTCGCGTTGGCAGACGCCACGGATGACGATCATTTGCCGGCTCTGTTCGATGAGGTTGCAGGCCAGATCGCACATGGCACGCGGATCTGGCTGGTAGGCACGCGCGACAACGACCTTAGGGACGAAAAGCGGTTTCCTTGCCTCCATGCCGGTCGAGGTCGTCAAATGGTTGCATCTGGGATCAGCACCGTGAATACCGCGGCGCCGGAGTTCGCCGATTACTTTCGGCCTGAATAGAAGGTGACGGAGTGCAGTAGTTTGAGTGTTCGCCAGTTAGTCAACGTTAACATCGCGATAACTGCGGTTCTCGCATCAACACTGTCCGGTATCGGCGCGATGAATATCGCAATACCGTTATGCGCGCTGGCCGCCGCTGGTCTATCGCTCTGGCTGACCGATTTCACGAAGCGGTTTTACATTGGACGTTGGACCGTCAACTCGGCGCTGGCATTGGTTGCGGCGGTCACGGCGGTGAGGTTTGCCCGAACTGAAGCAATCGGGGACTTGCCCGTTCTGGCAGATGCTTTTGCCTATGTGCAAATCGTAATGCTATTCGAGAAAAAGACCACTCGCACGTGGTGGGATCTACTGAGTCTGGGCTTCATACAGGTCGTCTTTGCTGGATTGCAGGATCACGGACCGCTTTTCGGTTTGGTGCTGTGCGGATACTTGTTCTTCGGCCTATCGACGCTTTCTCTCATGTTCTTGCATCGCGAGCAAGACGCGATAGAGCAGCGGGGCGACCGCAACAAAGCGGCCAATGTGCCAGGAAAATCGGCGGGTGGACGTTGGGGCCGCTGGGTACGCTTGGGCAAGGTCATTCTGGGCACAATTATCGTTGGACCGTTGTCGCTGTACCTGCGTTTCCGTGAACGCACGCCAACCGATCATGTCGCGGACCAGCCGACGCGCTCTGGGCCTACATCGAAACGTTGGCCTCTGCTGCGAGAAAGGCCAACTCTGGACGTTTCGGCCAGCGTTGCGTCCGATCCGCGCGGCGTCGGTCGTGAATTCTGGTATCGGATCGGCCAAATGGCTGTGGTCAGTGTTATGGTGTCGCTGGTCGTCTTCTTTACAGTCCCTCGATTCGGCGGCATTGACGTTTCGGTCCTGCGTTACGGATCAGCAGCATGGGCGCGCGGAGCACTTGCGCTCCGAAGGACAGGGTACTCCAATCACGTCACGCTTGGGGAACTGGGGACGCTCCTAGACAACTCGGAGCCAGTGCTTGAAGCTGAGTTCAACGACTATGTAACGAACGAGCCGTATGAGGTGCAGGAAGACGTGTACTTGCGCGGCGGCGTGCTTACCTACTACCGTCGCGGCCAGTGGGAGCACCAACGGTCTGGATCGAATCTGCATCTGGGGCACTTGTCGTCGGTCGAGAATCCCGAGGATGTCGACTTGGTGCGACAGAGGATCACAATCGAGCCCTTGGAGCGGAGCGATCTGTTCTGCGCTTGGCCGATGCTGTTCGTCAAGGAAAACGATGACCTCTGGTTCAACACGCACAGCGAACGCGTGGGACGATCGCGGGGGGCACGAAGCCGTAGGTACGTCTACGAGTTAGGGACAACAGCCTTTGTGGATGGAATTCAAACTGACCTGGCACCGTGTGAGGTCGAGACAGCAGACGTTTTGCTGCAATGGCCGTCCGGTTCTTTGACCAGACTTGCCGCAGAGGCCGAGCAGTGGGTTTCGGAATCCGGCATTCCAGCGGATGATCCGATCGGCCGCGCGCGTCACTTGGAGAATCGCCTGCGCGATTCGGGGCAATTCAGCTACACCAGGGAAGAACCGGATCGCGATTCGGGGCTTGACCCCACAGAAGATTTCATCGCCTTACACCCACAAGGGAACTGCGAGTTCTTTGCGTCGGCGCTAACACTCATGCTGCGCAGTCAGGGCATACCGGCGCGCATGGTCATCGGCTTCAAGACCGACGAGTACAGCGTCTTGAATCAAACACACACAGCCCGTAATTCGCACTCGCACACATGGGTTGAAGCGTTCATCGCTCCGGATCAGCTCGGCGAAACGCCGCGTCAAGACGATCCTTTGTGTGATTGGTCAAGAGGAGGTTGGCTGCGGCTGGACCCGACGCCCGGCGGGGCCGATTTGGACGGCGACTCCGGCATGCTGGCTCGCGGTTTCGGATACTACCTTGGGAAGCTGCGTTCGCTCTGGCGGCGTCACGTAACGGGGATGAGCAGTACGCAACAACGTGCGGCACTCTACGAGCCCCTATCGGTGCGAGTGAAAGGAATCGGGCTCCGTTTGGTGAGCCCTGAGTGGTGGAGCAGCCTTGCAGCAAACACCATCGCAACGATCAGGGACATGCCTGAAGAAACATACAACCGTTACGGCTGGCGTGGTGTTGCTGCGTGTTTGGCATTGCTGATCGTTGTCACTGTGGCCTTTGGACGTCTGCGCCGTTCGTCTCGTGGGCGCAAGTTGCGCACAGCCAATAACGGCGGTCGGCCCGGGCGAAACGGACGGCAGGAAGTCCATTTCTACCGCCGGTTGGAAACGCTATTGGGGCGGCATGGGCTGGCGCGTGCGGCTTCGCAAACGCACCGCGAATTTGCCCGTGAGTCTGGCATCAAGCTCTCCGAGTCCACGGGCGAATCGCTGGTTGCCACTCTTCCTCTGGAGGTCGTTAGCGCGTTCTACCAAGTGCGATTTGGCGAGTCGGATTTGAACGACAGGCAAATGATGGCAGTTGGGCAAGCCCTGCGCCGCATCGAGCAGGCCGCCCGTAACAATCGCAAGAAATAGACCACCGTCCGCTACGCCTGTACCACCAATGGCACCTGCTGAATTGTGAGCGGACACCAGAACCATTGTTGACTTGCCTGGTATTTTGGGGGCGTGTT
>CAZUAH010000663.1:0-7357 GCA_964617665.1 uncultured Pirellulaceae bacterium
TCGACGACGATTCCGCGAATGGGCGGTACCGTGATTGGCTTCGGCAGCACCTCGTAATGCATCAGACGGTCGCGCATCCACGCCGGATCGTAGATTCTCGATATCTCCCATGACTCAGGCTCGGCGTCGTCCTCAGATTCTTCAGCTATGTCTTTGGAATCGTTGCCAGGTTCGTCGGCGGCAAGGGCCTCACTCTCGTTCGCACCCGTCAGGTGTCCCGCCACGCCGCCAATTGCTACGACCAAGAGCACGAGTAGGCCGGCCAGCCACGCAACGCTTCTGCGATCGCGTGTTTCAGCGAAGCCAAGGATGCGTCGCACGCGACGGAGCGTCAAACCGCGTCGCCTGTCGCCGACGGCCGCAACCGCCAGCCGTGCGTTGTCGCCTTGCAGTCGAGCCGCCTCGATCGCCGCGAGCCCCTCGGCCAGCGCGACGGGACTGCCACAAAACTGTGTCGCCAGATCGTCGCAACAGAGTTCTCGTTCGACACGAATACGGCGGGAGAGCCACCAGACGGCCGGATGGTAGAACAGGAGTGTCTCGACGACGATCTGCAGGAGATTCAAAACGTAGTCGTAACGCCGGATGTGCGCCAATTCATGGGCCAGGATCGCGTCCCACTGGTCGGGTGAGAGTCCGGTTGCCAGCGAAGCGGGCACAATCAAAACGGGACGAAACGTTCCCAGAACCATTGGGACGCCCGCTACTGCCGATTGCACAACGCGCACCGTGCGACGAATGCCCATTGTCGCAATCAATGTTTCCAACCGGTTCCCCAAACCCTTGTCCAGGATTGGCGTGGCCGTGCGCAGGACGCGTCGTGCGAGGAGCCAGCCGCCAAACTGACGCAATGCGAGTGCGAGTACCCCGGCAAGCCAGAAAGGTGCGAACCACGCCGACAAGCGAGCCAGTCGCATGTCGATAGCACTCGTTACGGATGGCGTTGGCAATGTCGCGTTCGATTCTACTGCCGCAACTTCGATCGCTAGTGCTTCCGTTGTCGGTGCCGAATCGGCGACCGCCGTCGCTTCGTCTGGCGAGACCGGCATAGCAGCCTCTGCGCTGGACAGCGAAGCAGAATCCGACACCATCGCAGTGCCGGAGGCCTCGATCGCATCGGCGACGAGAGGCAATGGGGGCGGCGGGACCAGGATGTACGTGGCCAGCGGGGCTAGGGCCATCAGTAGCAGCGCCGCGTACGCGACCGCGTATCGCGCGTGAGAACGAGATCGTAGACAGGCGAGCAACACCGCCGCGATCAAACCGATCAGCGCGAATTGCCACGATGAATGCAATAGGATCCAGCCGAGATGCAGGCAGGCGTCGGATTCGAGCAGGTTATGGACACTCATGACCGATATCCTCCCTTCTTCGCTTGGCGAATCAGGTCTTGTATCTCTTTGAGTTCCGATTCCGAAACGGCACCGGAAGAAATCGCGCATTGCACGAGGTCGGTCATTGCGCCGCCGAACAGCCGTTTGGCCACGTCTTCGACCACGCGGCGTTGCGTTGCCTCGCGCGAGACTGTTGCTCGATAGACCTGCGGGCGGACCGAAGTATCTCGCTCAAGAAAACCCTTCTCGTGAAGGACCTGGATCATCTTGAGCGTCGTCGAGTAGCTCGTGTCCTTCCGCTCGGGCGAAGCGACGATGGTAGTGTGTGCGGCTCGGACAGTGCTGGGGCCTTGATCCCAAAACACTTCGAGTATTCGCAGTTCGACGTCAGTCGGGCGTGGCAACTTCTTCATTGCGGTACTCTCGTTGCAGTGAATCACTAAGGCTTTAGTGAAGTCGAGTGTAGCAGTCACTAAAGCCTTCGTCAATCAGGTTGCACGAAAGTCTTAGTGAAATCTGGCGGAGCTTTGAAAGAGGGAGATGATCGGAAATCGGTGACTACGTGACAGCAGGCGAGGTACTGGCTACTATCGTTCGTCATTCGGTTTTGTCAGTATGATCGGCCTCCGAGCCAGTCGGGAAATGGTCGGCCTCGGAGGGCCAACGTACAGAAGGAAGAGACGCGAGGTACTACGTCAGGTTGGCAAAAAGGTCGCGCAGTTCCTGATCAATGTCTTCGTCGGATGTCACGGTTTGTGAGATCTCTTCGCGTAGAATCTCGCCGCAACGCCGTCGCAGGCGGTGCACGGCAACTTTCGCCGCGCCTTCGGTGGTATTCAGTTCTTCGGCAACGTCGCAATAGGCAGGGGGTTCTGATTCACCACCCAGGAAGGCTCTCAAAGTCTCAAACTGATCCTTCTTGCCTGCCTGTTCGAGCTCCTGCTCCAGTCGCCCGACCGCATTTTCCAGAACCGTCATCGCCCACCGGCGCTGAAAGATCACCTCGGGGGTGACTTCGTGTGACGGTTCCAGATGATATCGGTCTTCGCCGGAATTGAAGTCCAACGATAACACTCGATGACCGCCTCCCCGTTTTGCCGTCTGCGCATCGCGCCGTTGATTGGCGACAAAGTTGTTGAAGGACGCCAACAAGAACGATCGGAAACGGCCGCGTGCGGGGTCTGCCGCGCGGATCCGGTCCTTTTCGAGCAACTGAGCGAAGAAACCCTGGACCAGGTCCTGAGCCTCATCCGGTTGATAGCCGCGGCGGCGTACATAGGCGTACAATGGGTACCAATAGGCACTGCACAGCGTTGCCAACGCTTCGCGTGCGAGGGGCGACGATTCGCCGCCAGCCGCAGCAACAACGCTCCAGTGCGTGGTCGCGAACGATTGACGTGACGAATGTGATCTGCCGGAGTGGGACATGTCAAAGCCCAAGCTGTCGGTTTCGAGGCAATTATCTGTAACCTATCTTGCCCGTTGGGTTACAGAAAGATGGCCAAACGTTCTATCATCTAGGAATGCCGACCGTGTCTGACACTCGCCGATGTGCCCATTGCCGATCTCCGCTACCGGCAGACGCACCACAAGGGATTTGTCCCAAGTGCGTGATGCACATGGCCTTAGGCGAAGACAATGGGAGTCCGCCAGCGGCCGATGTCACCAAGTCGCACCTGCCGGGTTCCCGCTTCCAACCACCGGCCGTGGAGGAACTGGCTCCTCATTTCCCACAATTGGAGATCCAACAGCTCTTGGGATGCGGCGGCATGGGAGCCGTCTACAAGGCCCGACAAACGTCGCTTGATCGCTCTGTGGCTTTGAAAGTCCTGCCGCCGGCCCCGGACCGCGACCCGGCATTTGCCGAACGCTTTGCGCGCGAGGCTCGGGCACTAGCGAAACTGGCCCATCCGAATGTGGTCATGGTTTTTGAGTTCGGCGAGGTGGGCGAATACTACTATCTCGCGATGGAGTACGTGGATGGAGTCGACTTGCGGCGCACGATTCGAGCCGGAACCCTCAAGCCGCGAGAAGCCCTGACGATAGTCCCGCAGATCTGTGAAGCTTTGCAATACGCTCATGACAATGGCGTGGTGCATCGGGACATCAAGCCGGAGAACATCCTGCTGGGCAAAGATGGCCGAGTGAAGATTGCCGATTTCGGTTTGGCCAAGTTGCTTGTACCAACGTCTGAGCAAATGGCTCTGACCGGCACGCAGCAGGTCATGGGCACGCCTCACTACATGGCCCCCGAGCAATTGGAGAAGCCTACCGAGGTCGATCACCGGGCGGATATCTACTCTCTGGGCGTCGTTTTCTATGAACTGTTGACCGGCGAACTACCCCTGGGGCAGTTTGCCCCGCCCTCCCAGAAAGCAAACGTTGGCGCCGGCCTGGACAGCGTAGTAATGCGGTCTTTGGCCAAGGAGCCCGAGCGTCGATACCAACACGCGAGCGATGTCAAGTCGGCGGTCGAAGCCTGTTCGCCCTACGAAAAAGCAAGACAAGAGCCGAGCGGTCACACGGCCATTCCTTCCCGTAAAGACCGCCCGTTGACGCTGCCGTTTGCGATCCGCAGTTTCTACCAGGGTTTTGAGACTTGGCAGCACGCGTTCGGAATCATGAGCTATGACGGGCTGGCGGTCACGCTGGAATTCGAGATCCGCTACGCTTTCACCGGTGCTGTCCGATCTGGCCCCCATACCGTTTCCGTTCCCGTCGACGAAATCGCTTCGCTTCGACTGCGGCAATGGTGGTTCAATTTACCGATACTCGTCCTCCAAACAGACACAATGCAAAGCGTGTCGGAGATTCCCAAGAGCCGTCAGGGAAAGGTTGTATTCCGTATTGCACTATCGGATTTCCAAACGGCGAAGCGATTCGTTGATACGGTGAATCGAGATCTGTTTGGCGAACCGCCGGCGCAAGAAGAATCGGCGATCGGCACTGCTGCTTCTTCGAGCGAAAGTGCAGCCACCAGCGAAACGCCTTCCGCACGAGACGTGGAAGGCGATCTCGCCATCGCGCGGCATCAAGTCCGCGGGCCAGCGAAGGGGTTGCAGGTTGTTGGCTGGCTGAACTGCATCCTGGGTATTGTTGCTGTCTTGGCGGGTATTGGGGCGTTTGTGACGTGGTTTTCGCCACCTGGGGTCACGGGCATGCCGAACGCGGAATACCGGATAGACTCGGAAGCACTATGGATTCCTCTGCTTGGGATTGCCGGCTTCACCACCTGGGCCGCAATGCACGTGGCGTTCGGGGTTGGCACATTGGTAGCGTCTGCCAGGGCACGAGAGCTCAGGGGATATGGATTGACATGGGGAGTGGTCGCCTTGTCGGCGCTGCCCATTCACGTGGGCTGGATCGTGGGGCTGCCGGTGGCAATCTGGGCGTGGGCCGTCCTGCAGCATAGCGCTGTGCGGCAAGCGTTCAGAGTCCAGGCACGGCGTGATCAGGAAGAGATTCGAAATGCCGCCGCCGACTTGGCTCAAGCGTCGGCGCTTCCACCGAAACCCACGGCCCCAACCGAGCTAAAGGCAAGTGCCGGGCGTAAACTCAAGGGGCCGGCGATTAACCTCTTGGTTTTCAGCAGCATCAATCTGGCAACTTCGGTTCTATTCGTCGTGGCCATTTTTGCTGCCTATCGAACACCCGCGTCAAACATTCTCATTTTGCTCGCAGCCGGAGTGATGGCGTTGTGTGGCATGGCGATTCTGTTCGGTGCGATTCAGATGCTTCGAATGCGATGGTATTCGAGCGCAATGTTAGCCGGCATCGTTGCGCTCCTTCCCAACGGCCCTGCATGGCCGCTGACCCTAATCTTCGGAATTCTGGCCTTGGTAATGCTGAACCGGAACGAAGTCCGTCAAGCATTTGCCGTCGCAGACTGACGCTGTCCGTGTGAGAAATGTACGCTATTTTGTACAGCGCCACTTTGGCGTGGTTTGCCGAGAACAGAAGCACGACGGGCAGGGAGTGAGTCTGGCCGTAAGTGCCTTACTCGCTTGCGCTTCCTGCTTGATTGGCAAAGAAAATGGCGCTATCCAACGACGGTATGGTAGCCCGGCAGGACAACCGCCGTGGATTGACGCAACAAGCCGTCGTGAACCATCAGAGGCTTCTCGCCGATGAAATACGTGTGAAAGTCGCCGACGATCAGGTTGTTATCCGCGGTCATGCGGCAAAGCTGGAAGAGCATCAGGCGATTGGCGGCTCTCGTGTATCGAAATGATCCAGGATCGCTCTCAATGCAGCCTCCCATTGACCCAGCGACTCTTTGGTGTAGCCAACGGGTGCCGTGTTGTATGACCAAACGCCACCAAAAAAGCCACGCTGCAGTGGCGGAAAGTCAATCAAAACTAAGTCATGGCTACCAAAAGGCACAAGCGGACGTGCCGATCGAGCGTTGTGTTTCATCCTCCATGGTCGCCCCCATCTGAAGTTGCAGTGCTCTACATCTGCGTTGATCACATCCGTGCCCCATCGTAGCGTTAGCGTGCAGTTGGCGAGTTCAACCACAGGCAAGCTGGCGCGGGACGCCAGCATCAATGGCCCCTTCCGCCAAAGATCGAACAAGTCGTCAGGAATCTGCTCGATCAATGGTCCAACTTCAGAAGTGCTTTCATCCATGCTGTGTGACCACAGTCAGTCGGATAAAAAACGTCAAGCTAACCCGGCGGGAATGGCGCCGAGAAACGCTGGTTTCGTCACTGGTCCCGACCGCCGTTCCCGCTCGGGTTCAGCGTCTGGTTAGCCCCTATCACAAACCGATCACTGACCACAAAATCGCTACTTGAACGCAAAGGGGGCTTCGAGCGTCAAGTCCAGCGGGAACTCTTTGCGAATCTGGAAGTAAGAGCCGGCGGGCGCCGGGGCGTCTGCCGGAACGAGGACCGAGGGGTCGCGGCCATACAGCGCGAAGAACTTGGTCCGCACCCGAAGCTTGATCTTGCCGTCGCGGTAAGCCAAGATTTCCACGCCCTTCTTCACCGACGAGGTGGGCGTCTGTGGCCGAACCTCCCAGCCGGGGAGATCCAAGCCAGGCGTGGGAAGCCGATCCAATGCGACGTACCAAAACTTATCTTCAAGTGTTTTCAGCGGCGTCTCAGCAGACAGCTCGCCATGGAAGGCGAACGACACCCGCCAGCCGGGCTGTTGGAAGCTGAACTTCGTCACGCGTCCCAGAGCGCTCGGGGCGTGGGTGACGACGAACCCGCGCTCCTTCACGGTTTCGTTTAGCACGAGCCCCTTCTTATCGAGGCCGTGGAGCCACTTGGCGGCGGCGGCTTTCGCCTCCTCGCCGGTTGGCTTCTTATCCGCCCCGACGGCGAGCGTCGTAAGGCAGGTCGCCAAAAAGAAGGAACCACCAATAGCAGGAATCGAGAACCTCATGGTCAATTCTCCGGAGCATGGGAAAGAACGGGAGTCGCAGAATACGGTATAGACGAATCGGGGTGCTACGGAGTTCTTGCATGATCGAATCTTCTCGCGGCGCGACAGCAATTTCCCCTCTAGGGCTAAACGTCACGGATCACGCGGGCGGGACGCGTGATCGTCCATTTGAATCCGCACGCAAGCCCGCCTCGCGTTCATCCGTGTACGCCCGACATGGGCGTGAACTTGTGGGGTGAAAGCCCCCTGTACGAGAACGAAGGTCTTAAGGTAGGCAGTATACCAACTGTGAATCCGATCGACAAAGTACTAAGCGAGGGCAACTGCGGTTCGGGCGACCGGCCGTGGGGAGGAAGCCTGCGAATGCGTTCGTTAAGCCGACAGTCGATTGGTCGTCGGCCGCATTCTCACCAAAGCTGCGAGGTTGCGGACAGAAACTCGATACAAGGCCGGTGGGGATCGGCGAGTGAGCCAACCATCACGAAGCCGTCTTCGTTCGTCCGCATTGGTAAATCGAGAGCTTGTGCAGCAAAGGTGGAACGTCTTACCCAGGGAGGGCTGCAGCCCAGGTCCGGGCGTAGGCCTTGTGCCGAAAGCCGGAGCCGAGTTGTGTAAACAGCTCGGCGGCTGCA
>CAZUAH010000664.1:0-7353 GCA_964617665.1 uncultured Pirellulaceae bacterium
CATTGGACTCGCGATCTGCAAGAAGATCGTCGATCGACATGGTGGTCAAGTCTGGTTCGAGTCCGTGCCCGGAAAGGGAACCACGTTTCATTTCACTCTTCCCGAAAAGGTAACATCCGGACTAGATTTGCAGGGGTCTCTGTGACAGGACATACGCAATGACCGACCAAACTTCGTTTAGCGATGACGAATCCTCTGATTCGTCAGTATCCTTCCTAGCTCCTGCTGCGCCTGAACAAACGGACAAGAAGAACAGGCAATGCCACGTTCTAGTGATCGAGGACAATCCAGCGGACTACGGCCTTATCGAGCACTTCCTGCAGGATGTACCGGGTATTGATTTCAGGCTAAGCCATACGATTCGACTCGAAGATGGCTTGGAGCTTTTCTTCGCTGAGGACATTGATCTCGTGTTGCTGGACCTTCTGCTTCCAGACAGCCGAGGAATCGAAACCTTCCAAAAGATGCACTTCCACGCCCGACACACACCGATCGTCGTGCTGACCGGTCTTGACGACCAGTCTCTTGCGGTGCAGGCGGCCAGAGAGGGCGCACAAGACTTTCTGGTGAAGGACAAACTGGACAGAGACCTGTTGGTCCGTTCGATACGCTATGCCATAACTCGCAACAGAGCGCAGAAGAAACTGACCCAAACTCTTCACGAGGTGCGGGCAACGTCCGCGAACTTGCGAAGCGTGATAGCGAACAACATGGACGGCATGGCCGTTGTGGACAAGCACGGAGTCATCCAGTTCTTAAACCCCGCGGCGGAGGCCCTTTTTGGGCGTTCGGCCAAAGAACTCCTGGGGGCACCATTCGGCTTTCCCGTAATGTCCTGCGAATCAATCGAAATCGAGATCACCCGAAGCGACGGCGTGAAAGTGCCGGTTGAAATGCGCGGAATCGAGGTCGAATGGAAGCGGAAGCCCGCCCTTCTGGCCACGTTGCGTGATCTGACGTTTCAGAAGCAGGCCGAAGAAGAACGAGAAGAACGGTTGGTGCAACTGGAAATAGCGCAGGAGATCCAGCAACAGTTTCTTCCACAGGAACCGCCAACATTTGCGGGCTTTGATATCGCTGGAGCGTTGTATCCCGCGGAATTGGCGGCCGGTGACTGTTTCGATTATCTGCCCATGTCCGACGGAGCATTGTGCCTTGCCGTGGGTGACGTGTCGGGACACGGATTTGGGCCGGCGTTGCTGATGGCTGCGACCTGCGCTCACTTGCGTTCTTTGGTGCAAGTGAGTACGGACATCGAGGGAATCATGAGTCTCCTAAACAGTGCCCTTGCCGAAAGGACCGCGGCCGAATACTACGTTACATTCCTACTCGCTCGCCTGGATGGTCAAACCAACACTCTCACCTATGCCAGCGCCGGACACCGCACTGGATTCGTCTTGGATCGTTCTGGTGCAGAGAAGGCGCGGTTGCCAAGCACGTCAATCCCGCTGGCCATCGATGGCGACGCTGACTTCCCCGCGGGGACATCCGTCCGGTTAGAGCCGGGCGACACACTCGTCCTGCTGACGGACGGGGTACTGGAGGCGAAGTCGCCTGCAGGCAAGTACTTCGAGGAAGAAGAAGTGCTGGAAGTCGTTCGAGCCAATCAAACCAGGAGTGCAAGCGACATCATTGACGCTCTATATCACACCATTCAGGAGTTTTCGGGACGCGAGACACAAAAGGATGATGTCACTTTGCTCGTGGTCAAATGTCAGCCGGACGCATGACTGGCCGGCTGGAGTCTATGAGGCTTCCCCTTTTGTTCCTCGACTGGACGTAGTCGCTGGGCGATGCCGAACTCGCTGTCGTTGCCTGACGCATTGGGCGCCGCAAATACAGAGTCGGACCAGCGGTTTCTATTGTCCGTGTTCAGAGCCTTCCGCCTCAAACTTGGCTGCAAGACTTGCATAAGCTCCGACACATGTGTATATTGGGGAAAAGTTAATTACTACATCGGAGTGGAAACGCCACATATGGCAGGGAATAGCTCCTTGGCGCTGTAATTACTCGTGTCCCTGCGTGTTCGGTCGCTCGTGACGGGAAGTCACAACGGGAGGTTGAACAGGCAGCCCACCGGATCAAAAACAGATCATGGAGGGCACGGAATGAGCGTTCGATACTCGGTTGAGGAAGACTCCTCGTCGGATTTCCTACCTGTAGATTCCATCTCCCGGGATCCAAACAAACAACTCAGACAGCGCAGCGTACTGGTAATCGAAGACAGCCCAATCGATTACCGAGTCATTCTTCATTTCCTGAACAAGGCCAAAGGCGTCGACTTCCGCCCCATGCGAGCGGAGGATTTGGCCACGGGTTTGAAGTGCCTGGACGACCACGATTTTGACGTCGTGTTGCTCGATCTCCTTCTGCCTGACTGTGATGGTCTGGAGACATTTCGTCGAGTGCACTCGCGCGTTCCGCTGACGCCGATTGTCGTGCTCAGCGGAATTGATGATGAATCCACTGCGATCCAGGCAGTCCGAGAGGGAGCACAGGATTACCTGGTCAAGGCGCAATTCGACCGCAACCTTTTGGTGCGCGCGATACGCTATTCGATTGCCAGACAGAGAACGAAGGCCAAACTCGCACGGGCATTGACGCTCGTTCGTGCCAGCGAGCAGAATCTGCGCAGCATGATTACCGGCAACATTGACGGCATGATCGTGGTGGACAGTGCTGGCACCATGCGGTTCTTGAACCCCGCAGCCGAGGCCCTCTTCGGGCGCCCGATGGATGAACTGCTGCACGCTTCGTTCGGCTTTCCTGTCGGGACCAGCGAACCGACGGAGATGGAGATTTCCCACAGCGATGGCCGGAAAGTACCGGTGGAAATGCAGTCCGCCGGCGTGTCGTGGGAGGGACGCGCGGCCCATCTAGTCGTGCTGCGCGACCTGACACGCCAGAAGCAGGCTGAGGGCGAACGAGCGCAACTGGAAGGCATTGCGCGGTCGACCGAGGACGCTATCATCAGCATGGATTTTGACGGGATCATACTTGGTTTGAATGCCGGGGGCGAGAAGATATTTGGATGTCGGGCCGGCGTTGCGATTGGGCAACACGTTTCTATGCTGGCACCGCAGGAAGAACGCGAAAATGTGATCGCCGTCCTGAACCAGGTGAAACACGGCGAGAACGTCAGCCAAGTCGGAGTGATGCGCAGACTCGACGACGACAGGCAGATCGATGTCTCGCTCTCTATGTTCCCTATCCGGGATACTGAGGACAAGGTGGTCAGCATTGGCGGCATTATTCGGGACATTACCGAACGCGAGCAGACGCGGCGCAAGATCAGGGAAAGCGAATCCCGGTACAAGAGCCTGTTCGAGGATTCGCCGGTGCCGCTGCGCGAGGAGGACTTCTCGGACGTCAAGCACTACATCGACGGCTTGCGCAATACCGGGATCGAGGATTTTAGGACACATTTCGAGAACCACCCGGAGGCGGTCAGCGAGTGCGCTGAAAGGGTAGAAGTGACTGATGCCAATACGGCTACGTTGGAGCTGTATGGCGCGAAGAGCAAAGACGATTTTCGGGAGCGCTTTGCCGCTTCGTTCGACGAATCATCCCGCGATCGGTTCCGCGACGAGTTGATCGCAATCGCGGAAGGCGCGACGAAGTATGAGTGCCAGACCATTGCTCGGACTTTCACGGGTGTGGATAGAGACGTAGCGTTACGGTGGACCGTCGCTCCCGGATACGAACAGACTTTGTCTTGCGTGCGCGTGTCAACCGTTGACATCACGGAAATACAACGCACGCAAAAGGAGCTACGAGAGCACGAAGTCCGCCTGTCGGTGGCCCAGGATATTCAAGAGGGCCTTTTACCACAGTGTGCTCCCAACCTAGATGGATTGGACGTCGCTGGGGACTTGAGTCCAGCCCAATTCGCGGCGGGCGACTACTTCGATTATCTGACAATGGCGGACGGATCGATCGGCTTTGCCGTCGGCGACGTATCGGGGCACGGATTTGGCCCCGCTCTGTTGATGGCTGCGACCAGCGGCCATTTGCGATCGCTGGTGCGGACGAATGACGACGTCGAGGAGGTGATGTGCCTGCTGAACCGTGCACTCGTTGAAGGCACCAACGCCAAGAACTTCGTGACGATGTTCTTGGGGCGATTGGATTTGCAGACGCGCTCGTTTTCGTACACCAGCGCAGGGCATCCATCCGGCTATGTGCTGGATCGTTCAGGCCAAGTGAGGGCGGAATTGAAGAGCACCGGTCTTCCGTTGGCCATCACGCTTGACGCTGAATTCCCCGCCGGCCCGCCGGTCATTCTCGAGCCCGGCGATACCGTCCTGCTTCTTACCGATGGCTTCTTGGAGGCACGGTCACTTGATCGCGGGTACTTCGATTGGGGGCATGTGCTCGATGTAATTCGCGCCAACATGGCTGAACCAGCCAGTATCATGATCAAACGTCTCTATCAAGCCGTGCGGGAGTTCGTGCAAGAAGAGACACTGGACGACGATCTTACGGCGGTCATCATCAAAGTCGAGTCTTGATTGTAGTAGAGCAACGCGTTCGTTAGATTAGAGGTAGGAAAAGGCGAACACGTATGGCCCGACTGCGGAAAACATTGACCGACTACGTCGTCATTGCCATCAGTCCAGCGCTGATCATGCTGCTAATTGGAAGCTTGGTCTTTTTCTTGCTGGAAGTATTCTACCAGGGCTCATATCACGGACGGCTGCAGTGGATCTTTGGCCTGTTCGTCATGGCCACCGTTCTGATTGGGCGAATCTCCATCGAGGAAGGTCGCGAATACGCGCTGTTTTTCGCGGCTCCGCTCGGGCTTGTGACGTTGCTGGCTGTCTTCAAGTTTGTGGAGTTCTCAGGTCCGTTGGCCGGGCTGAGTACGGTCATGAACATTGGCATGATCGCTCTCATTTGGTGGTGCGCAGACAGACTCACCTGGGATTGTACGGTTATCGACGAACGCAAAGACGCATCAGGCGAAGGTCTGTTGCAGACGGCGGGATTGGACCGAGCTACGGCCGGAGAATCGGCTGGCGAGGCGGCCCGCGACGAAGACCTGGACGGAACATCCTCGCGCGAAATCAAACCACTAGACCTCTGGAACAAATTCCTCGAACGCCGACGCCGCCCGCACTCGCCAGGCGTCTGGGTGGTCTATTTCTCGTTGGTGGCGTTGCCGTTGTTCGGTATTGGGCAGCGGTTCATCCCCGTAGGTGATGTGGAAAGCCGCCGAAGTGCTTTTTGGCTCCTGACCACATATGTTGCCAGCGGGCTTGGCCTGCTCATGACGACCAGCTTCCTGGGGTTGCGACGTTATCTTCGTCAACGGCGTCTCGAGATGCCAATCGAGATGGCAGGCGTGTGGCTATGTGTTGGAACGGTGATGATCGTTGCACTACTGATCGCATGTAACGTGCTGCCGCGTCCAAATCCCGCATACTCGGTGACCGACATCTCGCTCCAGGTTGGCTCTCCCGAGGACCTGCAACCCAATCGGCACGCGATCGGTTCGGACGGCGTCCACGATGAACACGGAGAGTCGCGATCGGCGTCCGTCGATGAGGAGGCGACGGATGGAGAGGCTTCCGGCAAGAACGCCAAACGCAAAGGCGGCAAGACCGGTTCGAAAGGCTCGGGCGGAGAAACCGAGTCAAAGGATGGCTCGCAGGGAAATAGCGAGAATGACCACAAGGGTCCCAAACGGGACGGAGAAGGCAAACAGGACGGTGGTGAGTCAGGGAACAAGCAGGATCAGGGAAACCGCAAGGATTCAGGAGAATCCCAAAGCAAGGACTCCCAGGGGAACCGAGAGGATCCGGGGGACTCGTCAACGGGCGAACCCGGCGAGAATGACAGCGAAGAGTCGACCGAGCACGACGAAGCTGAGGGATCACAGGACGAATCCGATGGCCAAAATCGCACAGGCACAGAGGCCTCGGAATCTGAGGATCAGGAACAATCGCAAAGCGGACGTCAGAGCGACACGCAATCCGATTCGTCCAGGTTCAGCCCATCGAGAATGCTGAACAGCTTAACTGGCGGAATCCCGCAGATGCTGAAGGTTCTGTACTGGCTCATTTTTCTGGCGATCATCGGCTACTTCGTGTGGCGTTACAGGACACAAGTGCTCGCGGCCATTACCGGTTTTATCCAGTCCATTCGTGAATTGCTGGATCGCCTGTTCGGCGGTCGACGAGCGGCACAAGCGAGTGCAGAAGCCGCCGCTGCAGAACTGCCTCCACCGCCACGCCCGTTTGCCGACTATGCCGATCCGTTCACCACGGGGACTGCAGCCAGCTACACGCCACAGCAGTTGGTGGCCTATACTTTCGAAGCAGTGGAAGCGTGGGCTCGCGAACACGGCTGCGAGCGAGGTGCCGAGCAGACTCCGCACGAATTCGCCAGTCACGTGGCTGCTCGCGCGGCACTGGTTGGGGCGGAGGCCCGAACTCTGGCTGACCTGTATTGCGCGGAGGCGTATTCTAAGGAATCGCTCTCAAGGACCAGCGTACAGGGGCTCGCGCGACTATGGCAGGTGCTCCGGGCAAACGCTTCAGCCGAAGCCGTCGTGGCCTGACCTCGTCCTCCGGACGGTCTAATCTACTTGCCCGCCTCTTCTGGCCACGTGGACACATCGTGACCTGCCATGTATTCGGCAATCCATGTCTCGAGTTCTTCGTAGTCGACGGGTGGCAACTGACTCAAGTCGGGACGCAGGCTTTTGGCGTCCTTGATGTAGACGTGAACGATTTCACTCTGGCTCTTCGGTGTATTCCAATTCACCAAAATGCGCACGCAGCTCTTCAGCGATCCGGGTACACTGATTTCATAGCTGCACAACAGCGGTACATGTATCCAACCCAACTGACGCGCAGCAAACGCAGGGAATTCAGCGTCTAAATCTGGCGTAACCGTGAATATGGCACTGGCCACATCTTCCGACTCGATTCCGTTCAAGCGGATCATCAACGCCAGCAATTGACGCGCGGCCGTCAGGATGTCCTCACTCGTGTTTGTCTCAGCGACAGTCGCTCCACGGACTCCGCGGCACGTCATTCTAAGCTCCCTCCGGATTGGTATCCGATATCAGTTCGACCGCATTCTAGGATAATCAACAACGCAAGAAAAATGTAGGGCGCTGTTGGCCCATGCCACGAGTGACATGCCGATCCAATGTCCGTTATGACAGCGATTCCTGCTGTCTCGCACCGTGACAGCACTTTCAAAGTCCCGGCCAACAATGCTATATTGGATGGAAGTTGAGAATCCCTTTGCCGTTGAGATTAGGAAAACGTAACTCTATGCCCAAGAACGACGAAGCCTTTGAGGTGGAAGGAACGGTCACGCAGGCATTGGCCAATACCCGGT
>CAZUAH010000665.1:0-7338 GCA_964617665.1 uncultured Pirellulaceae bacterium
CAAACGGTACTTGAAGCTCGTCGAACCAAGATTGGCAACCAGGATCTTCATGATCATTCACTCCATTTGCGGACTTTCCGTACTCTCAAGCTTCCCAGCTTTTTCCATTGGAGCCACCCGAGGTTGAACATTGTGTCACTACGACAGGAACGCAGCGACAAGACCGTCGGCCGGACGAGGAATTATGTGGCTGCTCATCAATTCACCCGACTGACTGGCTGCGTTGGCGCCGGCTTCAACGGCTGCGCGGACGCTACCCACGTCGCCTTTGACGACCGTGGTCACTAGACCACCGCCGATGCCGACTCGTTTGACGATCTCGACATTAGCCGCTTTGGCCATCGCATCGGTCGCTTCGACCAGCCCGAGCAGGCCTCTCGTTTCTACTAGACCAATTGCACTTTGCATCGTTCCGTAATCCTTGTTGATACCAGGTTTGTGCACTACACGTTACTTTGACGAGCCGGTTCGCTTCAGCGGCGGCGGCAACACAATGCCCAAGTCCTCGTGCGGACGAGGGATGACTTGCACGCTAACCACTTCGCCAACTCGACTGGCAGCATTGGCGCCCGCGTCGGTCGCGGCTTTGACGGCCGCTACGTCGCCGGTCACGAATGCCGACACCATCCCGCTACCCACCTTGTCCCAACCGTGGAACTGAACGTCGGCAGCTTTCAGCATTGCGTCGGTGGCTTCGACCAAACACACAAATCCTTTGGTCTCGATCATGCCCAACGCTTCTAGAGCCTTAGCCATGTTGCTATCTCTCCAGACAAAAAATGAAACGGAAACACTCAACGGGTCAGGTCCTCCCCGACCCAAACGACTACCCTTTCCCGCACGCACAAGGCTCCTGCTTGAACAGTTCGACCTTCGTCGCCTTGTCCAAGTTGCAGGCGTTGCCTTCGTCCGTGTCGAGGTGTACCTCTAGTTTAATTCCTTCCTCCGCTCGTACCTTCAGTTCTCCCAGAACCATCGAGCACTGCGGCGATTCGACCCGCAGGTCCATGAAATCGCCCGTTTCGACACCGTAGTATTCGGCGTCGCGAGGGCTCATGTGCACGTGCCGTGCAGCACGCATGACCCCTTCTTTCATTTCAACCACGCCCTTCGGCCCAACCAATACGCAACCCGGCGATCCAGCGATGTCACCGCTGTGCCGCACCGGCAACTCGAGTCCCAGCGAAATGGAATCCGTGTATGCCAATTCCACCTGACTCTTCGATCGCGTGGGGCCAAGGATCCGAACCGTCGGTAGCATCCGGCGACGCGGCCCTACGACCATCACCGTCTCCTCGGCCGCGTAGAAGCCGTCCTGATACAGCGGCTTCATGGGCGTGAGTTTGTGACCCGGGCCGAACAGCTTCTCCACGTCCGCGTCGGTCAGGTGTACGTGCCTTGCCGAAATACTGATGACCAAGTTCGGTTCATACTCTTGCGGATCACCACTCGCCGTGTCGCTGCCTGCCTGCTGCAACACAATGTCGCGAACGATTCGTTCGACGACGCTACGATCAATCGTTGTAGCCACTGTCATGTTTGACTGATCCCAACTAAGTCTCGTCTTTGTTGTCTTCCGACCCGGCCACGATCACTCGCACACCGGATTCGGTCAGTTTCGTCTTCCATTCGTTGTCGATCTCGTCATCCGTTACCAGAACGTCGATTTCCCCCAACTCGCACAGGCGTGCGAGGCTGGTCCGGCCGAACTTGGTGCTGTCGGCAACAACGACTACTTCGTCCGCCGTTTTCATCATCGCCCGCTCGGTTTCGACCAACAGCAGGTTGCTGTTGTAGTACCAACGGTCGTTGACTCCTGCGACACTCAGTATCGCTCGTCGCACATTCAGTTCAGCCAGCATTTCGTTGGCATAAGGCCCCAGCGAAACGCCAGTCCGGCTATGTACGTACCCGCCGATCAATACCAGATCGACGTTGTCGTAGGCGCTGATCAGCGTGGCAACCGGCAGCGAGTTGGTGACCACTTGCAAGGGCCTGTCGACCAGCACCTGGGCCAACTCGTACGTGGTGCTACCGCCATCCAGCAGTATCGTGTCGCCGTCTTCCACCAGCTTTCCCGCCGCGGCCGCAATCTGTCGCTTCCTGTCCCACTGGACCGATTGGCGATGGTCAAAATGCGGTAGTTTTGGCGATGGGCCGGTATAGCACACACCTCCATGCGTACGCCTAGCGACACCAGTTTCCTCTAAATAGTCTAGGTCACGCCTAACGGTTGACTCGGAAACTTCCAGCTCATTTGCCAAATCGGGCAATGCCGCAAACCCGTGCTGTCGCACAAGTTCCGAAAGCCGCGTGCGTCGCTGGTCGGCAATAATCTGCGAAGGCATGCGATTTCCCCCGTTTTCGCGTACCCGTAGTGAAACCAGCTCAATTATGCGCACACTACCGACAGAACACAATTGTTCAGTGCCGAAAATCTATCAAAACATGGCATATTTATGAAACATTAACATCAATACGCGTCAACTCGACAGTTCTTAATTGCCAGTCGCCAAGGATTTATGAATCGGAATCGGGCGTACTTCGTCCGCCCAATTCGTTGCCGCCCTGAATTCGCTGGCCCCCACGTCACTGCCTAGCGGATTCGAATAGGCAGCTAAGAGCTGGAGAATGAGTGAGCGATCCGTCTGATTGGCTAGCCGTTGTTTTCCCGATACCGTAATGGCCGTTCGGTGGAAATGGAGGGATACAACAATGCATCGAGTGTCGAGACTTGCGCCGCTGTCTCTGCTGTTGGTCGGCTTGGTCGCCTTTGCCCTCAGTCAGACCGTACGAACCGATACGGATGTGCCGGTACCGTCAACGGCCGATTCGGGTGTGCGGGCATTTGGTGCGATTGGCGACGGCAAGGCCGATGATACGACGGCGATCCAGAAGGCCGTAGACTCGGGCATCGGCTGTGTGCGTTTACCCAAGGGTGTCTACCGCATCACCAAGCCGATCGTGATCGAGTTGGATCGCGTGGGCTACACCTCATTCACAGGAGACGGGGTGGCACGCATCGAAATGACCGGCCCCGGCCCTGCACTAAAGTTCGTGGGTACGCATTTCCGATCAGCCGACCCGAAGGGCTTCACGCCGGAGGTCTGGGACCGCCAACGCATGCCGTGCACTGACGGCTTGGGGATCACGGGCGAACATCCTGATGCCATCGGCATCCAGGCCGTGGGAACGATGCAGTTGACCGTCAGCCGCACACACATCCGCGGCGTGCTGCACGGAATCCATCTGGTCGAGAACAACCGCAATGTGATTGTTGCGGATTGTCACATCTACGAGAACCGCGGTGTCGGCATCTATTACGACGATGTCAATCTGCACCAATCGAACATCTCGAACAGCCACATCAGCTACAACGCGGGCGGCGGCGTTGTAGCCCGGGCCGGCAACGTGCGAAATATCCACATCACGGGTTGCGATTTGGAGAGCAACATGAGCCCCGAAACGCCGCCGACCGCAAATGTGTTGATCGACTGCACGAACAGCAAGTATGGGACGGGCGAGGTGGCCATCACCGGCTGCACGATCCAGCACAACAACCCGTCGCCCGACTCGGCCAATATCCGCATCATCGGTCGCAGCGAACCCAGCGGCAAGTTGGAACTGGTTCGCGAGGGCAACGTGACCATTACGGGCAATGTTCTGAGCGATGTTCAGGTGAACGTCCATTTGAAAGACTGCCGTGGCGTGGCGCTCACGGGCAACACGTTCTGGATGGGCTTCAAGCACAATTTGCTGATCGAAGACTGCTCGAACATCGTTGTTGGCCCGAACAACTTCGACCGCAATCCTCGCTACGCCTACGGCGTTTCGCTGGATGCCAACAACGGCCTAGTTGTCCGTAACAGCGAGGATTGCACTCTTACCGGCTTGCATATCACCAACGTGTGGCGCGAACCGGCAGGATTGCTGATCGAGAAGTGTCGCAGATTCAACATAACGGACTGTACAATTCTGGACTGCGACAATGTTGGGCTGCTGCTGAAGGATGTGACCGACAGCCGCGTGACCGACTGCTTGATCCGAGATGATCGTCCAGACAGCAATTCTGTGCCACTGAAGGTCGTAGGCGGTAGCGGCAACACGATTCAGGACGATTTGCCCGCCTCCAAACCGTAAGATGCACCTCGCGCACCGGAGGTTCTCACGATGCCTCTAGACGTTGTAGAAACACTTTGCGACTTGGTTCGGCTGCCCAGCGTCAATCCCATGGGGCGCGATGTCACAGGGGGTGAGTTCTACGAACACCGCGTCACGGAGTATTTGCAGCGCGCGTTCGAGCAGCTTGGATTGCCTTGGCAACGGCAGACGATCGCTCCAAAAGAGGACAACATCCTGGCTCGCCTGGATGGCGACGTCCCGCCCGAGGAAGGCGGCAAGATCCTGATGTTCGAGGTGCATCAGGATACGGTGCCGGTGGACGGAATGACCATTCCGCCCTGGACTCCGGAGATCAGCAACGGTCGCCTGTACGGACGGGGATCGTGCGACGTGAAAGGCGGGATGGCTTGCATCCTTGCGGCATTGTCACGATTGGCCGAAGAACGCCTCGTCGGCTTGCCCACGGTCGTGATGGCATGTTCGGTAAACGAAGAATACGGATTCACCGGCGCTTCGCAGATGCCGACGCTCTGGGAGAGTGGTGCGGACGGGTTGATCCCGCGAGCCCCGGACGCGGTCGTCGTGGCCGAGCCTACAGAGTTGGACGTGGTTGTGGCGCACAAAGGCGCGGTGCGATGGTGTTGCCACACGAGCGGTCGCGCTGCTCATAGTTCGCAGCCGGAGTCAGGCGACAATGCGATCTATCACATGGCCCGGGTCTTGACCGCTTTGGAGAAGTACGCTCGCGATGTGGTTCTCGAAATCGGCCATCACCCGCTTGTTGGCAATCCTACGCTGAGTGTCGGTATCATTACCGGCGGAATCAGCGTCAATACGGTGCCGGACCGCTGCACGATCGAGATTGACCGGCGTCTGCTGCCCGACGAGGACCCGATATCAGCCCTCGAACACGCCAAGGCATTCGTGGCCGACGAAGTGGGCGACTCGTTACCGGTCGAACACGGCGAACCGCAACTGGCGATGCGTGGTTTGAAGGACGATCTGAACGCGGCTTTAGCCGCTGGCTTGAGCGAAACTAGTCGCCAGCACGGTGGCTCCGGCCAGTGCATTGGTGTGCCCTACGGAACCGACGGACCGGCTTTCTATTCAGCCGGCATTCCCACCGTGGTATTCGGTCCCGGTTCGATCAAGCAAGCCCACACGGCTGACGAATGGGTCGCCATCGAGCAGTTGCACGCCGCTACCGAAATCCTGTACCAGTTCGCGTGCAAGTACGGTGACTTGCCGGATTGATACCCGAGGGTCCTACCGTTTCCCGCGTCCGGTCCTCTCGTGGGAGAAGTGGCGACGTCCCGTGAGACTCTGCATATAGTCACGAAACGGGGCAAACTCTCGGACGCGTACGCCGTCCACCGAGTCCTCGAAGACGCCGTGTCCCGGAACAACCAGACGCAAGTGGACAAAACCGTGACTCCACACGTCGTTATCGAACTCGGGATGTACGGCTTGGAAAGGTAGCTTGAGCACGATTCCGGATGCGCGCAAATCCTTGTCGCGAATTGATCGTGACCAACGTCCAACCCGGTCGACTGACGTCCCGCGCCCGTGAGGCACGTGACCGAATTCGCGCCGGCGCGGAACGCTCAGCTCCACGGACAGAGTGCCATCGACAGGCGTCACTGCACCGTACGCGTCCAGGGGAAAGACGCGAACAAACAGGCCGTCTGGTTCGACATCGCCGTCCCAGTTGTCAATCTGTACGTCGAAGTCCACAGAGCGAACGGGGCCAGCCACTGGGCGGCTGTCTCTCGACAGAATGTCTTTCGTCTCCGTCGAAGTGTCGCGATTGCCGATCATGACGATCTTGTTCCCTTCGATATGGCTCGACCGCGTGGCTTCGATTGGTGAAGGCGACTTCAGCTCGGCCGCCAACTGCTTCAACTCTGTCACGCTCAGCCGATTACCCTCACGTTCGGCTTGCGTAATCCGCTCCCATTTGATGGGGCGGATCACTTCGATCCCGGTTGCTGAAAGGCGCACCCAGAGCGAATCATCATCAGTGCGCTGGTCTACTTGGCCCGAGAAATCACGACCGCTTTCAACCCAGACGCGGATCTCGTCGGCGGCGTAAATTTTCAGACCCGCCGTCGAAAGGATCAGCAAAACGGCCGCTCCAATTCTGATTCTGGGACACAACGTAGAGAAGGCTCGATACATGAATACTCTCCCGGATGCGGATCGCCGGTTGGCCAAGATGCGATGGTGAGAGATGTTTTGGCAAACCGCGCGCCGGGAACATTCACAACCAAGCGACTATGCGTAACGTTCTTTCTGGCAGGCAGTTACCTCAACGCCGCGTGGCAGCCGCACTACGCTGATCGCGCGCGGACGTTGCGGAAAATGGTCATGATGCAAAACGGCAACACGCATATTCGACGGGGCATGGATGGGTATGTGACCAGCGTGTATCATGAATTCTCCTATGTGCCACTAACGCCGAAGATCGTTGACTTTTTCACAAAGTCAGCGACCAACGGGAGCGGGCTATTGCTAACCGAGCGGCAGCTCGCATTTGGCTGGCGGCCCAGCCGCCCTGCGAAGGGGCATTCGTCGCCCCATTACCGAACGATCATTCGACTCTCTGTGACCTCGAAATAATGAGCGATTCTTCGTCCAACGATTCTTGTCGGTTTGCCTCCGCACTGTCCACGGCTCCGAACGTCAATGCGGCTATTCGCGAAGTCTGTGATGATGCCCTGAGCCAGTTGGATGCTCAGCCGAACCTGGCCGTGGTGTTCGTGTCGGCCGATCGAGCCGAACTCTGCGATCACATTGCAGGTGAAGTCTGCGACCGCCTCGGTACGGATCGGTTAGTGGGCTGCACGGGCGAGTCGATTGTCGGCGTGGGCCGCGAAGTCGAAGGCGATACGGCCCTGTCGCTATGGATCGCCAAGCTGCTGGGTACTGAACCACTTCCGATACACCTGACCTTCGAGCGCACGTCGGAAGGTGGCAGCATTCTCGGCTGGCCGGACGAGTTGCTGGATAGCTGGCCCGCGGATGCGTCGCTGCTGGTCCTTGGCGAACCGTTCTCATTCCCCGTCGAGTTGTTACTGGAGCAGATGAATGACAAGCAACCGGCAATTCCGGTGATCGGCGGAGTCGCCAGCGGCGCAGCCGCACCCGGTGAGAATCGCCTACTCAGCTCACGCATAAATAAGGCGGCGGCGGGGGCAGGTACTAGAATAGGGGCGA
>CAZUAH010000666.1:0-7320 GCA_964617665.1 uncultured Pirellulaceae bacterium
GCATGGGTCGTTACAATGGTCCAAAGGCGAGAATCAATCGCCGCTTGGGGTCACTGATCTACGAGACCACGGGCGCAGTTCGCGCCGCCGAACGGCGGGAAGCCCCGCCAGGCATGCACACACGGCCGCGCAGACCGTCCAACTATGGCGTTGCGCTGAGGCAGAAACAAAAGATCAAGCACTACTACGGACTCGGCGAGCGGCAGTTGCGTCGTCTCTTCAACTCCGTCACGCACAAGAAGGGCGACACGGGCGAGATGCTCTTGTTGTTGTGCGAGCGGCGTTTGGACAACGTGATTCGGCGAGCTGGATTCACCAAGACACGCCCCCAGGCTCGTCAAGGCATCACGCATGGTCATTTCCAGGTGAATGGCGTCAAGGTAACCGCACCGTCGTATTTGTTGCGACCCGGGGATGTGATCACCGTTCGTGCGAAGGAAGGCCTGCTGAGTCTTTATCGAGACGCCAGCGAGGAGAGTTCTGGCGAATCGATGGACTGGATTACGTTCGATGCGGAGACGTTGCGTGCCACAGTCCAAGGTCTGCCCGCAGCCGCCGATGTAAGCGTGCCGCTGGACGCCAGCCAGGTCAACATGGTGATCGAGTTGCTGTCGCGGTAGCGATGGGACTCCCGCCGATTGAGTGAAGTGCCCAGTAGCGGTACTTCGATTTGGCTGAACCTGGATTCGCGGTACGATCGTGGCCAAGAACAATAAAGCCCGGCTTTACGGAAAGCCGGGTTTCCTTTTTCATGGTTCTTGAATCTTCTACTTCTGAACAAATAGTCCCACGATAGTCATGCATTCACAACTGGTAGTGCTAGGCGGTGGTCCGGGTGGTTATGCTGCGGCTTTCATGGCCGCCGACGCCGGCGTCGAGGTCACAATTGTCGAAGCCGATTCGCGACTGGGCGGAACGTGCCTGCTTCGCGGTTGCATTCCCTCGAAAGCCTTGCTCCACGTGTCGCGCGTGATTTCTGAAGTGGATGAACTGCGCGAGTCGTGGGGCGTCGAGTACCCAAAGCCAAACATCGACTTGGACAAGGTTAGGGCTCGCAAAGAGAAGGTCCTAGCGACTCTGTCAGGCGGCTTGGCGCAGTTGGCCAAACGCCGCAAAGTGCAAGTCATCAAAGCGAAGGGCGTTTTCGAGAACTCAACGACGCTACGCCTGGAAGGCGATGATCGCTCGATTCCCGAAGACGGTCAAATCACGTTTGATCATCTGATTCTTGCCACGGGCTCGATTCCCACAATGCCGCAGGTGTTTGATCTGGGGTCGGACCGGATTATGGACTCGACTCGTGCACTCCGGCTGGCGGACATTCCAGAACGGCTGCTGGTGATTGGCGGCGGCTATATCGGCTTGGAGATGGGCAGCGTGTACGCCCACCTCGGGTCGGAGGTCAGCGTCGTGGAACTGACAGACGGCCTGTTGCCGGGGGCGGATCGCGACTTGGTTCGTCCGCTGCAAAAGCGCTTGAAGCAGTTGTTCGATGATCGTATCTACCTGGAGACTAAGGTAGGTTCGCTGGGTCTCCGGGATGACAAGGTCGAGGTAGCTTTCGAGGGGCCGGCCAAATACGGCGTTGAACATTACGATCGAGTGCTTGTTTCCGTAGGGCGTCGCCCAGCCAGCAGCGACATCGGTTTGGAGAACACGCAGGTTCAAGTGAACGAACTCGGTTTTGTCGTGTGCGACAAGCAGCAGCGCACGGCCGATCCGACCGTATTGGCAATCGGCGATGTGGCGGGCGAGCCGATGCTGGCTCATAAGGCCGCTCACGAGGCAAAGGTGGCTGTAGAATCCGTACTGGGCAAAGCGGCAGAATTCGACAAGGCGGCGATCCCCGCAGTCGTGTTCACGGATCCCGAGATTGCGTGGGCGGGGCTCACCGACGAACAGGCGAAAAGCGAGGGCCGTAAGGTTGAGGTGGCCATCTACCCTTGGGCTGCCAGCGGTCGCGGACAAGCGCTGGGGCGCATCGAAGGGTTGACGAAATTACTTGTCGATCCCGATACCGAACGAGTCCTCGGGTGCGGGATCGTCGGTCCCGGAGCCGGCGAGTTGATCTCCGAAGCGGTGCTTGCCATCGAGATGGGATGCGAAGTGCGTGACATCACCGAAACAGTGCATCCGCATCCGACGTTCAGCGAAACTCTGATGAACGCCGGCGAGGTGTTTTTCGGAACCGCAACCGAGATCTACAAACCGCGACGCTAGAGGCTGAGAAGCAGGTATTTAGGTCCGCTTATTGCCGGCGATACTGGGCAATTACGGCTGGACGGATCGACGGGATACTTCTGACCTTGGCCAGTCTTCCCGCCGCGGTTACATGGTAGAATGTCCCAGCGGGTATTTGCGCGGGCAGGATGTCATTCTAGTCTTATTGCCATAGGATCTTGTCCCATAGTAATGTGCAGTAGACAGATCCCATAACGTGAAGGATATCACCGAGAGGTACAGTTCATGGCAGATGCAACCGGTGTTGCCGTACCCGAAGAGACCTTCGTTGACCAAACGCATGACAGCGACCCAACCGAGACGTCGGAGTGGCTGGAATCGCTGGAATACGTGCTCCGCAGCAAGGGCCCGGAGCGGGTGAAATACCTGCTTTCAGCGTTGGAGAAGAAGGCGCGGTTAGAAGGCGTCGAATTGCCCGCGGCGTTGAACACGCCATACATAAATACCATTCCGATTCCGAGACAGCCTGTCTATCCAGGTAACCGTGAATTGGAGCGGCGTATCAAGAGCATCGTACGTTGGAACGCCATGGCGATGGTCGTGCGGGCCAACAAGCAGTTTGACGGAATCGGCGGCCACATCTCGACGTTCGCATCAGCCGCGACATTGTACGAAGTCGCTTTCAATCACTTCTTCCGAGGACGCGGCGAAAGCGGCTATGACGGCGATCTAATCTACTTCCAGGGGCACGCCTCGCCTGGTATGTACGCCAGGGCGTTTGTCGAAGGACGCCTGACTGAAGAGCACCTGAACAACTTCCGCCGCGAATTACAGCCTGGGGGCGGGCTTTCGTCCTACCCCCACCCGTGGCTGATGCCCGATTTCTGGGAGTACCCCACTGTTTCCATGGGGCTCGGGCCCATCATGGCCATCTATCAGGCTAGGTTCAACAAGTACTTGCGCGACCGAGGATTGAAAGACACCAACAATCAGAAAGTGTGGGCATTCCTGGGCGATGGCGAATGTGACGAACCGGAGACGCTTGGCGCGATCACATTGGCGGCTCGCGAGAAGCTGGACAACCTGATCTTTGTCATCAACTGCAACTTGCAGCGGTTGGACGGGCCGGTACGCGGCAACGGCAAGATCATTCAAGAGTTGGAAGCCATTTTCCGAGGCGCCGGCTGGAACGTCGTCAAAGTTATCTGGGGAGACGACTGGGATCCACTTCTGGAGAAGGACAAGACGGGCCAATTGGTTAAACGAATGGAGGAATGCGTCGACGGCCAGTATCAGAAGTATACGGCGATGCCCGGCTCGTATATTCGAGAGCATTTCTTCGGCAAGTATCCCGAGTTGCTGAGTCTTGTTGAGAAGTACTCGGACGAACGACTGGAGAGAATGCGACGCGGCGGTCACGACCCTGAAAAGGTCCATGCCGCCTACAAGATTGCGGTGGAATCCGAGGGACGTCCCACCGTGATTCTGGCAAAGACTATCAAGGGCTACGGTCTGGGCGAGACGGGCGAGGGGCGAAACATCGCTCACAATAAGAAGAAGGCAAACGAGGAAGAGCTGCGTGAATTCCGCAGCCGGTTCGGAATTCCCATTTCCGATGAAGACGTGGCCAAAGCGCCATTCTATCGCCCGCCGGAGGATAGTCCCGAGATCCGCTATCTTCGCGAACACCGCGAAGCATTGGGTGGCTACGTGCCCAACCGGTCATGTAAGACGCCCGACATCGAAGTGCCGACAATCGAAGAATACCGTGACTTCCTGGGCGGCAGCAAGGGCAAGGAGATGTCCACCACCATGGGCGTGGTGCGCATGTTGGACAAATTGTGCCGAGACAAGAGAATCGGCAAGTACGTCGTGCCGATTGTGCCGGACGAATCTCGAACATTTGGCATGGAAGGCATGTTCCGCAAGGTAGGCATTTACGCACATTCCGGCCAGCTCTACGAGCCGGTCGATTCCGAGCAACTGATGTACTACAAGGAGGCCCAAGACGGGCAGATTCTGGAGGAAGGAATCACGGAAGCAGGATCCATGTCGTCCTTCATCGCGGCAGGCATCTCGTACGCTCAGCACGGTATCAACATGATTCCCTTCTTCATCTACTACTCGATGTTCGGCTTCCAACGCATCGGCGACTTGATTTGGGCTGCGTCCGATATGCGAGCGAAGGGGTTCATGATCGGTGGAACGGCAGGCCGAACGACGCTGAACGGCGAAGGACTACAGCATCAGGACGGCCACAGCTTGCTGAATGCCACGGCGTTCCCCTTGGTGCGGGCGTACGATCCGGCATACGTGTACGAGACGGCCGTGATCATCATGGACGGCCTCAAGAGACTGTACGCTGAAGGCGAGACCGCGATCTACTACATCACGGTGGAAAACGAGGCTCATGTGATGCCCGAAATGCCCCCGGGCGCGGAAGAAGGTATCATTAAGGGCATGTACAAGGTCAATAGGACGGACGTCGATGGGGCCGCGCATAAGGTGAATCTGCTTGGCAGCGGAGCGATCCTTCCATGCGTGTTGCGGGCCCAGGAGATTTTGGCCGAGAAGTTCGACATATCGAGCAACGTGTGGAGCGTTACCAGCTACTCGCAACTGTCTCGCGAAGCACGCGAATGCGAACGCTGGAACATGCTGCATCCGACCGAGAAGCCGCGCAGGTCGTATGTCGAGGAGACACTCGATGGCGAGCAGGGCGTGTTTGTATCCGCTTCCGACTATGTCCGAGCGGTGGCCGAACAGATCCGCCCGTGGATCCCGGGCGATTTCCATGTTCTCGGTTGTGATGGCATGGGACGAAGTGAGACGCGCGAAGCATTGCGAAGGCATTTTGAAGTGGACGCAGAGAGCGTCACGATCGCCACGCTGCACGGTTTGCTCCAGCGAGGCGAACTGGATGCAGCGACCGTGGCCAACGCAATTAAGGCATTGGACGTAGATCCCGAGAAACAGGATCCGTTTACGGCGTAGGCTATTCCGATAACGAACAACGACGAAGCGTACTATGAGCATCGAAGTTAAAGTCCCCGATCTAGGCGATGGCATTGATTCTGGCGACGTTCTGGATGTCCTTGTGGGCGAAGGTGACTTCATCGACAAGGAACAGGGCATCGTGGAACTGGAGACTGACAAAGCGACAGTCGAGATACCCAGCCCGCAAGCCGGAAAAGTGACAAAGGTCCACGTCGAGGCTGGTCAGAGCCTTGCAGTTGGAGCGGTCTTAATCACATTGGAGGCCACGGAGGCAGCCACGAAGCCTGCAAAACCGGCTGAGACTCCCGCGGCCGAGACTGCGGCTCCTGCCGAGCCAGAACCAGAGCCAGCCTCCGCCAGCCCGTCGCCCGCGACAGAGCAGGCACCCGCACCGCCACCGGGGCCAGCAAGCGCACCGGAACCGCAACCAGTTGCAACGGCGGCTGCGCCACAACCGACTCCGATCATTCCGAAGAGCGCCGTTCCGGCGCGAGAAATAGCCGCGGGCCCGGCAATCCGGCGCTTTGCTCGTGAGGTCGGCGTGGACCTCAACCGAATAACCGGCACGGGACCTGGCAACAGGATCACCCGCGAAGACGTTCTTGGGGCTGTTCGCGAAGCCAGTCAGGCTGCCGCCACTGCGACCGACGAGGCCGCAAAGAAGGGCCCTGGAGAACAAGCAACCGATGCGTGGGGCCCAATCCGCGTCGAACGCATGCCGAAGATCCGCCGCACGATCGCGGCCAAGATGCACCAGTCGTGGGAGACCTGCCCGCGGGTCACCAACTTCGACGACGCGGACGTTACCGAATTGGAACGCATTCGGCAGTCCAGCAAGGCCGACTACGTTGCTCAGGGCATCAAGCTCACTTCGATGGGCTTCCTGATCAAAGCCGTGGCAATGTCTCTCAGGTCGCACCCGCTGCTGAATGCGTCGATTGACATGGAGAACGGCCAGATCGTTTACAAAGACTACGTCAACATCGGCATTGCAGTAGACACCGAACGTGGTCTTGTCGTGCCCTCGCTGCGTGGGGCCGATCGCATGACGATTCCCGATATTGCACGGGGCTTATCGGAAATCGCGGAGAACGCCCGCAACAACACATTTGCGATCGAAGACCTCCGTGGTGGCACGTTTTCGATTAGCAACCTCGGCGCGATCGGCGGCACGTATTCGACGCCGATCATCAACGTGCCGGAAGTCGCAATCTTGCTCGTTGGGCGTTCACGCAAGATGCCCGTGGTGATGGACAACGACGAGATCGCAGCCCGCCTGATGATGCCGCTCAGCCTGTCCTACGACCATCGGCTGGTCGACGGCGGCGCAGCCGCGCGCTTCCTGAACGAAGTGATCGGCTATCTACAAGCTCCCAGCCGCCTGCTGCTGGCACCGTAGGCCGTAAATCCAGACGCGGCTGCTATCGCAATCGCTCGATCGCTTCTGCAAGCTTTTGCCGATATACCTGCCAGTCGGATTTCGGGAACAAGGCGTCGTGGTCGCGCTGGCCCAGCCGAAATGCCGCAAGGCGATCTCGGATCAAGCTCAATGCAGCGGCATCTCGCTTCGCTTCGGCCAACCGCTGCAGGGTCAGCATGTACCGGTAGTCGTCCAGTCCCTCGCGAAGCCGCTCGAAGTGGACCGAGGGTATCAGTTCTCCACGAGGGCTGGAATTGCACCAGGCATAGTCATCCTCGCGGCAGTCCAGGGCGTAGTAGACGTAGGGTGCGTGCAACGCACCCTACGCAAGGTGTTATGGTGCGTTGCACGCACCCTACTGATCTGAATCGCCTATGATAGCCACACGGGGACAGGAGAAGCCTAGCCACGGCAAGTAGGCGAAATGCAAACTTATACCCGTGGATTCCGGAGAGAGCGTCCTCCAGGGGCCCTTGTCCATTTCTGGCGGCGAGACGTTTATTCGTGTTCGACTCTCAACGCAGTTCGGACTGATTCGCCGCGCTTCGGGTAGTGTGCTTGGGTCACGGATGTGCAGCCATTTCGCTTGCATTCGTAAGAGCCGATTTCCTGCGTCCTCGCTGCTCGATATATACCTCAGGCCAACGTATTGCACGGGATCGCTGCCGCAGAAAAACACCAATCCTTGAGCCTTGGGATCCCATTTCAGCATCGACAGCCGG
>CAZUAH010000667.1:0-7304 GCA_964617665.1 uncultured Pirellulaceae bacterium
GCTTAGCCTCACAACCGCCTGCACCGCGCCAACGGAATTTTAGTGCGGTGGCAAATCTGCTACTCAGTTTCTGATGACCTCAAGGTTAGCCCGACAACGGCACGCCGTCAACGAACGACGCACCTGCAGGGAAGAAAAGCTGCTCCGCCCCTGTACACGGTCCTGAGTCACGCCGTTCGGTTTTCCAACGACGGCTGGTCGATTCTGCCGGGATTTGCGATCCCGGCTACACCTGAAGAAACGTGGCAGCCCAACGTTCACTGGGGTCTTTCATCCGTGTTTGGTCCGTGGCTCCGTTTCGGGTCTGCTCGTCGGCTACGCTCTGCTAACTACCAACCGATGCTGTTCTGCAAAAGCACCAGAAATTCCCCGCGTAGTCGTGCACGAATAGGAGGTTTCCCGATATTGCTGGGGCCGTCTTGACAGGCGTCCCGAGTCGATGTTCCCAGACGACCTTGCCGTCCTTGTTCACCGCGCGAATCGAAGTATCGTCGTGGCCAAAGTAGGCTAATTCTCCGGCGATCAATGGCGTGGAACTCCCGGCCAGCACGTGACGGTGAGAACGGATGAAACGGTCGGCTTCGTTTCCGCAGTCGACGGTCCATACAACCTTCCCCGTGTCCAGATCGACGGCCGTGGGCTTCGTTCCATTCACGAGTACGATATCGTCCCAGACGATGGGAATCGGCTTCTGATAGCCGTTGTTGGCAACGCCAGCATGCCAGAGTTGTCGGCCCGCAGCTGCATCGACTGCTTTGAGACCGCCTTGCGTCGCGTAGAGGAATTTTCCGTCGACGACGATACCGGCGGACGTTGACCGCGATGTTTCTTCCGCTCTCCAAACGACTTCGCCGTTGGGGATCTTCAACGCGATCGCGCTGCCGCGACAGGCGGTATACATCACATCATCGAACACTGTGGCGAAAGCTGCGTAGTAACCGACGTTTCCATCAAGCTGCGCCAACGGTTTGCCAGTGCCGTAATCCAGCAAGAATTGCGGTTTCTGCCAATCGCTGACCAACAATCCGTGCGAGGTTGGCACCGGCGGATTCTGATTGATTGCCAATGGACGTCCCGGCCGATCGGCCTCTCGCATAGGGCGACTCCACAGTGTGTTTCCGTTAGCTGCGTCATACGCCACCACCCAGCTTTCGGCAGTCACGGCGAAGACCTTGTTGTCATGTACAGCAACGGCCCCGCGAAAATCGCCGAATTCTGATTCACTGCGCCAAACTTCTTCACCCGTTTTCGCATCCAGGCACAATACTCCGGCCATGGGCGATCCGGCGTTCGGATTAGTAACGGCCACGTATACTTGACCGTCGTGAACCACCGGGGAACTGTGCAGTACATGTGCGGCGCCTGTGTGCTTGACCCACAGCGGATAGAGCGGGGCACGGGGGCCACGTTCAACACGTCGTGGCGGTTGTCCGGAAAGAATGCGAGGAAACTCGACGTCGGCATTAGGCTTCGCGAACCGATCAGGCTCGACAAGCACAGATTGTCCGCGACGCCACACTTGGCCGGTTTCGTCGGTCGCTTCAAGGTCGATCGTCCACTTGCCGGGCGATGTAGGATGGAACGTCCCGTACCATGACCAGTCGCCTTTCGAAACAAGCTGTTCTGTTTGTGTCTTTCCATCAGGGCTAACGAATCGGCAACGCAACGACGCGACCTTTCGAGCCGTGTCGTAGGCGAGTACAACGAGCGGCTGAGATCCCAAAACCGTCGTCGGACCGGGAGCGAATGCCTTCAAACGCTGGTACTGTCCGGCAACGCGAAGTTCCGATCGAATACCATCTGGCGAAACGTGCACGTGCCGGTAGGTTCGTGTATATGCTCCCCAGTCTTTCCCGCGTGCCGGAGCGCAAATCAGCACAGGCACACCGTCCCGTCTGCCGGCCATGACCACGTGCCAATGGGCGGCGATCTGTGCGATGACGTTGATCCCTTCACCGCGACGCTGATCGAACCACGCGGGATCAAGGGGATAGTGACTGACAGCGATCACGGGCATGCCTTTGGCGATCGCTTTCAGGTCTGCCCGCAGCCAAGCGTCATGTCGCTCGCGCGCCTTCGGTCTCAGGTAGCCCAACTCGGACACAAACTGTACGAAATGAACGCCGCCATAGTCCCACGAATAATTCGTTGGCCCAACGCGCAACTCGAAGTTCGCCGTCGAGCGAGGATCGAGGCAGTTCCCGTCGTGGCCGCCGAATCCGTCATACACGTCGATCTTCGATGCGTGACGGATGCGATCGTACATGTCCCATTCGTAGTGGGATCCGTTCATTGTCAAATCGCCTGCCGTTACCAGAAACGCTGGATCACCGGCGGCCGAAGTGATCTGGGCATAGTCTTTGGCAATCGCGATCATCTCGCCGGGCTGCGTGAATTGGCTGTCGCTGGCCGTGATGAAGCTGAATTCCTTGCGGCGGGAGTCTGGATCGTCGACGAAACCGAAGTCCGCGCGGTATTCTGATTCGGTTGCGTCAAATCGAATGCGAAGCATTGGTCGCGATGTTGGCTTGAAACCTGTCGGCCGAGTTGCCACGACGAACCGACAATGTGGCTCGTCCGACATCTCGAACGTGAACTCAAACGTCCCGTCGTCGTTCGTGTGAAGGACACGTTCGCCGTCGGTAACCAGCACTTTTGATAGCCCCGGCTCATTCACGTCAAATCGTTCATTGCGATTGTCGTCTCGAAAGACCCTTCCTGTGACGCTGACCGTCCGGGGCACCGGTCGTCCAAGCGGAGGCTCCGGCTGCCGTGGGAATTCACGCATCGCAGCGGCGTACTCCTCGTCGCTGTAGCCACGCAGCAATTCCGTCGCCGATTGGATATCCAGAGCGGCGTCTTCCGGGACGACAGTTGAAGACAACCGCGGCTCATCGGCCGACGCAGCCGCCGCGGTGAATGCCAAGAGAATGACCGTAGAGGTAACGTTCCAGAACGATTTGGCGTCAATCATAGTTCCCACGCTTTCCGCACTATGCGTCTTCGTGAACGCTACTTCTCCAACGAGAACGTCCACACGGGACTCCAGTCGCCCCACGCTCCCCAGTCGTCGCGAGCGCGAACGCGCCAGTAATAGGTTGTTCCTGGCACAAGCCAACCGCTGGGGAGATCCCAGTCTGTGTCGCCCGAGCGAATCAGGCAGTCGAAGTTGGGCGAGACGGGATGCAGGAAGTCCGCACGGGGACTGACCTGGATGTGGTATGCGCCGATGGACTCGCCATCGGAATCTTGGGCCGCCTTCCAGGAAAGCGTACTCAGCGACCGGAGAGGTATCGTGGCCCCATCTGTCGGTTCGATCAGCGATGCTGGCGCCGACGGTGGGCGCGTTGCCGAGCTTTCTTGCCAGCCGTGTCTGATCCTGACCGCTCGATTGCCCCGACTGTCGTCACAGTAAACGATTCGATTGGCTCCCACCGAGATGGCCGGCAGCGACGTGGCGGCCACCTGCAGATCAGCCTCGAAGTACAATTCGGTCACATGGGCATCGGTCGACTCGCCAGCCGACTCCAGCTCGATCTTCAAATAGAACTCGCGGATGGCCGGCGCCGGCTTGGGCAGCAACATCTGGTCTATGGCCGCGTAGTGCCGCGTTTGACCGGTAGTGGTGGCCGACCAGACCGGCAGCCAGTCACTATCATGGACTGAAAGACTTACGCGACAAGCGTCGCCGGCCGTCTTGCGGACAAACGTGCCGCCCACCACTCCGCCAACGATCGGATACGGGGACGAGATCTTGTAGATGACCAGGGCCGGCGTCTTGGCCACGGCCGGATGCACTCGCCACGACGACCCGTCGGAACGAGTGATTTCGATATTATGCTCGCTCACAATATCGCGACGGAACCGCTCCGGCGCCAGCACGGGTCGGTAGATCCACTTGCCGTTGGCCAGTTGGTAGGGCGCGGCGCCTCGGTTGCGGGGATTCGCGCCGCAACGGAACTTCGAGCAATGGTCCCAACGCCGAATTAGCATCTCGCCAGGCCTAAGCGTCAAATCCATCGTGCTGACCCAGCCCCTTTCGACCGGCATCACGTGCGGCGGAAAGTACTTCTGGTAGTTCCGTCCGGATCCTTGTCCACCATCCCGCGCGAATCCGGCCAATAGCGTTCGATCGACTAAGCCTGGATCCTCGTGCAACGCCTGGTACGAGGCAACGGTCTGGTTGTCACGCTGCAGGAAGAAGGCTCGGGCCTCGGGGTCGTACAGGTGCCATCCGTCGTCGTGCCAGACCTCGCCGACGCAGTGGTTCTCGAACTCGTCCAGACCGCTCATCCAGACGGCTCGCGCGATCAAGTCTGCATTGCGGCAAAGGACCACGAAGTTGGTCGCCGCCAATTGACAACCGCTGCAGTAATAGCAGTTGGCGGCATAGACCGGATTGCCTCGTTCGCGAAAGGCGTTTCGCGACGGATTCGACGCTTCGTCCGGATAGTAGGGTCCGACTCGCCGATTGTTCTCGTGGCATTGTACGTCATAGCTTGAAGCGAATCGCCAGATGGCCATCGCCTTCTCGGCATCGGTCATGTCGGGCTCGATGATACCGGCCAAGATGTCCTCGACCGAGTACCAATTGCGGCGTCCGTTGACGACGATCCGCGGATTGATCACTTCGGTGTCGCCGACGTTTTCGATGGCCACATATTCGTTCGGCTCGAAGCGACTCGCCAGTCGCCGGCTATAGCCGTAGGTGGCAGGGTAGTCGGCCGTATTGAATCCGTCCAGCGTTCCACTCAATGTGATTTCGTAACTCGATTGGCCCTCGTCAATGGTCTCGATGTGTTCGCAGGCGGCGCTGTCCATGGTATATGGACTTGCGTCGGGCAGCGACGCCGGGACGCCACTTCGCAGAGTCGAAAGGTCATCCGGCCTGCTGTTGCCGGTCCAGCCCGGTGGCCGAAAGCTGGCGTCGTCGGTCAGCAAGAGGCAATCGACGATCGCGGGGGACCGTCCGCGATCGTGAATTCGAATCACGGTTTCGGTCGCTGCTTCGAGGCGGAGGCTGCCGGCCAACTCCCACACAAAGCTGCCTGCGGTGCGACCACGATGCGTCACGGCGAGCATCTTGCCATTCACTTCGGCAGCCAACGCGCGGTCGTGCATCGGCTTCTCCGGATCCCCGCCCAAATACGCGTGCACCCAGATATGGTACTCGCCCGCGCGTGGAAGCTGCAGCTTTCGAGAGATGGGCGGGCGAGCGAATCCTGGAGCCGCACGATCGCTAACGTAGCCCTCACCCGAGTAGTCGAATGCCGCGTCTTTCTCGACACGCCAGTCGGGTGTGAGCGCAAAGTCCTCGCATTCGACCAAAACGCCGGCCGGCATTCTATCCACTCCGGGGACCTCCGCCGTTCCGGCAGGCGACACCAATAGCAGGCAAAGCACGCAGTTCATATTGTCTCCTCCGCCGATTCTCGCGATTGATTTAGTGGCAGGACGGCAAGTCACTCGTGCACGGATCGAACACGGATGGAACACAGATTGACAGCGGGCGAGAGTTCATTCGGGAAGATACAAGAATACAGTCTTGGGCAACGGCGTGAGCCATCCCGTCTTGATTCCGCCGGCTTTCATTGCACCGCCGACCCAGGAATTGCAGGTCTTCAAGCAGTGGTACGTGCCGTGTGCCTCGAAGAACGCGTCGTTCCAAGCGTATGAGACATTCTCAAGCTGCATTTTGCCGCCGTCTGCATCCGATTGGAAACCCGAGTTCACATATTCCACCAATTGTTCGTACTGCTCGACGGATATCTTTACCGATCGTGCGTCGTCCCCCAAGTACTCTGCTCTGATCATGGAGACATGAAAACACGTAGTCGAAGGCCAGAACAACGCCTTAGCCGCCGTAGACACTCGCAAATCGGCCCACGTGGGTGTTTCGATGAAGAATCCTCTATCGCCCCAGCCGATCGCGACGTGCGTTGCCCCGCTGACATCGCCCGTAAAGCACTCGTCCGGGAAATGTTCGCGCCAGTCGATCGTATCCGTGTCGATCGGCAGAACGATGTCCGCATGAACCGGATTCGACACCAGAAAGATCTCGATTCCGTCTTGGGCGGGCACAAAGTCATTGTTTACCGGTAGCAGGCCAACCAGAACAATCGCCAAGTACAGAACCAAGCCGAACAGAAAAACACGCGAAATGCGCCACACAACGCGCAGACATCTTCGTCGAAGCGACACTTTGACCGGGGGCTTGTCCGTTTCGTGCGTCATGGTTGTGCGACCTCCGGTTGCCCACTAGGCCATCAAACTCCCTCTCACAGTCTATGCTTGCCGCCTACCGTTTTGCTAGCCCGATTGCCTTTCCATCCGGCTGATCAGATCACTCTGCGGTTGTCTCATTTGGCGATGGGCTAACCGTTATTGATGTTCTGTGGCAGGCGGCGGAGTGGTACAATCGTTCGTAGTCCTAGGTTGCCGGTCACGTTGGAGGGCAGCCTCGGCCGTAGCATTGGCTTGGCACATAGTGGCCAGTTCCTTCTGCAATCGGAATGAATGCTCCTAAAGGCGGTAAGGATTGTGCGGTATCTACCTTTTCTCGCAAGCATCCTGCTACTCGGCGCCTGCCAACGATCCGTTAGGGAACATCGTGCCATCCTGTTCCTCGATGTTGAGGCAAGTGACGTCGCAACGGGAGACCTTCCCGCCTTTAAGTGGCGTGGACGTCGGGTGCCGCTTCCCGTCGCTATCCTGATACCGAACGATGCTGATTCGTCATACAGCAAAGTCCACGACGGCGGTGTATTCCTTTTCATCGGCGACCAGCAACTGCCCATTGACTGCCCGGTCGGTTCGGAGATTGCATTCAATGGATTAAGAGTTCTCGTAACAGAAATGGACGAATGCCTTACGACCATCATGTATCAGAGCATAGACCTCCGGTCACCGGGCGATGAGAGTCCGGAACATCTCCATGGAGACGGGATTGGAGACGAAACGGAACCGGCTTTCGCCTTTGCAGCCGAGGCAGTGGTGAGAATGGACGATCCCAGCGAGAATCCGATTGTGTCAAAACTGAAAACCGTTCCGATGCTCGACATGCGTACCGGTGACGTTGGCGTTCGCTAATCGAAGGCTAATTGGCGACGTTGACGCTCGCGACCGCGCTGGATTGGTTTCCGGTGAAGTCGTGGGCTGTGACTTTGATTTCGTATGTACCGTTTGGAAAGACCGGATTGCCGCCGTCGTCACGTTCGGCCGTGTTCCAGCAACAGTTCCTGAGGCGGAAAAGTAACAGTTTAGTTCCCTGACCACTGTATCGGTGAGCGATCGCATGGGCTAAC
>CAZUAH010000668.1:0-7278 GCA_964617665.1 uncultured Pirellulaceae bacterium
CGACGCCGCCAACGCCGAGCAGGCTGCCGTCATGGCTTTCCAGTGGACCTGCGACAAGCAGGCTGGTATCCAGGCTGCTACACCGCTGGATCACGTGATCCAGGCCGAAGATCGCGGCTGGCAACTTGGAGACGACATCGTTGTGAACGAACAGGGGTTCAACGGATGGGAAGGTGAGCTGTTCGATACACGGGACATCTTCGAGGTTTGGCTCCAAGCACGGTTGCCATTGGTCTGATTCGATGAGCCGGCAGCCGTCTCTTCAGGGCCATCGCGTCATGTCGTATAATGCGGGAGACGCCTCGTCAGACGAAAGCAGTCGCTTGCCATTCCCGGTTAGCTGGCCTTGCGACCAAGATAGAGGTCTAGCCATGCGAAGGCGGAGGTTACGATACGGGCTGAGCCTCTGGGAACTGCTCACAGTGTTGCTGATCATCGGTGTCTTGGTGGTTCTGTTGCTTCCTGCGATCCAAGCTGCTCGCGAAGCGGCTCGTCGAACGCAGTGTAACAACAACCTGAAGAACGTCGCTTTCGGACTCCAGAACTACCACGACACGTATTCCGTGTTCCCGATGGGTGCCATGCACGCAGGTCTCAATCCTGGCGAAAGCAACCCCGACACAGCCTCCTTGGGACCGTCCTGGTGGTACGGCATCCAGCCCTTTGTCCAGTGTTGCTCGTTGTACGATCGGATCAGAGCGAGTCAGCGGCCGGGAGTGCCAGACAGATACGAGTTCTGTGCGGACGATTTGAACCCTTATCTGGCCGCTCTTCCTCCTGGCCATTCGTGCTGCAACCCTGCGGGGGCTTCTAGTGATGAGGCGGTGGAAACATGTGACGGAGACGAAGGCAGTACAGTATTGCCATTGGTAGGCGGATCGTCCGGAAGGCGAGTACAGCCCCAGACATCCTTACCGCCAATTCCACCGGGGCGAGTGCTTGAGAAGTAGATGGTCTCCCCATCGCCGGAAATCCAAGGAAAGGTCTCAATAGACTCGGAATTAACAGGAACGCCAAGTCTCACTTCGGGGCCAAAAGGCCTCTGCGTGCCTTCTCGATGGCTTGTCCAGATGTCCCATCCCAGTCCATTCTTTCTATTTCCTTGAAAGAGAAGAGTAAGGCCATTCGACGTTATCGTTGGGCATATGAATCCGCTTATGCCAGTTTGGACAGGCGGGCTGAAGGGCACGTCCGAACTATTTCGACTTGCCAGCCAAAACCTATTGTGGGGGCGTCCTTCCCCGACGATCTGTGTGACCAATAGGCAATCGCTTCGGGAGAAGCACGCTGAGAAGACCTTTTTCCCGTGAGCCACACCAGTGAATTCAAACCTCTCTACAGGGCCGAATGGTTGATCAATCGCCGTACGACGGGTATTCCACCACTCGACTCGATGGTCTTCTTCACTAATGATCTCTCGCCCTATGAGTAGCTCAAGGCCATCTCCCGATAGTGCGCACGTTGACTCAGCGTGTTCCGAATTGATGGATGTGCCGAGATGGATGGCTTCGCCAAATGGCTCATGGATGCTCCAGCGGCTACAGGTCCACAGATCCTCCTTCCCGAATCCATCGGGCCTCGTGCTAGCAAAGACCATGTGCAACAGATCTTCAGTCAATCGGACACAATCGTCGTCGAATTCGCTGTTAACCGTTGGTCCCAAATTGATCGGCTCTGACCATCGCCATTTTGAGGCATCGAGTTGATGAACCAGGGTTGGTGATCCCTTGGGCGGACCTGGTTCGACTGGAGACGACGGCACCAGTGTCACCGCGGGGGGAGGCAGCGAACGTTCTGGAACCATCCGGCGAGTCGCATCGGTTGCCAGATCGCTCTCGGTCGCCACCAGTCGAGCTTCCAGTTGTTTGGTGCCGCCCGATTCGATTGTGAAATGCTCGGTGTAGAGTTTGAATCCGTCCTTCTCGACTTCCAGACGGTGCTTACCGGGGTCGACGGTGATCCGAATAGGGCCTTTTCCCCCGTCTTGTTCGACCTCGATACTTCCCTTTGGATCGAGAATTCGCACCTTGGCACCGGGTTCGCTGACTGTTAGTTCCAGCGTTCCGTCTGGCATTTCGATTCGGAAAACCACGGTCAGCGCGATGGCCCCAAGCGCCGCGACGGCGACGAGGCCACCTACCAGAATCGGCCCCTTGCCTTTTGGACGTACTTGAGGCTGCCCGCTGGCCGTCCAATCCAAGGTTGATTCGACGTCAGACGGTGCACCAAGTGAGGAATCGTCGGCCTTTGTTCTCGTGGCCACTTCCGAGCAGACCGCCGACACTGCATGGGAAACTTCGCCAACGTCGACTGACGGGTACGGCCACGGGCCGGATTGTCGACGCTCGTCGGGGAGGCATTCTTCAAGCTGCGCGATTAAGTCGGTCATCGACGCCTGGCGGTCCTCCGGGCTCTTGGCGACCATCTGTCGTAACACGCCGTCCACCGACTCGGGCACACCGTTTCGTAACTCGCGAATCGAGGGAATGGATTGCTCCCGATGGGCGATGATCTTCTCCATTTGCGTCTCAGCCGGATAGAGAATCCGACCCGTGAGGAGGAAGAAGAGCGTGCATCCGAGGCTGTAGATGTCGGCTGGCTCGCCGGCTCTTTTGGTGTCCAACGCCTGTTCTGGCGACATGTAGTCGATCGTGCCCATGATCTGGCCAGACCGTGTCAGCCCCTCGCTTCCCGTTGTGCCGTCCGATGAAAGTGGTGTATCCAGCCGCGCAAGGCCAAGGTCCAGAAGCTTGACCGTGCCCTCGCGGTCCAAAAGCAGATTAGCTGGTTTCACGTCGCGATGAATCACCTGGTTCTGGTGCGCGTACTCTAACGCTCGCGCGGCCTGCAGGATGTAGTCGACGGCCTGTTCAACGGCCAGGGGCCCGAATCGCTGCACCACCGAATGGAGATTGCCTCCATCGACGTATTCCATGGCAAGGAAGTGCACACCATCGACATCGCCCGCATCGTAGGCGGCTACCACGTTGGCGTGGGTAAGCTTCCCGGCCATTTTCACTTCTCGGTGAAACCGTTCGATGGCCTCTGGGGAACTGATCGTCCTCGCGTGAATCGTTTTTAAGGCAACCGCGCGCTCCATACGGCGGTGCTCGGCCATGTACACCTCGCCCATTCCGCCCGCGCCCAACTTCTCCAGCAACACGTAGCTGCCGAATCTCCGCGGCAGATCGGCGATCGCGATGCTGGCCGTTGGTTTTGGATCATCATCCGTCTCTCCGAAGGCCCTGTTGATCGTATCCAGATCGTCCAAGTATTCTCGTAGCTGATCGGCTGCTTCCGGGTACTCCTTGAGGAGTTGCTCACGATCCACGTGTTCGCCCTGATCGATCCGCAACATGTACTCGGCCAGCACATCTTCGAAGTTCTCGGAAGCAGATGGTTGATCGGACTCAGACACCGTTACCTCCGCTACATCCACGATTCCTGGCACATCTCGGCTCTGAGCGACCTCAGCCCGCGTTTGATCAGCCCTGCAGTCGCCGAGACCGACCTATCCATTTCCCTGGCAATCCGCTCCAAGGGCCATCCTTCGAAATGACGCAGACGTACGGCATCGCGTTGAGCTTCCGGCAGAGCTTGCAACAACTCGGCCAGACGAAGCGCTTTTTCGCCCTTGATTAACCGTTGGCTGGGCGTACTCTGGTCGGCGGCCGGCTCGTTCCAGAAGAACGAGGCGGATTCATTGCCGTCGTACAGCCGCCGTTCCACTGCCACATTGCGACCTTCGGCCAAACCATGCTTACGCATCAGATCGAGCAAGCTGTTCGAATGGATCGTGCGAAGCCACGCAGTGAATTCGGGTTCTGTCGTTCCCGAAAACTGCCCGAAACGTTCGAACGCTTTGGAGAAGGCGTCCTGAACAACGTCCGCCGCGTCGAATCGGGCAGCCAGTTTGACACCAATCTGCCGCTGGCCCTCGACCAGTAAGAAGCCCTGATACCGCTCCAGAAGCGGACCGATTTGATTCGGATCTTCTCTGGCCACGGCGATCATGGCGTCCACGGAGAGTTGATCGACTGTCATGTGAGAAATAGCCACTTCAGTTGGAGACGCAGTAAAGAACAAAGCTGGGCGCCTGAATCTTGACAATTCTACCAAGTTTCTTGCCTCCCGCAGTAGGTCGGGGCTCGTACGGTCTCGTACCAAGATATCCCGGATCTCCCGGGAATATGTAGGGTAGGCCAAGCAGCAAGCATAACTCTGGTGGGCCTTCGGCCACTGGTTTCACAGGACGGCGGGACGGGACGCGCAGCAGGAGCCCGTCGGCTCTTGCAGGCCCACCAACGTCGGCCGTGACCTCGATCCACCGCACGTCCGAAACACGGGATTTCGCGAGGCCAGGATTGCTCATCCGTGGCGCCAATGTGAGCTTGAGGCAGCCGGTTTTCGCACGCGTCGCAGTTCTCTCCAGCAACTGAGGTCTGATCGGCACTGAGCACCCCAAGACGCCCTTTGCTCAAAAGGTGTATCCGTTCGGGGAAGTGACGAGGCTCCCCCAATAGGCTGAATCAACGCCAGAAACGCGTCATAATCCCCTGAGCCACGCGGCACCTATCCGAAGCCGCATTGGTTCCAGCGAGCCCAGTGATCAATCCGTGACAACCTGCTGATCCATCGGGCTTTCTTCTTTCCTGCCCCGATCGGTTTTGGGGCGACTGTGTTTTTCCTTAACACGGTCGCCCAACGGGGCGACCTAAGCTATTGAAAGGTTGCCCCATGATCGCACATGCCAAAAAGCTGCGCGTTAGCACGCTGCACGGCAAGTTTCTGGACATGCTGCCCACCATCCGCAGTCAGGCCCAAGTCGCCTTTCGCGGCGAGCAAGCCGAACTCCGCGAGGAACTGGTAGCGGAAGTGATCGCCAATTGTTTCGTCGCTTTCGTCCGCCTGATGGACCGCGGCCTTGATGACGTGGTCTACCCCACGCCGTTGGCACAATTCGCCATCCGACAGGTCCGAGAGGGCCGCAAGGTCGGCACGAAGCTAAACGTGAATGATGTGTCGTCCGAATACGCCCAGCCCTCCATGGCGGGTGATGCGTTCAATCTCGCCCCAGGTCATGAACGGTGGCTTCTCGTCACGCTTTGGATAGACCACACCCTTCACGGGAGTTGGGCTACTGACATACCCACTGGTCATGCCCCAGTTCCAAACCGCTCGAAGCGTGGCGACTTCCTTCCTAATCGTGTCAGGCTCGATGTCTTTGCCGCGGTACTTTTCAGCGGATCTCGTATTCACGTACCGTTGAACGTCCTGAGGTCCCAACTCGTTAACGCGTCGGCTTGCCCCCAAGATGCGGCGCAGGTGGTTCTTGTGAACCCTCTCGGTGACTAGCGTGGTGTTCTCCTTGGCCCGTTCTGGCAAGCGGGCGTGAAGTTCCAGCAGTTCATTGAGCGAAATACTGGCCTGAACCATAGGCCGCTGGTCAAGTTTGCCATCGGATAGAATGAACGTAGCGGGATCGGCATTTTCGGGCATTACGAGCCGTCCCCGCGTCAGAAGTTGGATGGTGTCCTCAATACGCCCAAGGACGCCACTTGCCTCGGCCCGATTCTTCGTTGACAGGGACCGCTTGAACGACCTACCTCCGTACCGAAAACGGGCGTGGTAGTAGCCGGATAGAGGGTCACGTTCGATGCTTGCCACTGTTGGATCACTCCGAGCTCTGCACATCGAGAGAAAGCAAGCGTAGGTCAGGCTCGGCCTGACGCCATTTGGCGTCTTCATTCTGACACCACCCGGCAACGTTCCCATGTTGGTGTGACATACTTCTTGTTTCGTCATGCGGAGCATGACCTACGGGTTGGGGCGTCGAACGACGCTCTCGCGGCGTGTCTTGCGCTATTCGCGTGCGGTGTTTTCGATGTCGCGGAAATCGAATCCGGGATGATCCTCGGTGAAACATCCCCATCGTCGATCGTATACACCCAACCGCACATACCGATGGAAACTGGAATGGGACCATTCATATGGACGTTGGACATACCCGTGCTTCACGGGATTCCAATGGATGTAATCAAAATGCCGCTCGAAATCCTCTTCATCCTCCAACGTATGCTCCCAAAACCTCGGCTGCCACACCCCTCGACGCCGCTCTCGTTTGCGTCCTTCGGATACGGCCCATTCCGTGCCGCCAATTTGCAGCCACTGCTTCGTGAACTCCTTCTTCAACCAACCCCACCGTTTCGAATACTCATCATCCCCCGGTGGCAACGACCAAATGGCGTGGAGATGATTTGGGAGCAACACGATCGCATTCATCGTAAACGGCCACCGCATCTGACACCGCCGGAACACACTCCCCAACAACGCAACACTCGACGACTGCGAGAACAACGGACGCCGTTTATGCACCACGAGCGTAAAGAAAAAGGAGCCGCCAGGGATGATCGCGCGACGATAATTCGGCATCGCCCAATGGTACACCAGGCGGCAATTCGATTGTAGCAAGTGAGGGCCGCACGATGAGGCATTGATTCGCCTTGCACAACAACCGTAGGTCAGGCTCGGCCTGACGGCATTCGGCGTCTTCATTCCGGCAACCTCTGGCAACGTGGCGTCGTCGATATGCCCTGGGTTTTGTTTCGTCATGCGAAGCATGACCTACGAGCTTGGTTTCGCGTAGCATGTTCTGATGCCTAGAACTTCGCGTGTTGCTCCCGGTGGAATGCTTTTCCATGTGCTGAATCGTGGCGTCGGCCGAATGCGGTTGTTCGATGACGACGATGATTACGCCGCCTTCGAACGTGTGCTGACCGAGACGCTCGAAATCCAGCCCATGCGTGTCTGCTCCTATTGCGTGATGCCCAATCATTGGCAGAATTGAAAGCCCTGCGCCGTAGCGTGCACCGCAGCCAGCCCTACGGCAGATCCAAACGCATCCTCCGGGCTGATAGCTGATGGCTGAACGCTGAATGCTCAACTATCACACTTGGTCTTGAATCCACACTCCGCCCCCGTCCGAAGAAGAAGTGATCAAGGACAAAATGCGCCTGCCCCTCGTCTCTTTGCCGGCCCGCCGGACACGATCGATCCCAAGGACCCCCTGGGATCCTTCGAGGGCCGCGCCGGCGCGCTGCTATGGTCGGTCTCGACGGCCGACGGCGCCAGGAAAGCGCAATACCGCCTCGATGCCCCACCCGCCTTCGACGGACTCATTGCTGCCGGGGGAAAGCTCTACATGACGACCATTGACGGCGCCGTGAGCTGCTGGGCAGATTGACCGACGGAGAAAAGGCGCCTGTCCCCTTTTCTTGC
>CAZUAH010000669.1:0-7268 GCA_964617665.1 uncultured Pirellulaceae bacterium
GTGGCGATCGGCCAGAAGGATTCGTCGGTTGCCGGTGTGGTCGCCGAACTGGAGAAGCACGGCGCCATGGACTACACGTCAGTGATTGTATCCGGTTCCAGTTCGCCGGCTCCGCTGCAATACGTCGCGCCGTACGCCGGCACGGCGATGGCCGAGCATTACATGTTCAACGGCCAACACGCCTTGATCGTGTACGACGATCTATCGAAACAAGCCCAGGCTTATCGCCAGCTCTCGCTGCTGATGCGTCGTCCGCCAGGACGCGAAGCTTATCCTGGTGACGTGTTCTACTGTCACAGCCGGCTTCTCGAGCGTTCAGCCAAGTTGTCCGATGCGTTGGGCGGCGGATCGCTGACATCGCTGCCAATCGTCGAGACGCTGGAAGGCGAGGTCTCGGCGTATATTCCAACGAACGTGATTTCTATTACCGATGGTCAGATCTACCTCCAGCCAGACTTGTTCTTCGCCGGTCAGCGCCCGGCTATGAACGCTGGTATCTCGGTTTCGCGTGTGGGCGGTGCTGCCCAAGTGAAATCCATGAAGAAAGTGGCCGGCGGTTTGCGTCTGGACTTGGCGGCATTCCGCGAGTTGGAAGCGTTCGCCCAGTTGGGCACCGAATTGGATAAAGCCACGCAATCGCAATTGGATCGCGGCTACCGCATGGTGGAATTGCTGAAACAGCAGCAGTACAAGCCGATGCACGTGATCGACCAGGTCTTCGGCATCTTTGCAGGCACGCGAGGTTATCTCGATGATATTCCAGCCAGCGAAGTGCCGGCCTTTGAAGAAGCGATGCTGACGTTTATCCACGATCGCAAGAACGACTTGTGGCAGAAGCTGGACGAGACCAAAGACTTGACGGACGAGTTGGAAGCCGAGATGCACGCGGCACTCAAGGAGTTCACAGAGCAGCAGTACAAGAATGGCTAATCCCAGAGCACTTGACAAACGCCGAAAGTCAATTCGCAATATCCGCAAGATCACGCGGACGATGGAATTGATTGCCACTGCACGGTTCAAAAAAGCGATGGACCGGGCGACGGCTGCCACTGCATATACCCGCCACATAACAAATATCGTGACAGGCCTGGCCCAGGCCGGGTTGGAGGTCAGCCATCCGCTGCTGGAAGGACGCGAGGAGACGAAATCAGCCGCGTTGTTGATCATTACGTCGAATCGCGGGCTTTGCGGTGGATACAACTCGGGCGTTCTGCGTCAAGCCGTGGAGCGACACGGGGAGTTGAAAGAACAAGTTCCCGAATTGCAGGTTGATGTGTCGGGCAAGCGTGGCATCTCGGCCATGAAGTATCGAAAGATTGAGGTCCGCCAGTCGTTTACCGAGTTCGAGGACCGCCCTCGCTTCGAGGAAGTCGACGAAATTGCCACCGGTTACTTGGACGCGTATCTGGTGGGCGACTTGGATCGGCTGGACGTGGCGTATACGAAGTTCGTGAGCAGTTCAAAGCAAACCGCCGTGGTGGAGACGCTTTTGCCGTTGGGTTCACTTTCCGAAGCTGGCGGAGACGAGAAGAAGGAAAAGGAAGAGGACGGCGTAGCTCCGGAACTGCAGTACGAGTTCCTGCCGTCGGCCGAAAGCATCTTGAAAGAGATCGTGCCGACCAGCTTCAAAGTGCGGCTGTTCAAGTGTTTCCTCGATGCTGCTGTAAGCGAACAGATTGCTCGAATGGTAGCGATGAAACTGGCGACGGATAACGCATCGGACATCATCAAGCGTTTGTCCATGATGTACAACCGCGCACGACAGGCACGCATCACGCGCGAAATCATGGAAGTGATCGGCGGTTCCGAGGCGTTGAACGAATAGTAGAACAGGTGAAGGTTAACCGTCAGGTTGGAAAGCCTGACCTACGAGTACCAAGAGTGAAAAATGGCGACAGCAACCGAGACTACGAACGTGGGCAAAGTCACTCAAGTCATCGGGTCGACTTTTGATGCCGAATTCGAAGAGGACAAACTGCCTGCGATCTACAACGCAGTGAAAGTCCAATCTGAGCACAAAGGCGTCACGTTGAATCTGACTGGAGAAGTCCAGCAGCATTTGGGCGGCGGTCGCGTTCGCTGTGTGGCGTTGGGCAGCACCGACGGCATGGTCCGAGGCCAAGATTGTGTTGACACCGGTGGCCCTGTGTCGGTGCCCGTTGGTGAAGCCACGCTGGGACGCGTTTTCAACCTGCTTGGTGAACCGGTGGACGAGCGCGGCGACGTTGAAGCTGACGACCGTTGGCCTATTCACCGCGAGTCTCCCCTGGTCAGTGAACTGTCGACCAACACAGAAATCTTCGAGACGGGTATCAAGGTCATCGACCTGCTGACTCCGTTTGTTCGCGGTGGTAAAGCTGGGCTGTTCGGTGGTGCCGGTCTGGGCAAGACAGTGATCCTGACCGAATTGATCGCCCGAATCGCGAGTGCACACGGTGGTTATTCAGTATTCGCGGGGGTTGGCGAACGAACCCGTGAAGGAACCGATCTGTGGCTGGAAATGCAGGAAGCCAAAATCGGCGATACAGGCCGCAGCGTTATCGAACAAACGTGCATGGTATTCGGCCAGATGAACGAACCGCCTGGCGCCCGTCTACGCGTGGGCCTGTCGGCGTTGACGATGGCCGAGTACTTCCGCGACACGACAGGCAAAGACACTCTGTTGTTCATCGACAATATTTTCCGTTTCTCACAGGCCGGTAGCGAGGTATCCGCCCTGCTGGGCCGCATGCCATCGGCCGTTGGCTACCAGCCGACGCTGGCCACCGAAATGGGAGCCTTGCAGGAACGAATCGCTTCGACGAACAAGGGTGCGATCACGTCGGTCCAAGCCGTATACGTGCCGGCCGACGACCCGACCGATCCAGCTCCGGCCACAGCGTTCAGTCAGTTGGACGCATTCATCTACCTGGAGCGGTCGATCTCGGAGAAAGGTATCTATCCGGCCATCGACCCGCTGGCTTCGTCCAGCCGTATCCTCGATCCGCAGTACGTCGGCGATCGCCATTACGCTGTCGCTCGTCGCGTGCAGACGACCTTGCAGCGTTATCGCGAGCTACAAGACATCATCGCGATCCTGGGTGTGGACGAATTAAGCGAGGAAGACAAGCTGGTCGTACATCGTGCCCGCCGCATCGAGCGTTTCCTGTCGCAGCCGTTCCTGGTGGCCGAGGTATTCACGGGCAAACCGGGCGAGATCACGAATCTGGAAGACACGATTACCAGTTTCGAGGAACTCTGCGATGGCAAATGGGACCATTTACCCGAACAAGCCTTCATGTACGTCGGTCCCATCGAACAGGCGGAGGAGCAGGCCAAGAAAATGGCGAAAGAGGCGTAAGGCGGCAGGGCCGCCAACCAAATGCGAGCTACCGCTCGGAGGACATCGGTCCGCTCCCGTTGGTCGCGAACTCTTGCCAAGAACACGGCAAATTCACTCATTGCAGATGTAAAATGCCATGACTCGGTTAGGTTGCACGGTTGTCACTCCCGAAGAAACCTCGCTGGACGAGCGAGTCGAGTTCGTCGCGCTGCCGCTGTACGACGGTGAAATCGGAGTCGGATTCAATCATACTCCGCTGGTCGGCCGGCTCGGGTACGGCGAGATGCGTCTTCGATCCGAAGATGACAAGGTGTCGCGATTCTATGTGGATGGCGGTTTCGTCCAGGTTGTCGACAACCAGATCACCGTCCTGACCTCGCGAGCCGTCGAGGCCGGCGAAATCGACTCGGATTCCGCAGAGAAACAGCTCGCAGCCGCACTCGAACGACCTGCCAATACACCTGAATTGCTCGAAATCCGAGATCGGCTGGTCAGTCAGGCCAGGGGCCAACTGCGCGTGGCTCGTCGGGCCACTGAGTGATCTTCCCGTAGCTGGATTCGCAAGAATTCAGGTGGTTGTTCCGAATCAGCCACGAACCAGCGGCATATCCTCCCCATCCGCCCGTACTACGGGGTCGTGACAAGTAGCCCACCTGCCGCCATAATCTATCCTTTGATAACGGGAGGGCTAGGCTCCTGCCGAGCCGCGAAGTGCCGGAAGATTCCGGCTCGGCAGGAGCCTAGCCCTCCCATTTTCAGACGAAATAGAGACGCCCGTCGCTGCGGCCTGATCGAATCGAGCCTTTAACCCTTCTCTTTGAGGATTCCTGTGAACGGTCCAGACTTTGGTAAGACTGAGTTGATTCCGGCTATCGCCCAAGACGACGAGACCGGCGATGTCCTGATGATGGCGTACATGAACCAAGAAGCGTACGAAGAAACGCTGCGGAACCGGCGTGTCTGCTACTGGAGCCGAAGCCGCGGTAAGCTGTGGCGCAAGGGCGAAGAGAGCGGTAATGTCCAGGAGTTGAAGAGCATCTACTACGACTGCGACGCCGATACCTTACTGATCAAGGTGAACCAGATCGGCGGCGCAGCCTGCCATGAAGGGTACCGTAGCTGTTTCTTCCGCAAGATTGATCCTGAGACACGCGAGGTAGAGATCCAGGGCGAACGGGTATTTGACCCTGCCGAAGTGTACAAGAAAAAGTAGGAAAGACATGTCCGATAAGATTCTCAAGCTAGGCATTCCGGCCGGCAGCCTTCAGGAGGCAACGGCGCAACTATTTCGGGGCGCGGGATACAAAATCCGCTTCTCCTCGCGGTCGTACTATCCAACGATCGACGACGATGAAATCGACTGCCTCCTGATCCGAGCCCAGGAAATGGCCCGGTACGTCGAACAAGGCATTCTGGACGCCGGAATCACCGGCTACGACTGGGTCCTGGAAACGGGCGCGCAGGTGGTCGAAATCAGCGAGTTGGTATTCTCCAAAGTCAGCCGGCGGCCTGTGCGCTGGGTCTTGTGCGTGCCAAACGATTCGCCTGTCCAAAGCGTCAAGGATCTGGAAGGCAAGCGAATTGCCACCGAAGCAGTCGGCCTGACGCAAAGCTACCTGACCAAGCATGGCGTCAATGCAACTGTCGAGTTCTCGTGGGGCGCGACCGAGGTCAAACCTCCACGCCTGGCCGACGCGATCGTCGAGGTGACCGAAACAGGCAGTTCGCTACGGGCAAACGACCTTCGAATTCTTGACGAAGTGTTGCAGAGCACGACACGGTTGATTGCCAACGAGCATTCCTACGCCGATGAATGGAAGAAGGAAAAGCTGGACAACATCGCGTTGATGCTTCAATCGTGCCTGAACGCCGAGGGCAAGGTCGGCCTGATGATGAACGTGCCCAAGGATAATCTGCAAAAGGTTCTTGACGTGCTGCCAGCACTTCAGAAGCCGACCGTATCGGCACTGTCTGATCCCGAATGGGTGGCGCTGAACACGATTATCGACGAAGCCGTGGTCCGATCGATCGTACCGCAGCTCAAAGCCACCGGAGCCAGAGGTATCGTCGAGTACCCGATCAACAAAATCATCGATTAAGGCTGTTGGGGACGAAAGATGTGACCTGAGGCCGGCCGCCGTGGGTCCCGGTGAGAACCGCGGTACCAGATGAGGGGCTCGCCCCGTCACCGGGAAATGTCGCTTCGATCCTGAGTCCTTACTGCGATTTTCGCGCCGCTGCGTGACGCTACACTGGCGGCGGATATCACGTTTCGTACCCTTCAGCCAACGGATCCGTATGGCGAACGAGACATGACACTACGGGCCGACGATACAAACCCCGGACTTTCGACGGACGACGCCAAACCGGCGGCCCAGAAACAGCCATCCCAACGGCCAAGGCGATCCAGGTTTCGGCGTATCGCAGTCGCCGTTTCGCTCGCGTTGGGGTTGCTCGCGGTAATTGCTGTCGGGCTGGGGATCGCCCAGTACGTGATTCAGAGTAGGACAGCCAGGCAAGGCGATCAGGTGAAAGGCCCGGAAGTTGTCGTACCTTCGAAACAGAAGGGCGACGAGATCGAAGCCCCTGAGAAGACCCGCGATCCTATCGAATTGGGGCTCGATCGGATGAGAGGAGCCCTTCAGCACAGCCAGGAGCACATACGCGACTACACTGCAATCGTGACCCTGCGTCAGCGACAAGAGGATGGGACTCTCACGGACGAAGCCATGTTCCTCAAAGTGCGAAACCGGAAACTTGACGCGGATGGCAACTTGGCCGTCCCGTTCGCCGTCTACATGAAGTATTTGGCGCCGCAAATGAAGGCGGGCCGCGAGGTGATCTGGATCGAAGGGGAAAACGACGGCAAGCTGATTGGTCATGAGCCGGGCCTGCTCAACGTCACTCGTTATCATCTTCCGCCAGACGGACTCCTCGCGATGGCAGGCCAGCGATATCCGGTTTGGGACATTGGACTTGAGAGGCTGATCGAAAAGTCAGTCGACCACGGCGCCGAAGAGTGGAAGCGCGAACAGTGCGAGGTCGAGTTCATTGAAGCAATCGTCGATGGCCATTCCTGCACGATCACTCAGATCACACACTCCACGAGAGAGCCACACAACCCGTTCTACATGGCGCAGATGTTCATCGATGACAAGCGCAAGATTCCGCTGCGATACGTAGCGCATCTGTGGCGCGAGGCCGAAGGCGAAGACCCGCCGCTGGACGAAGAGTACAACTACCAGGAAGTCAAACTAAACGTCGGCCTAACCGACATGGACTTCGACCCAGACAATCCAGAGTACAACTATCCGTAGGCGGCGATGACAGGCGGCTCGATGGCTGACCGCCACTCACGTGTTCCGCGCGGTATTCTTGGTAGAGTCGGACCGATAAGACAAAAGAACGACTTGCGACGAATTGTTGCAGGCCGTTATCTCATGAGCAGTACCAGAGCCCGGACTCGAACCGGGATGGGGTCGACCCCGCTGGATTTCGAATCTTGCAGGCGCTTCATTCACCGATACACTCCGCGACAGATGCCAGGGAAAGAATCGGAGGCTGGCGACGATCGCCGTCGAGTGACGGGCCGCCAGAATAGACTGCGTGTGGCGTGTTTGTGGAGTGTTGACGGAGTGCCATTCGCGCCGGCGAGTGGCAGCCTCGCTGATCTGGTGGACCCGTGTGGCAACATGCGACGCGCAAAGAAGCCGCGACAAGCAAGAGTCGCTTGTCGCCGCAACGACGCAGTCACCGAGCGACTACACAAGACTGTCGAAGAAATCGTCCAGCACAGCGAAGCGGTCCGCCAAACGGTCCTCGACATCGGTTGGGCTTTCACCGAAGTAATCCACTCCCATATCTGCCAACATGTATGCGGCAAATGCAGTTGCGAAGTCCTCCTTCGGATTCATCTTTCCATAGTTGCGGGCAAAACCGTCTCGGT
>CAZUAH010000670.1:0-7260 GCA_964617665.1 uncultured Pirellulaceae bacterium
GCCACTTCCGTCAAACTACTGGCCCCGATGGACGGCGTTAGCGCAACGGGCAAGGTCAACCTGCTCGATCTGCTGGGAATCGTCGGCGGCGAGAAGGCACTCAGTGGCGTGGCCGCCGCCGCCCGCAGCGGTGACGACGCAGCGCAGGACGCGGCCACCCGAGTGCTCGGCGGGTGGATGAGCCCCGATGCCGCTCCGGTGCTTCTGGAACTGGCCAAGGCGGGTCCCGAGAAGTTCCGCATTCGCTGCCTCCGCGGCTTCATCCGCATCCCGCGGCAGTTCGATGTGTCGCTTCAGGGGCGAATCGCCATGTGTCGCGACGCGATGGCTGCCGCGACTCGCGATGCGGAGAAGGCCCTGGTCCTGGAAGTACTCGGCCGGAATCCATCGCCGGAGACCCTGGCCGAAGTGGCCCCGTATCTTGACGATGAAGCCCTGCACGCGGCCGGGTCGGCTGCGGCGGTAGCCATTGCCGAAAAGCTGATCGACCAGCACCCCGGCCCGGTGGCCGAAGTTCTGCAAAAAGCGGTCGAGGCCGAAGACGAAGAAGTCGCTGGAAAAGCCCGACGCCTTCTCCGTCGGGCGAAGGACCAGTAGGGCAGGTTTTGAGCCTGCCGAAACTCAGACACTCTAACAAAACCGCGCGGGCGCGTCAGGGAGACCGTCCCACAACCACGCGTGTTGTGGGGCGGTCTCCCGACCGTCCCACACCGATTCGGTTTTTGCTAGAGTGTCTTAGATCCAGCATTCAACCTGCCCCGCGTACTGTGCGAAGAACAAGGTGGAAAACAACATGAAAAACACCCTTAGCCTGCTTCCGCTTCTCTTCATGGCGGCAACCGCAGCCGCCGCCGATTCGAAGCCTCCTAACATCGTTCTGATTATCTCCGATGACCAGGGTTACACCGACTATGGTTTCATGGGGCATCCTTCGATCGAAACGCCTCATCTCGACAAGCTCGCTAGGGAAAGCGTGGTGTTCCGACGCGGTTATGTCCCGACCGCGTTGTGCCGGCCCGCTCTGATGACGCTGTCCACCGGTTTGTATTCGCATCAGAACAAGACGACCGGAAACGACCCGGCCGGCACGCCCGCGAACAGGGCCCACGCCGAGAAAGCGGGCGAACACATCAGGGAACTCCTCATCTCCCACATCGACCGGACGGGCGCTCTTCCCGGGTGGCTGGCAGAGAAGGGCTACGTCAGCCACCAAAGCGGCAAGTGGTGGGAAGGTCCCTATCAACGGGGCGGATTCACCGAGGGAATGACCAGGGGGTTTCCAAAGCCGGGCGGACGGCATGGCGACGACGGGCTGCGAATCGGACGCGATGGGATGGAGCCCGTTCTTGACTTCATCGATCGCTCGGTGGCGGACGAGAAGCCGTTTTTCGTCTGGTATGCGCCGTTTCTGCCGCACACGCCACACAATCCTCCGGCCCGGCTCTTCGAGAAGTATCAGGCGAAGGAAGTTCCTGACCGGATCGCCAAATACTACGCGATGTGCGAGTGGTTCGATGAAACCTGCGGCGAGCTGATGAAACACATCGACGAGTCCGGCATCGCGGAAAACACCCTCGTGATTTACGTCACCGACAACGGCTGGATCCAGACCGAAAACGCTGGCTACGGCCCGCGATCCAAGCGCAGTCCCTACGAAGGCGGAACCCGAACGCCGATCATGTTCCGCTGGCCGGGCGTGATTTCGGTAGCCGACCGGCCCGAACTCTGTTCGTCGATCGACATCGTCCCGACGATCCTGGCAGCTGCTGGCGCCGTGGGGCCACACGAGTTCCCCGGCCTAAACCTCTTGCCTCAGTTGAAAAGCGGGGAGGCCATCGGGCGCGACACCCTGTTCGGCGAATCGTTTGCGCACGACATCGCCGACATCGAGAACCCGCAGGCGTCGCTCCTTTATCGCTGGGTCATTCGCGGCCACGACAAACTACTGCTGACATACGACGGGGCGCCGGGAAGAATGAAATACCCCCCTCAGGGCGGTGAACCCCAGCTCTTCGATCTGAAAGACGATCCCGGTGAAGAGGTTAATCTCACCACTGAGAATCCGGCGCTGGTGAAGGACCTCAGCGCACTATTGGATAAGTGGTATGTTCCAAACGAACGTCAGGCCGGCAAAGCCGCGCTTGTGGCTCCAAAGCCTGATCGGAAGCCCAGAGAACGCGCCGCCCATCCTGCGAGGGCGAACCGCAAAGCCGAAGCCAGAAAACAGGCTTCCGCCCCGGCAAGAGCTAAATCCGCAGGGCCCAACATTCTGCTGCTTTACGCCGATGATCAGCGCAATCACACCCTGGGCTGCGCCGGTCACCCGATCGTGCAAACCCCGAACATTGATCGGCTCGCCGAACAGGGCGTCCGATTCGAAAACGCGTTCGTTTCGACATCGACCTGCTGGGTCGGACGGGCCTGCCTCTTCACCGGCTGCTACGAACGCAAACATCTCTACCGAGCCACTCCCGGACCTCTCAATCCAGACCTGTGCGAGTCGTCCTACTTCGCCGTCTTGAAACAGGCGGGTTACCGAACCGGGCACCTCGGCAAAGAACACGTCGGCATCTCAACTGAATCTGCCGCCCGGATGTTCGACGTGCGTCGCAAGCTGGGCCGCAATCCCTATTTCAAGAAGCAGGACGACGGAAGCGAACGGCACGAAACGCAGATCCTCGGCGACTGGGGAATCGAGTTCCTGAAAGAGCAACCGAAGGATCAGCCGTTCTGCCTGCAAATCAGCTTCAACGCCACGCACGCCGAGGACGGCGACAAGCGGCCGGGCATCGGTCACTACCCCTGGCCAAAGGTGACGGATGGAATGTACGAGGACCAGGAAATGCCGCTTCCGCGGCTGAACGATCCTGCCGTCTACGAGGCGCAGCCGGATTTTCTGAAGCAATCGATCAATCGGCAACGTTTCTTCTGGCGCTGGGACACCCCGGAGAAATACCAGACGAACATGCGGGCCTACTTCCGCATGATCAGCGGAATCGACCACGTCGTCGGACGCCTCGTGGCGCAACTTGAAGAACAGGGCCTCGCCGACAACACCATCATCATCTACACCGCCGACAACGGTTACTACCTTGGCGACCGAGGATTCGCCGGCAAGTGGACGCACTACGAACAATCCCTCCGTGTCCCGCTGATCGTCCACGACCCGCGTCTGCCGGATGCTAAGCGCGGACGCGTGCTTTCGGAAATGGCCCTGAACAGCGATCTCGCCGCGACCATGATCAGTCTGGCGGGTCTCGCTGTTCCCGACGCCCACACGGGTCGCAGTCTCGTACCCCTGATTCGAGGTGAGAAGGTGGTGGATTGGCGCGGCGATTTTCTTTGCGAGTTTCTCGCCGTTCCCGGCACCATCCCGCGCTGGGAAGGCGTTCGCGATACCGATTGGGTCTACGCCCGCTACTTCGTGAACGGCGCCGACAAGCCGCCATTTGAGTTTCTCCACGACCTGAAAAACGACCCCGATCAACTCACCAACCTCGCGCTGAGTGAAAAGAATGCCCCGGCGCTGAAGCGGATGCGGGCCCGCTGCGATGAGTTGATTGCCGGCATTGGCCCGCCCATGAAGGATATCGGGGAAACTCAGAGACGTTCGAGAAAGAAGAAGTGAGGATCGCTCGAACAATAGACGGTGCATCGCCTCTTTTGTGAGCGGCAAGGCGCTAGCCGCCGGTTCGTTGACATTCGAGAACCCGCGGCTAGCGCCTTGCGGCTCACATCCGAATTGAATCGAGTATGATTGTCCTATGTCCGACGAGCATTCTGATCCGATTACACTCTTCATCACATGGACTACGTACGGTTCATGGTTGTCTGGCGACTCTCGCGGTTGGCGCAAATGGAAACAGGGTGAGCAACAACCGCAACCGTTGCTTGAGGATTGGTGCAAGGATCGGATGAAGGGGAAGCCCGTAATTTTGGATGCGCAGCATCGAGAAGCAATTGAAGAAGTCATTCGGGAGCATGCAAGACACCGAGGATGGGATTTGCACGCAGTTTCGGCTCGGTCAAATCACGTTCATGTTGCCGTCACGGTCGTGCCCAAGATTGGCAAGACCAATCGTGTTGGCGATGGAATCAAGCGAGTTCGTGACGAGTTGAAAGCGAATGCCACACGAGTATTGAGGCAGTCAGACAATCCAATTGCGAATAGTAAAGTGTGGACCAAAGGAGGCGACATCGAAATCATTGATACCGAGGATGATCTGGAGCAAGTTGTTTTGTATGTCTTTGAGGCGCAGGATCGGATGGATCGAGGAAAGTAGCTGCGGCGGCGGCTAGTACACAATGGCGTTTGGTTTAGATCTGTGTGAGCCGCAAGGCGCTAACCGCGGCTTGAGCTTTGCCGGAAACACCGGCGGCTAGCGCCTCGCCGCTCACTAACACACAACACCGCGGAGTCGTCTACCTATGAGTCAGATCAAATCCATCGTCAGGTGTCTCCTGGTCGTTACGGTCATCGTGTCCACAACAGCAACAGCTCGGACCGAGGACAAACCACGCCCCGACATTGTCTTCATCATCGTGGATGATCTGAATGACTGGGTGGGCTGCCTCGGCGGTCATCCCGCTGCCAAGTCGCCCAACATCGACGCCCTCGCCGCCAGCGGCATGCTCTTCTCCCAGGCCTATTGCAACTCACCGCAGTGCCGCCCCTCGCGCACCAGCCTCAATTACGGCGTCTATCCATTCAAGACGGGCACCTACTTCAATGCCAGGGGCCCCGACGAAACACGAATTACGACACCCACCATGCAGCGGTTTTTCATGGACAGCGGTTACCGCGTTGCGAGCGGGGGCAAAGTCTTCCACGGCAATCCGGGCAGGGTGGGCGATGCGCTTTTGCCTAGGCCAAGAGACCCCAAACCTCCCAAGGGCGAAGACAACTTCAATGCCATGCGAGCGCCCAACGACGGCTACGCCCTCAACGTCGGCGACGAAGAGATGGGCGACTACAAGGTCGCAAGCTGGGCCATCGACCAATGGAAGACAGTCACCGAAAAACCGCTCTTCATGTCGGTCGGCTTCTTCCGCCCGCATCGCCCCCTGCAAGTGCCGAAGCCATGGTTCGATCGATTCCCGCTCAAGTCGATTCGGCGCCCCGCCGAACCTGACGGCGTGGATGACTGGTCCGACATGCCGGAGTTCGCCCGGTGCCTCGCCCGATCGCACGCTCACAAACCGCTTCACGATGGCTTAAGCGATCACGAGTACATCGTCGCCAACGAGCAGTGGGATGCCACAATCCGCGCCTACCACGCGTCAGTCGCGTTCGTCGATCGTCAGATCGGCCGGTTCCTCCACAGCCTGAAGGAAAACCCGCGCGGGCGTGAAACCTTCATCATGCTGGTGAGCGATCACGGCTGGCACCTGGGCGAGAAGAAACACTGGTGCAAGGGAGCCATCTGGGAGCAGACCACCCATATTCCCTTCATCGTGCGCGGGCCGGGAGTCAAACCGGGAACGAAGTGCACGCAACCAGCGAGCCTGATTGACGTCTACCCTTCTCTCGTCGATTTCGCGGGACTCGAGATTCCAGTTTGGCTCGACGGGACATCCGTCAAGCCGCAACTCGCCGATCCCTCCACGCCCCGACCTCCCGCGATCTCATCCTATGGGGAAGCCAACACCTCGATTCGCACTGAACGCTGGCGCTACATCCGTTACGAGGACGGTTCGGAAGAACTGTATGACCACACGGTCGACCCAGACGAATGGACGAATCTGGCCAATAAGCCGGAGCACAAAGAGACGAAGAGGAGGTTGGCCAAAATGATCCCGCCGAATCAGCATCCGGGGCTGAAAGTGCAGGACTGGTTCGGCATATTTCAAAAGTGACCGGCGCCAGTGTATAAACAATTCGGCCCTTTTCGAATCATTCCGGTCTGAATGACCGAAAACTACTCGGAGTTCGCCATCCGCGTTTGGCGGTAGCCGCCAGCATGAAACATCGTCTACAGGGTGATCAAATGCGTTTAAGAGAAGAGCTTGGAGCTCGCAACCAAGAACTGTTAAGGGAGGTCGAGCATCAAGTTGGGAAAGCCACGCCGCAATTGTGGCACAGCTACGGAACGTTTCCGTCTGGAACGAAGCATACGCCCGAACACACTCGGCAAGTAGAAGAGATCGCCGGGTTCCTTATCAGCGATGAATTGCTTTCGGACCTTACGGATTACGAGATTGGCTTTCTTATCCTGGCTTGCCATTTTCATGATCTCGGAATGTCAGGTACTGAAGACGACAATCGCGACGAGGAAACACGGAATCGTGTTCGTCGCGAGCATGCGATTTCAATCGGAGATCGAATCCGCCAGCACTGGCGTGAATTTGGATTTTCCAGCGAAACAACGTCCGAAATCCTTGCGGAAATCTGCAAGGGACATCGTCCAAAGCGTGTGGATGGAGCCGCAACATGGGACAATCTCGATGAACGCCGTATCGTTGGACCAGGTGATGATGTACGCGTTCGAGTTGTTGCGGCGATGGTTTACGCCGCAGATGAGCTTCACATTGGCGAAGACCGGGCACCGAGGCGCGAAGAAGAATTCAATCGCATTGAGAGTGGTGCATCACGCCTCCATTGGAGAAGGCACCAAGCTGTACAGGGCCCAGTACTCAGGGGCAACGAAGTGTGCTTTGAAGGCACGGTTCTCACGCCAGTCTTTGAGAACGATCTTCGCAAATCCCTCGTCAAAGCGTTCACGGCAGTGAAAGAGCTAAATGACCAGCTAAAAACCAACGGCATTGAACGTAAATGCAATGGTGTCAGTTTTAAGTGGCAGCGCAAACGGCTCTGGACACTGCTTGTCGCGCGCGTTTGCAGCGATCTTGTGCCACGATCTGTTGACAGGATTCTTGAAGATGCTTCCAATCTGTTCTCCGACCTTGTCGACGAGTTGGTTTCCATTTCCAAAGTCTGCAACGAATTGGATTCAATCGACGCACGGGACCCACAGCTTCGCTCGTCGATTGAAGATCTTGTAACGCGTGAGTTCCTGACTTGGGAGGACGGAGAACTCGTACTGTGTGACCAGCCTAGGACCGCTCAACACCTCTTCGATGTTGCGAAGCAGGCAGACGAAGCAGAGTCGCACATTCTAGATCAAGACGGATCGCAACACGAAAACAGTTTGTACCAATCGGCATTCGGAAAACGGTACGTACGACGGCAACTCATGCCCCATCTGGGTGAGCGTTGCATCCACGGGCGTCTTGCCAATGCCGGGGATTTGGCGATGATTC
>CAZUAH010000671.1:0-7244 GCA_964617665.1 uncultured Pirellulaceae bacterium
ACGCCGGCAACACGCCATTCCGCCTGTACAAGCAAAACCAGCACGAGGGCGGCATATCGTCGCCCCTGATCGCGCACTGGCCCGCGGGACTCAAAACCGCCCCCGGCGCGATTACCCATCAGCCAGGACACCTGATCGACTTCATGGCCACCTTTATTGACTTAGCCGACGCGACGTATCCCGAACAGATCGGTGAGCGCCTCATGGATCCGCTGCAGGGCAAATCGTTATTGCCTATTCTCCAAGGCGAAACACGCCAACCGCACGAAACGCTCTATTTCCACTTCGGCACCGATCGCGCCCTACGGCAAGGCCCATGGAAGCTGGTCTCCGCCAAGCTTGGCCGATGGGAGCTCTACAATCTGGACGAGGACCGCACAGAATTGAACGACTTGTCCGAGAAGCAGCCAGAGCAAGTCAAGGCCATGGCAGCCGAATGGTTCCGAATTGCTGAGCACGTCGATCGCCTCAAAAGCCGCGCGTTGTCTCCGGTCCGCGACGAGATCACATCGCTAAACTTCCGCAAGGACACCAGCTCTGGGTCTGCTTCCAACGAAAAACGAAAGAAAGCGAAAAGATAAGAGAGAGCGTTCTCGGCCCCCGATTCCCTCCACCATGGAAGACGACAGGGAATTCGGGGCAGGTGAATGACAGTTTCAATGACCGTACGGAACAACTCTCGCTTGGCGGAAGCCACTACCTGGAATACGCATTAGCGCCCCGCCTCGGTCACACAGCATGACGGTGCCGCATCCGGCATGTCCATCCGAGGCGTCTGTTTCATCAACTCGAGCATTGGCTCGAAGGTCTTGATCACGGCTTGGTAGTCCGGGTCTTCCCTTGATTCGAAAACCACCGTGCCGCAGCGCTCGGTGCCGTCGTGCCCCTTGGCCAACGGTGCCAACAGGAAGTCGTTCAAGTGAGGATTCTCGACTCGGACGCCCATACCACCCCACGGACCCCGTCCGCCGCTCCACTTCGTGGGTCGCCAGGTTGTGAGGATCTGTGAGTCGTTGCCTTCATGGCAAGATTGACATCGGCGAGCATACACGTCGTCCATCACACGCTGGAGGTTTTCCGGGAGCATCTGCCGACAGGCTGGCAGGTCCGGATGGGCCGTCTCGGCCGTGCCGTAGTACGGTACGTTCAGATCGATCCACATCAGGATCCGTCGGCGGCCTTCCTCGTCAAGCTCTATGCGAGGCTTGCCGTCTTCGTCCGGATGGCCGCTCAGGATCATATCGGCCAGCTTGCTTGCCGGCGAGCCCCATTGTTTGGGTCCGATCTGAAGGATGTTCCATTCTTCGCCGTTGTACGTCGGAATCCAGTTCACATACGGACTGCCCGTCCTGTCTTGGTTCCTTCGGGCCAACACTTCGTAGGACACATTGAAGTAATCCGTCTTGTCGCAGGTCAGGTCGATGCCGTTGGGTTTGTCGTGGGGGTTGTGACACTTGACGCAATGCTCGTCCAAGACCGGTTGCACAATATGTGCATAGCTAAAACCAAGGCTGTCGAGCGCCCATTCGGGCTGCTGCAGATTCTGGGGTTCGCCCAGAGCCGCCAGTGGGACCTGCCTGTTGGGCGTATCCGACCGCGGTTCGTGACAACCGGTGCAACCTTGCGTTTCGCCGGGCATCAGGTGGGTGAAACTGCGCATTCGTTGAACGCCGCGACCTTCCGCATCCAACGCGATGAAGTAGATCGGTAAGCGGGCCGGCACTCTGAAGTAAGCCGAGCCGTCCTTGTCCACATCGGCAAAGCCCCAGACCTTTTTGGGCACGTAAGTCGCACCGCAGGACACCAGAACGCGTTGGTAGCCGAACGCCGGTCGATGAATGCCGGGACTGTCGATCAGGGAACGGAGAACCTCCTGTACCACGGCAACTTGCTTGACCTCGCCCGGTTGGACATCCGGCCCCAAACCGTTGTACACGTCCTGAAGATAGACCGTCGCCCACTCGCCGGCTTGTTCCTCGTCCGGCAAGTTGCTGGTTGGCATGGGGGGCCGAGGCCGCGATCGCAGTGGACGCGGATTGTAGAAGCCCAATTCGCGCGGCGCGAGCACCGTGCTCTGTTCCTGCCGGTCGTAGTCGCGAAGCAGGATCGTGCCGTCGTGTGAGACCAGGAAATACTGGTCGTCGACAGGGAAGGGGGTCTGATACGGGGCGCGCGGCCCATTCGAACTGACCTCGACGCCGCGCAGGCGGACTTCGGGAGTGATGTTCCGAATACCGGCTTGGGCGTTGTTGCCGAAGCTGGGATCAATGATGCCGATTGCACCTCGGCATGATCCGTTGTGCCCGGTCATGGTGCAGAGGATCGAAGTCGAGCCGGGTATCGCCTGTGGCTCGATGAACGTGGCTGGGTCCAGAACTCGGTTTCCGAAGAATCCCCTGAGCATGGTCCCGTCCACGTTGATCGTCCAGAGACTCTGGATCGGGATGGCAGGCCGGTCGACATACTCCCACCGACCGTATATCACTCGTCCGTCATTCATCACAGCCGGCGTGAAATCGTTCAGGTAGTTGGCTGAAATGCAGTGCTGGTCCGAACCGTCGGAATTCATCGTGTACAGCGTGCCGACCGGCGTGAAGAAACAGTAAGCGGCTTGTGGCCGCCGCGTAGACAGGAAAACGATCTTGCCATCCGGCAACCAGGCACCGTCGTAGTTGTGGTGATCGCCTTCGGTCAGTTGTGTCAGACTCGTACCATCCACGTTGATTGTGTAGACCTGGTAGTATTCCGACTGCCGGCGCCAACCGAACATGATCGTTTTGCCGTCATAGGACAAATCGCAACTCTGAATCTGGCCGTCGGGGGTATCGACCAGTTGCTGGAGGCTGTCATCCGTTACGTCGTAGATGTACAGCCCGCCACCATTCTTCTGCCCCTCACAGTGATACGTGTAAACGTGCGAGGAACGGATGTGGTAGCGCTGTGCCACGACCATCTTTGTGAAGCCGAATTTGCCCGATTTGAGTTTGGCCGCCAATTCGGCCGATTCTTCGATCTCGGGTGGCGCGGGCGGCTCGAATCCGGGCAGATTCGGAGTCGGTATCTTGGATGGTGGAATGAACTTGCCCAATGCGTTTTCCGGAGGCGTGACGGAGAATATCTGGATTTCGGACGCGCCGGGGTTCGGACCGCCGTGGTTGGTCAGCAGTTTGAGCGTCAGTTTCGTCGCGGACACAGCCTTGGGCAGTTTGAATGGCTGAGGACCATGTCCAGCCTTGAACTGTCCCTTGACGATAGGCTCGGCCCCGTCGTCCGCATACAGCTCGAAGTCTTTCCAGTTTTCGCTCAGTGAAAATGCGGTGCGGCCGTAGTACACGAACGTCGCGACGGTAACCGCGTTCGGCCACTGGAACGAGACCGTAACACCCTGCGGATGATCGGCCCCTCGCGCACACCATGCCATGTCGACATCTGCGCGACACATCGGCGCGGGGATCTTGCCGTCGACCAGATTCTTCGCCACATACCGATCGCTGTACGACGAACTGACCGTAATCTGAGCGTGTGCCGCCACGTTGTCCGGCAGTTTCGCATCCGCGACAGCCCTGCCGCTACAGAAAAGGCATCCCGCGACGCATACGATCGCCGCTGTGTATCTAGTCAGTTCGCGCATTTCGTGTCTCCCACGTGTTCTTCGAGTATCTGTGTGAACTCCATCAAGCCCACGCCGAACCGTTGATTGCATCTGTCTATCATATCCATCCTTGACATACGACGAAAGCCAAACCTCGCCGAGCGACCCGGAAGCGGTGGCAGAAGGCGGCCCGGGACTTGATACGGCCAGAGAACGTGTTTGGAAATGTGAGCCGTAGGCGCTAGCCTCGGGCGTAGGCGCGCTGTACATCAGGAAAGCCAGCCCGCGGCTAGCGCCGTCGGCTCACGAGATTAATGATCGCCCAATTGAAAACACGTTCTAGAACTCAGGCCCGCGCTTCACCAAGCTTCTTCACGAGTTTGTTGTATTGTCCTTTGCTCAGAAACACACGGTAGCAGCCGTTCTTCAAATCCACCTCGACACGATCCTTCGTCTCCGTATCCCAGCCTACGATCTGCCGTGAATACAAGTCGATGTCGATGAAGTAGTAGTACTTCGTGTTTGCATCTTGGCGGTTAGTCATTGTGTATTCCGCGTCTGGTTTAGCAACCTGAATCAGCCGCTGGGCGCTAGTCCACGGTTTGGAGGATAACCGGACGCTAGCGCGTGCCGGCTAATCTTCACTCGTCGAACGAATCTGGTCGAGGCACTAGTACCACATGCGTTCCAATCCAGCAGCACGGCGGGCGTCGGCCAGTTGGCCACGGTGCATGAACCAGTGATCGGATGCGTATTGGAAGCACTTTCGGCAAGTACCGAACAGTTCGTCGACCTTATCTGGGACGTTCGCGCTCGTCTGATCGAGGTCATCTTCATCGAGAGAGTCCAGCAACGAGACAGTCGACGCACGGGTCGCTCGGCATTCCGCCAGCGCGCGATCGAACGGAACGAAGTGCTCGATGTCACCAGATACCTCATACCCATCGAACATTTCTTCCCAGTCGGCGAGCGGATTGGGTTCTCCGAGCATGAACTTGCGGATGAGCAGGGCCTCGATGTAGGCAAGGTGCCCAAGCACCCAGAGCGTGTGACAACCGCCTGTGGGCGTGGGGAACACCACGCAGTGCTCTCGCATCTCCTCAATTCTCGAGAGGACGATGTCTTCACTCCGCTTCAGATTTTCGCGAATCAAGTGGATGGATTGCATACAAACCCTGCCAGGATCAAGAGTTCGTGTTTCCAGGTCGTCCGTCACGGGTCGCAACGGCGGACCGATAGAGGTGTGAATACCCACGGCCTCACAAAAGCCCCAGACAGCGTAAGGCCGTCCGGTGCATGCGTGGTCATCTTGCCCGATGACGGCAGCCAAGCTTTCGCCGCTTGATTACATGGTTATTCTCCTCCGGCGTCTCTACTGGATCCGGCTCGACGCGAAACGTCCTCAGGGCCTCGGGGTGTCCTACGGTATCCGGATCGTTCGACGATTCAGGTTTCACTGTCAGCTCGGTAGCCCTCTGGATGTAGCGTTTGGGATCCGTGCAGAACGTCCCTAAGTTCTCTTCATTCGCGAAAAGATAGATGTCCATGCCGAAAAAGATCCCATGTTCACGACGCCCCAGGACGTTGATTCCCTCGTCCACCAAGGAGACCGGATCGTTGCCGTCCAGTTTCGGGGAGTATTTGTCAGGATTCGCAAGAAAGGCCGACTGAGCGGCGCGGTCTTTGAACAGAAAGACGCAACCACGGTGAATGGCGCCGTACACCGGGTCGCCACGCACCCATCTGTTGTTATTCGTGAGTTCGACTGGGCAGAACCCATCCAGAAGCATCGGTGGAGTGGAAGGATCAACGGGAAGGGAGTCCCGCAGTGCCTTGGGGGACGCTTGCGGATCACCTTCGGGAACTTTTGGCTCATCACGGAAGTCAGGATCACGATGGCGCCGGAGGTCAGCGACGGTCTTCTCCATCGCGGTTATGCGACGACGCAAGTCCGTGGCGAGACTGCGCAATTCTCTGAGTTCGTTCTCGACTTCGGGCAAGTCCCTGGCGCTGGGCTCAGCCATCGCACTGTCAGCTATGACGAGGGCGTGCATGCCGTCAATGTGAGAAAGGGAGAGTAGTGCGGCCACAATCAGTCGATGTGTCATGGCGTTTCCTTACGATCGTCAAACTGCAGCGATTGGTTTGGCAAGACAACTATGATTCTCGTGCACGTGTCGCGTGTTGTTGATCCGCGAACCTGCACGATGATGCCCGTGTCCTCAGAGGTGGCAGTCTACCCCTTAAACTAAGTTGCGCCAAGAATTTCCGTCAAAACGTTCCGGAAGGCCTCCGGGACGCTATCGTGCGTACTCACGCAGGCCAACGTTCCAGTCCGCGCGGGGGGCGTTATCCTGGAGCTCTTGCCTGGTTTCCTGGTCGTGGCGGCAGTGGTGCACATCGCATCACTCCCAGATTGGCTTCATTTGCCATACGTCGAGTGACTTCAACGTGACTGTGCCATTTTCAGAAAAGGCTGTGATGCCCAGGTCCTTTTCTCCGGGGTAGTCCACGCGTGTCACCGATGCGATGCCGTCGTTGATGAACACCTCCATGACCGACTTGTCGAGAAAGACGTGCAGCTTGAGAGTCTTCTGATCTGCCAAAGCTATAGGTACCTCGGTCCCAGCGACGTTCAGTATTCCGTTCGCGTATCGAAGCATAACGGCATCCTGTCCATCGTTGCTGCAGCGGACTTTCAGACCGAAGGCAGTCGCATCGTCGACCTCAAATTCAGCTATGATTTCGAGCGTGTCACCTTGGGCTGCATCAATGCGCCTTGACTCGCTGGAGATGGCCATGTTCTCAATCCGCACATGTTGCCCGCGCAGCTTTCTGAGTTCGGTGGCCGGCGTCTGAACGAGTCTCTGATCTTTGTCCAGCGTCAGGATGCGCGGCAGCGACATGCACCCGTTCCAGCCTCGGCCGGGCTTGAAACCACAGACCCAACCGAGCATGATGCGACGCCCGTCTTTGTCGACAAAGACGTTCGTGGCGTACAGACCGCGCGTCCAGGCCCGGTCTGTAGGAGGGTTGTGGCCGAAACCGTAGTCAAGCACGCCTTGTGGACCATTCATGTTGAACTCGATCGTTTCAGGATCGAAATCGCCCACAACGAAGCTTGGCGGTTTCGTCGACCGTAGGAGCACTGATTTGCCTTGTAGTGTGAAGAAGTTCGGGCATTCCCCCTCGACGCCCTCCATGTGTCCCGCATATTTCCAGCGTGTCAGTTCTTTGTCGTGCGCCTCACAAACGAGCCCGTTGCATGATTTGAAGGTTACGAAGGTCCGTCCGCCGGAGCGAAATACAAAAGGGTCGCTCCAACCGGCGTTGGTGTCGGCGGGAACGCCGTTCATGCCGGCTGCCATTAGAGGTGCGTCTATCACTCGGCGCCATCTGATCAAGTCGTCGTCCAGAGGAACTACACCCCAGTGTTCACGTTTACCGAGCCGCGTTGCGTCTGGCCGCTCGGGGACGAAGGTATAGAAGATCATTGGCCGGCCATGGCCGTCGAGCGTGATGCAACCGGAATTACAGCGCCGCTCGCCACGGTCTTTCATCGGCAGGAAGGCCCATGGCACATCTTCCCAGTGGACAAGATCCTTGCTGCGTGCGTGAGCCCACAGCGTGTAATCATCTCCCCAGCGGTCGC
>CAZUAH010000672.1:0-7237 GCA_964617665.1 uncultured Pirellulaceae bacterium
TCGACGGCCTCCGGCTCCTCTGGCCAGACATCGAGAATGTGGTTGGCCAGCGCTTCAAGCCGTTTGACCACGCCACGGGCCTTTTCACTCTTCGGCGTCTGTGATTGGTAGATCTTCATGTATGACGCCAATGCAATCTTTGCGCTTTGGCACGCCCCGGTTGCGTCGGGATCCCGCGACGCCTCGTCGCCCAACTCGGCCGCTTTCTCGTAAGCTCCATTCGAGTAGTGCAAATAGCACAGAAAGTATCGGACCATGTCGACGTCTTCCTTCGGCGTCTGATCTTCAGTCAGTTTCAGGGCGAGCTGGAAGTGACGGATCGCCTCGGCTTGCTTCTCCTTCAACTTCGCCCGTAACGGGTCAGGCTTCGCGTCAATGGTCTCGAACTCGGGCTCGATGTCGACCGCCACAACGGACACGCCTGCGCGAACCATTTTCATTCTGATTTCCTTGATCTCGTCCAGCACATCCCTGCCGGCCGCTTTCGCCTCGGCAAATGTGCGCGGTTCAGGCGGCTCTACGTCCCCGATATCGGCCAGCAGTTTCCGCGCCTCGGTTTGAAACGTTCCCGCTCGCCCCGCAACGAACTCGGCCAAGGCTCTGGCCTTCACTTGGTGTGTGGCTTTCTTACGGTCGTCGTCGAGCGTTTCGGCCAGCAGCCAATGTGCGCGAGCCAGACGGAATTGGATTCCTAACGAATCGCGCGACCCACGCTTCTGTTCGTCGAGCTGCTTCAGCCACTCGTCACCTCGGGCAGCGGCCCGTTCATATTCCTTCTGCGAATCGTCAAGCCAGATTTCCAACGTCAAACTCATGGCTTTTGTCTTAGGTGCGACGAACACTGGCAAATCCGGCTGAGCGAGTAACTCTTCCAGTCGCTGTAACGCCTCCTCGCATTGGCCGAGCTTCTTCAGGCAGCGGCCTTGGTACAGTCGGGCGTACAGGCCCGCCAGTCGAGAGCGGTACTTCTTGTAGATATCCTCATACTCTTCGGCCGCCTTCTCAAGGATCTCTTTGCGGCTTGCGTCTTGCGGATCATACGTATCCGCTGATTCTTCCAGCACTGCCGCCATCAGCAACTGGGCCTGAAGGTAATCGGCCCGCATCCGGTCGCGGGTGGCCAGTCGTCCGGGGTTTGCAGGAAGGGGAGGCGAATTGAGCTTTGAGAGCACTGCTATCAATTCCGCCTCAAGCGTCTCGAAGTTCTCATAGGCTTGCTCGTACGAGTTCCGAGCTTCGGCTTGCTCGTTTCCGTCTGTATTCCCCGAACGCTCCATCTGCATGCGTGCCCGTTCTACGAAGATATTGCCGATTTGCGATCGGGCAGAATAGGCCGATGGGTGTTTCGGGGTTTCTTTCAGAAATGTACGAAAGACCGCCTCCGCCTCGTCGAGCAGTTCACCGCGTCGCTCGACATCCCGCTCTTGACGAGCTTCTTCGAGCACTTTTATTCCGCGTTCGTAATCCGGCGCATCCGCATCCGCGAAACACGGACGAGCACCGAGCATGAGAAGTGCAAAGCCCAACACACGGCAGCCCAAATACGGTCGATCGAGACTCATGACGGACCTCATTTGAAAAGCAGACTGAATTTACCCCCAACCGCACTATACCGATTCGTTCCAAGCAGCTGCAAGTATTCGCGCGGCTTCCTTTCCTAGCGTTACTCCAATCTGTCAGTACGATGGACAACCCACCGGACGCACGACAGAGAAGTCATATTTACGGAGCCGGCAATGGAGCTGCGACTGTGGAGAGAATCTGGGAGAACACGGCAGCGTCGCTGCACATGAGTACGCCTGTGTTGCTCGACGGCAAGGTTTACGGGCTGTCTCGCATGAAATCAGGGCACTTGTTCTGCCTGGACGCCAGCACGGGTGAGACCTCTGGGAGGGTGAGGGCCGGTTTGCCAAGAACGCCGCAAGCCTAGTCGTAGACGATCTGTTGGCCATGCTGACATCCGACGGAAAACTGATTTTCGCCAAACCGACCGCAACGGGTTTAGACCGTATGGCCAAGTATCCCGTCGATCCCAGCGGCCGAGCATGGGCGCATCCAGCTCTGGTGGGAAAACGCATTCTGGTTAGGGGCGACGAAGATCTGATCTGTTGGTCTCTTCCTTGATATCGTCCTCGGATTGCAGTCACCTTGTCCTTTAGCGATCACGGTGAGTAAATGAGAGAATACCCACTGTTCCTTAATCTTCGGGCTGGTAGTCTATTGCCTACTGCCACGACCTTTCGATCATGAGCATAATTCAGTCTGGAACCCCCTCACAAATCAAAACGCCCGAAAGTCACCTGTCACGAGTTTGAGGCACGATTATGAAACTGACAACACTCCTACTCTTGCCACTTGCCATCGCAACCGCTGCCTCCGCGGCCGGCGAGAACGATTGGAAACTTCAACCACTGAAACACAACCACCCGGGCCTTGTCGTCGATCTGGGCGTCGGATTGTGGGCTTGGCCGATGCCGATGGATTACGATGGGGACGGCGATATGGACCTGCTGGTCGCCTGTCCTGACAAGCCGTCAAACGGCGTCTATTACTTCGAGAACCCGACCCAGGATCCAAAGGTGAAGATGCCGGTCTTCAAACCGGGGGTCCGCCTTGGGAAGACGACGCACAATTTCCAGGTCAGCTTTGTGGACGGCAAACCTCGGATACTGAAGCCGGGCTACGAATTCGTGCGCGATGAACAGACTGGGAAGTTCGATTTCGACCGGCCGAAAAAAATCTATCCGAAAACCAACATCCACGAGAATGGAGTCCGGGCCAACATGTGGCGCTACGTCGACTACGATGGCGACGGAGATCACGATCTGGTCGTCGGCGCGGGCGACTGGACCGATTACGGCTGGGATCACGCCTATGATAAGAACGGCCGCTGGCGGAACGGGCCGCTGCATGGCTACGTCTACTTGATTGACAACGAAGGCTCCGATGCGGAGCCGCGGTACTCGGAAAAGCCGCGGAAACTAGGGGCCGGCGGCGGCGACATCGACGTTTTCGGCTGGCCATCGCCCAACTTTGCCGACTTCGATAACGATGGCGACCTTGATCTGTTGTGCGGCGAGTTCCTGGACGGCTTCACCTATTTCGAGAACATTGGCTGCCGTGAGAAACCCGCCTATGCTGCAGGTCGAAAGCTGATGGCCCGTGATGGCAAGCCGTTAGTCATGGATCTACAGATGATCACGCCAACCGCAATCGATTGGGACGGTGATGGAGATTTCGATCTGGTCGTCGGCGACGAGGACGGAAGAGTCGCCTTGGTCGAAAACACGGGCGAGTTCGACGGTAGTTTTCCGATCTTCGAGATGCCTGTCTACTTTCAGCAGGAAGCCGACACCCTGAAGTTCGGCGCCTTGGCTACGCCGTGGGCCTGCGACTGGGATGGCGATGGCGACGAGGACATTCTGTGCGGGAATACAGCCGGCTACATCGGATTCTTCGAGAATCTGGGGCGTGGACCGAACGGTATGCCGAAATGGGGTGCTCCGGAATTGCTGAGCGTTGATGGTAAGCCCTTCCGAGTGATGGCCGGACCAAGCGGTTCGATTCAGGGCCCTTGCGAGGCAAAGTGGGGATATACAACGTTGTCGGTCGCGGATTGGGACGAAGACGGAGGTCCTGATGTTCTTTTTAACTCGATCTGGTCGCAAATCGGTGTACTTCGGAATGACGAAGGGAAGCTTACCGATGTGCCGCCGGAAACCGGTATCCAAGAAGAGCCTCCGAAGTGGTACTGGTGGCAGTCGAAAACTAACTCAGCCCTGACTCAATGGCGGACCACTCCCGTCGCGATCGATTTCGATGGAGACAAGCGTCTGGACCTTGTGGCTTTGGATCAGGAAGGCTACCTGACCTTGCGACTGCAGGGGAAATCGGCGGAACGTATCTTTGTCGACGAAGACAGCGGCCTCCTTCGTCTCAACCCGAAATCCTGCGGCAGCTCCGGCCGATTCAAGTTGGCAGTGGTTGACTGGGATGGCGACTCGCGGCACGACGTGCTTGTCAATTCGGAGAATGCCACATGGTATCGCAACTGCGAGGAGCGCAACGGCAAGATCGTGCTCAAGCGAATCGGCAACCTTGCCCGCCGCAACGTGGCCGGCCATACTTCCAGCCCGTCCGTTTGCGACTTTGACCGGGACGGCAAACCGGACCTGCTGGTCGGCGCGGAGAACGGGCGGATCTACCACATCAATCACAAGGACTGCATTCAATACTCCGGCGACCAATTGAAAGCTCGTCCGCCAAAGCCGACACCTGTGCCGAGATTCCCCGGCTTTGTCAGCGAGGACTTTGTCTTTACGAAGGCGAAGTTCCCTCAGTGTCACGCATCGACGATCTGCGAAACCAGCCGCGGTCTTGTCGTAGCCTGGTTCGGCGGGACAAAAGAAAAGGCCAAGGACGTAGGCATCTGGGTCAGCTACCACGACGGCAATCGTTGGACCGCGCCGAAGGAATGGGCCAACGGTGTGCAGCATGAGGATCTTCGTCATCCCTGTTGGAACCCAGTACTATTCCAGCCGCCTGGCGACGCCCCGACGCTGCTATTCTTCAAGGTCGGCCCGAGTCCAAGTACCTGGTGGGGTGAAATGATGGTCAGCTACGACCGGGGGCGCACTTTCCGCCAGCGCCGTCGCCTGCCCGAAGGCATCGACGGGCCGGTTCGCTGCAAGCCGATTCTGTTGAGCGATGGCGACACGCTGCTGTCCGGTTCCTCGACAGAATACGACGGCTGGCGAGTGCATTTCGAGAAGGTCCGTCTCCTGGACGGCCAGCCGCATGGCACTTGGAAGCGGATTGGCCCGATCAATTCAGCAGACGAGTTCAACGCCATCCAGCCTACGTTTCTGCAGCATCCGGACGGAAAACTGCAGGTGCTCTGCCGAACTCGGGAAAGTGTGATCGCTACGAGTTTCTCCGAAGACGGTGGCGATACGTGGTCGACAATGGAAGCCACCAACCTGCCCAACCCGAATTCGGGCATCGAGGTCGTGACACTGAACGATGGCCGCCATCTCTTGATCTACAACCACCTCGGTTCCGGCGTAACCGGCTGGGGACGTCGTGGGTTGCTAAACCTAGCCATTTCCGAGGACGGGCTGGAGTGGCGCAAGATCGCCGTGCTAGAGCAAGAGGAGAGGGCCGAGTTCAGCTACCCCGCCATCATCCAGACGAAAGACGGACAGGTCCACATGACTTACACGTGGAAACGACAGCGCATCAAGCACGCGGTCGTCGATCCCACGAAGATCCAGGCTGGTGATGTGTTGACCAAGGGGAACTGGCACGCCGAACCGTAGATATCGATCATCAAACACCGGACACGCGACCATGAACTGCAGAAATCGGACCGGCAACCTCGGTCGACGTTGGACGTTTTCTCTTCGAGGCTTGATTCTTCTGGGCCTGTTCCTGAGCATTGTGCAGTCAAGCGCGGCTCACTCGGCACCCAACGTTCTGTTCATCGTTGCCGACGACCTGAACTGCGCCATCGGGCCGTATGGCGACCCTGTCGCGATCACGCCGAACCTTGACCGTCTTGCGGCGCGCGGTCTCGTTTTTGATCGAGCCTATTGCCAGCAAGCTGTCTGCAATCCGTCGCGTTCGTCGTTTTTGACCAGCCTACGGCCAGACAGGGTCGGCGTGGACGATTTGCGCAAGTATTTCCGCGACACCGCGCCGAACGGAGAGAACATCGTCACGCTGCCGCAACATTTCAAGAACCGTGGTTACTTCTGTCAGAACATCGGTAAGCTGTTTCACAACATGGGCGAAACACAAGACCGGCGTTCATGGTCGATTGACGAAGTGCTGTTCAAAGGCACCCACGCCGCCGATACCGTTTTCGCCAACAGGCCGATCCTGCCCGGCCAAAAGAAACCAGCCTTCAAGGCCCCGGTCACCGAGGCCCACGATGTCCCCGATACGGCATATCGCGATGGCCAGATCGCCAATCTGGCAGCGGCCATGCTCCGAGATCATGCCGGAAGCCCTCAGCCGTTCTTTCTCGCCGTTGGTTTCTGGCGTCCCCATCTACCATTCGTCGCACCAAAGAAGTACTGGGACCTTTACGATCCTGAAACGATCCCTATGCCCGCCCCAGCCGATTCGCCGACGGACGTGCCCGCGATTGCCATGCACCCATCGCGTGAGATTCGCGGTTATGGGCACGTTCCGAAGGATCGCGATTTCACCGGCGAGGAAATCCGCCATTACCGCCTCGGCTATTACGCTTCCATCAGCTTTCTCGATGCGCAGGTCGGCGAAATTCTCGACGCGTTGGACGAAAGCGATCTGGCCAATGACACGATCGTTGTATTCACCTCCGACCACGGATTCCACATCGGCGAGCATACGCTCTGGGGAAAGACCTCCAATTTTGAACTCGACGCTCGTGTCCCGCTGATCATTGCAGCGCCGGATCATCCGAAAAGCCACGGCCAAACTACACAAGCGCTGGCCGAGTTGGTCGATCTGTATCCCACTCTGGCCAGCCTTGCGGGCATCGCAGGCGATCTACCCAAAGACCTCGACGGCGTCAGCCTCCAGCCCGTTATCGACGATCCTAACACATCGGTGAAGGACGCCGCCTTCACCCAACATCAGCATCCGTTTTACGGCAGCTCGAAAAACTGGCAGGCGTGGGGCTACTCGATTCGAACCGACCAGTGGCGATATACCGAATGGCGAGCCATCGCGGACGGTATTGTGATCGCGCGCGAGCTTTACGACCATGAGAACGATCCAAAAGAAACACGCAACCTCGCCGCAAATCCGGATCATCGCGACACGGTCAACAAACTGGCATCCCGCCTCGCGAAATCTGTCGCGGCAGGCTGGGGAGAATGAACACGCCGCAATGGCTCCAGGGTCCGTCGCTCGGCTGATAGGTGGGCGGTTGCGGCAAAGTGCAGGAGCCAACCGTGCCGAAGGCGTCGGCATTGTCCGGAGTCTGTACGGCGCCGCCATCGTTGCTGGCGTTCAGGAACGTCTCCACGTTGGCGTCGGTACCTGGGACGGGACCGTCTTCGATGTTGCATGTGGGGCCGCCGCTGTTGTGCTGCAGGACGTAGCCGAGGTTCGCATTGTTGCGGTCGCACGCCACATTGGCCGAGTTGAGGTCCAGGCAGAAGGTGTTGCCAGCGTCGCTAGAGGAGACACCGAAATGAACCGATTCATCGAGATTCCCATGAAGGCAAGATGGACGATCTGTCTTAGC
>CAZUAH010000673.1:0-6661 GCA_964617665.1 uncultured Pirellulaceae bacterium
TTTCCTTCGCCTTGCCCTTAGGCGAAAACTCACTCGGATTCGTCTTCATCACTTGCTTGTATTCCGCTTGTGTCACTTCGTACATGCCCAGGTAGAACGGTTTGGTGATCTGGACACGATGCTGCGGATGCTCGTCGTCGTACTCTCCGGGCAAGATCTCCAACTCGAACATGCGGCGAATCTCCTGCGGCGATTTCGCGCTGCCCATCATGAACTCGCCCGGAGGGATCAAACTCAGTTTCATCCCGATGCTGTTAGTGATTTCGACCGGCAGTCCCGACCGCTGGCTGCACTCCTTCTGTGCAGCGACAGCCCCTTCCATCGCAACCTCTGTTCTCTCCCCAGCACCTAACTCCGGCTCTTCGACGACGCTCGATGCATCCATTGGAACTAAAGCCACGCGGATCCCGATGAAGCTGCTGCGTGTGTAAGCACCCGCCCGGAAGCGTGTCGCCGACCGACACAATCCCGAGGCAGAGCACCAACAACCGCCACGAAACACCCCCAATAAGACATGCTCCGCCCTCGGCAGATCCAACGTCGGCAAAACTACGTCGTAGCCGGAGTCGTCGATATAACGGTCGGCGCACCACTCGGACACATTGCCATGCATATTGTACAAGCCAAATCCGTTCGGTCGAAATCGGCCGACCGGCGCTGTGAATATGTGGCCGTCCTCAACCGAAATGTACGAAAAAGCCTGGTCGTTCATCAGTGTTCTTCTGGCCGAGGCGTCCGCCACATTGCCCACCTGCGCCAAGCCATCGGGATCGTCCCCATGGCAGTACAGCGTTGTGGTGCCTGCCCGGCATGCATACTCCCATTCAGCCTCGGTCGGCAGTCGGTACGTCTTGCCTTCCTTTCGGCTTAGCCAGTGGCAGAACGCCGCCGCATCGTTTCGGGTAACGTTCACTACCGGATGAGCTTCGGTCTGGGACCAACCCGCATTGCGCCATGTGTACTTTGGATCGTTAACACGTTCAATTCTGCCCTCCGCTTCATTCCATCCGGTGCCACCTTCTCCGTCCTTCTCCGCTTCTGTCCAGTAACCGGTCGCCTCAACAAACCGCCGAAATTGGTCCAACGTCACCTCATGTGCCCCCAGGTGAATTGGCTTGGTGATCCGGGCACGATGCTGCGGATGCTCGTTGGCAAACTGTTTGACGAAGTCCTCCAACTCGAACAAGCGGCCAATTTCCTGCGGTGATATAGCGCTGCCCATCATGAACTCGCCCGCCGGAATCAACTTCAGCTTCATCCCGATGCTGTTCGTGATTTCGACTGGCAGTCCCAATCTCTCGCTGCATTCGTTTTGAGCGGCGACGGCTTCATCTGCAGCCCTTTGTGCTGCTTCGTCCATCGCAACCTTTGGTTTCTCCGTGACGGCCAGCGCACTGGCAGGTTTGTTGACAACGACTTTTGACTCTGCTGGCGTTCCCTTGGGCTTCTTCACAACCACCGGTTCGCTGTGTGCAGGCTTGGGCTCTTGTCCGCTCGCCTTGGGTTTCTCCACGACGGGTGCCGGCTTTTCCCCACAGCCAAACGTGCCAGACACCACGAGCAAGGGAATCAGCAACGGCCACAGTTTCTGTGAGTACATGGCAGGGTCTCCATTCTTCCGAGCGCGCTGCGCGAATCGAGAGACGGGGAATGTCCATCCGCCCCATGATAATAAACCAGTGGTAGTCGCCTCTCAAGTCTTGGCTGAACGTTCTGCTGATTCGTGGCACGAATCAGCTGTTCGTCTTCATCGCTCGCACCCGCGTACAGTTTTCCATCGTTTCGATGGCTCTTTCGACATTGGAAACGGTATACTGTTTGGCGTGTCGCACTCCGCCTCCGAACGCGTGACCATCGACGATTCCCGCCCGCCAAAACAGAATCGCCGATTTCTGTTCAGCTCGCGGAATGTGCTCGAAGGACTCGAAGCTGATCGTTGCCTGAGAATGTAAAGGAAAAAACTGTAATGACGATATCTAACGAGACACTCGCCAAACTGGCCGAATTCGATACGCCGACGATCTGCAACATCATCGAGTTGTTCGACGTTCGGCCTCGCAACCGTGGCTACATGGATCAGCGAATTCAATGCAATTTCCCTGAGCTTCCCCCGATGGTCGGCTTTGCCAGCACCGCATCGTTTCGATCGGACGCGCCGCCAGCGGGTGGTGACGCGTACGGGAGCATCGAAAGACAACTCGAACAATTCGAGCAGCTCCCCGGCCCACCCGTAGTCGTATTCCAAGACTTGGACGATCCGCCTGTCGCCGCCGTATTTGGCGAAGTGATGTGTTCCACCTACAAGGCGTTTGGGTCGGCTGGTTTGGTCACCAGTGGCGCCGGGCGCGATTTGGATCAGGTGCGTGCCTTGAAGTACCCGGTATTTACCGGATCGACGATTGCGGCGCACGCCTACTGTCACATTCTTCACGTCGGCCTGCCGGTGCGAGTGGGCGGGTTGACTATCTGCCAAGGCGAGCTACTGCACGGCGATGCCAATGGCGTGACGACTGTTCCTGTTGAACTCGCGGCCGAGGTGGCCGAGATCGGCGACGAATTTGTCGCGGCCGAGCGAATTATCCTGGAATACGTCCAGTCGCCAGGCGAGAAGAGCGTCGCGCGGTTTACTGAGTTGAGGGAGGAATTCCAGTCGGTCGTGGCGAAACTGAAACAACGCGTGCCCCGGAATAGCTGACCTCCCGAGCTCGTTCACGTCAGCGGTCGAACAGCAGCTTCATCATGTCCTGCGTTCGTAGTGGTCGTGTGCTGATGTATGTCTCGCCTGCCATATAGCCTGCCGCCGCGCCGACCGTCGCCGCTATGTTCCGGATGCGGTCCAACACATACTCTCGATCTGGCGGAAACTGCGATTGGTAACAGCGAACCGCGGCCAGCTTCGTCTCCAGTGTATCGCTGATGTCGACGGTGAAGACGCCCGCAGAGGCATTCGACGGTGCTCGCTCGAACGACAAGTGAAAGTATAGTTGGGCAGAGATTCTGTGTACTGGCAGGCCGTCGAAATGCTCGTCCCATTTCGTCAAGCGCGAATAGAAGACCGCGGCGTCGGTGATTTGCATGGCTTGCCAGTGGTCGGGCGATGCCATCGGAGTCTTGTCGCCCAGGCCGATGACGACCTTCGGCCGGTACTTGCGGAACTCTTTGGCCAACGCCACGCGTGCTTCGAACGTATCGAACAACCGGCGATTCGGTAGGTCCAGCGTCACTCGCTTCTGGATCCCTAAGACCTCGGCAGCCTTCTGTGCCTCCTCCAGACGGGCCTCCGGTCCCGGCGAGTTGGGCGTCGGCTCGCCATCGGTCAGGTCAATGATTCCGACTTTGTAACCTTGCTGGGCCAAACGAGCCAGTGTGCCGCCGCCCGCTATTTCCGCATCATCCGGATGGGCTCCGACCGCTATCACGTCAAGCTGCGGATATTGTTCTACGTCTTCCGTCACCTCGTACCTCGTCGAGTTTCTGCGTGATGAAAAGCCTTCATTGGTGAGTATCATCGAATTGTAGACAAAAGGCGACAAAGGCAAAGGTCACGGTCGGTTGTATTTCAGCGGCCGGCAAGGTAGAACGGACACGGTTTCTTGGACAGTCTCCATCACACCTAGCCGAATGCGATTCCACTATGCCGCGCGCTCTTGTCACACCACCGATGTTGCTGAACCGCCCCGGTCGCTACAGCGAAGTCCTCGAGGGAGGCGGTTTTGAAATTGTCTATCCACCCGAGGGCGCAGACAGAAAGGACCCCGCGACGCTGCTGCGGATGCTGGAAGGCGTGGACGCCGTCTTGGCCAGCGTAGAACCGCTGAACCGAGACATTCTTTCGCAGTCACAACTACGCGTCGTAGCTCGATCCGGAGTTGGATACGATTCCGTAGACGTGACTGCAGCGACCGACTTGGGCATTGTGGTTACGATCGCGCCGGGCGAGGTCGAAAAATCGGCCGCCGAACATACCATCGCGTTGTTGCTGGGACTGACACGAGGAGTGGTCGAGCGTGACCAAAACGTGCGAGCCGGCCGTTGGATCATCCGTGCGCGACCGCGGATCGCCGGTAAGACGATGGGCATCGTGGGACTTGGACGAATTGGCAAAGAGGTGGCTACGCGAGCTATCGGCCTGGGGATGAAAGTGATCGCATTTGACCCGTTTCCCGATCAGGAGTTTGCAGCCGCTCATGATGTAGCCTTGTGTTCTCTTGCCGAACTGTTGGCCACCTCCGACGTGGTTAGCCTGCATTTGCCTACTACGCCGGAAACAGCGGATATCATCAACGCCGATACATTGGCAAAGATGAAAGAGGGAGCGATTTTCGTGAACACGTCGCGCGGTGCGACTGTGGACGAGGACGCATTGTGCGACGCTCTTTCCAGCGGCCATCTGTTTGGTGCTGCATTGGACGTGTTCAAACGAGAACCTCTGCCGGTAGACAGTCCGCTGTTGAAATTGGAGAATGTTCTCGTTTGTACGCACCTGGGAGGTTTGGACGAGGTTTCGGAGGTCGCTATGCCCGGCAGGGCGGCCCAATGTATCGTCGATTTGTACGAAGGCCGTTGGCCGGAAGCGTGCGTGATCAACAAGGAACTCCGCGACGGCTGGTCCTGGTGATAAGGGAAAAGGAAATGCAAATTGCCATTTTGGGAACGGGACGCGTTGGCAGCGCGCTAGGAATTCGTTGGGCGAAGCAAGGTCGCCAGGTCACGTATGGTGCTCAGGAGCCGGACAGCGAAGAAGTTCGTGACCTAGTCGAAAAGTCCGGCCCGACCGCCACCGCAACCACGGTGAGCGACGCGGGGAAGTCCAGCCAAATCGTAGTCCTGGCGTTCCCGTGGAACGTTACAAAGGAAATCCTTGATTCACTGGGCCCGTTGGATGGCAAGCTTCTGATTGACTGCATTAATCCGATCAAGAGTGATTTTTCCGGTCTGGATTTGGGCGACGCCACGTCAGCCGCGGAAGAAATCGCCGCTTGGGCCCCCGATGCCAAAGTCGTCAAGGCGTTCAACACGGTCAGTGACGCCAGCATGGTCAATCCCGTGTACGACGGCCAAAAGGCCAGCATGTTCTATTGCGGCGACGACGATGATGCGAAAGCGATCGTCAAGCAACTGACCGAAGACGTGAACATGGAGCCAGTGGACGCTGGACCGCTGAAGAACGCGCGCTATCTCGAATCGCTGGCCATGTTGTATATCCACCTAGCCATCTTCGGCGGCTGGGGCGCCGAGTGTGCGTTCAGGATGGTGAAGCGGTAGGCCATCCGAGGAACCGAATCGACAACGGATTGTCGATGTGCACTCACTTCGTTGCCGCCCTGAATTCGCTGGGAACATTTCCCGTTTCCCCAACGAATTCAGGGCGGCAACCAAACAACTGACTTCGTGGGGCACGTTTCCAACATGCCTCTTGCCGAGCGGGCATACCCGACGCTAGCGCTCTGTCAAGGCTTAATCTCCGGGTGCTGGCATGTAGTGGTGGCTTCCAGCCGCCAAGCCAGCACTGGAAGGTGGCGGCTGGAAGCCACCACTACAACCCTAGTTCCTAGCTTTGACAAAGCGCTAGGTCTTCAGCACAATCTTGCCCGCCAACGTGCCTGCCATTTGCAGCGTGTTTTCTTCCTGTAGCCGATGAGCGGCGGCGGCATCAGACAACGGCATGACTCGGCCGATTCGAGCCTTCAACTTGCCTTCGACGAACCAACGATTCATGTCGTCGGCACACGCTCGCATTTCGTCCGGGCTGGCTTTGAACATCACCACGCCGTGCATCGAGCATTCTTTGACATAAAACGGCCCAACCGGAAACTCGGGACGGGCGTCCCGGCCTGCCATCAAGACAATGCGCCCGCGTTCAGCCAAGCAGCCGATGATACTGTCAAAGTCTGGCTCGCGCAGTGTTTCCCAGAATACGTTCACTCCGTCCGGGGCGAAATCGAGTACGGCCGCGTCCACATCATCCGTCTTATAGTTGACCGCCACATCCGCGCCCGACTCGCGGCACATCTCCAGCTTCTCTTCGCTGCCGCCGGTCGTCATCACCCGCGCGCCGGCCGCCTTGGCCATTTGCACGACCATGGAACCGACGCCACCGCTGCCGCCATGCACAAAGACCGATTCACCGGCTTGGAGCTTCGCCTTCCGGAAAAGGCCCAAGTGCGCGGTCACGCCTACCAACGAAGATGCCGCAGCCTGCTCGTCATCCACACCATCCGGTGTTGGATAAAGCCAACACTCGTCCACCGCGCAGTATTCGGCAAACGAGCCTTGCCGACCAACCAGTCCCTGATTGGTAGCCCAGACGCGATCGCCAACCTTGAAGCGAGTGGCATCCGGTCCCAGTGCCTCAACCACACCAGCCAGATCACATCCGACAACAAACGGCATGGGCAATTCCCAGAAGTTGGCTCCGCCTCGGATGTAAGTGTCGACAGGATTCAGTGACACGGCGGACACTCTCACCAGCACTTCCGCCCCTTTGGGTTCGGGACTCGGGAGGTCGCCATAGATGATGTTCTCCGGCGGGCCCGTCTGTTCGATATAGGCAGCTTTCATCGGTTTCCCTCACTGTAGGGTGGGGGGGGCCGTTTGGGGGGGCCCCGGGGGCGCGGCGCGCCCCCCACGGGGGGGCGCGCGCGGGGGCCCGCCCCCACGG
>CAZUAH010000673.1:6671-7211 GCA_964617665.1 uncultured Pirellulaceae bacterium
GGGGCGGCCCCTTTGCGACACGCCCCCCCCCCTGCGGGGGGCCTTCTCTCCGCCCCCCCACCCTACGTCGTCACGCCCGAGGCCGCATCATGCTTTGGCATTTTTGGCGTAGAACGCCGTGGCAGCGGCAACGCTCGAACCGTGTTCAAACTGGTGGCCTTGTTCGGCAAGCAACTGCTCGAGTGCGGACAAGAACAGCAGCACGTTATTCGCTCGCGACGCATACCCCATCAATCCGATCCGCCACACTCTGCCATTGAAATCGCCCAAACCGGCACCGATCTCGATGCCGAAACGATTTAGCAAACCGCCACGAATCGCCGCGTCGTGAACGCCCTCGGGAATCCGAACCGCGTTCAACATGGGCAATTGATGCCCTTCCTGCGCCGCATACTCGATGCCCAATGCCGACAGCCCGGCTTTCAAAGCCAAGTGGTTTTGCATGTGACGGGCAAAGCAGCTCTCCAACCCTTCCTCGTGAATAATTCGCAGGGCCTCGTACAAAGCGTATGACATGTTCACGGGCGCCGTGTGGTGGTA
>CAZUAH010000674.1:0-7195 GCA_964617665.1 uncultured Pirellulaceae bacterium
GGACCGGCGGCTAGCGCCTTGCCGCTCAACATACTCAGCCAATGTCGGCAGACCAATTGCGTCCGAAAGCAATGGCCTCGGGTTTTCCACAAACGCTGCCGGGCGAACGTTCTTCGCGATCTCGGCAACGTGCGTGTCAAGCGCTGCCTTCATCGCTTGGATGCGATCGGGATGCTGATCCGCGACGTTATTCCGCTCGCCGAGGTCCGCCTCCAGGTCGTACAGCTCTGTGAACCAGTCCGCTTTGACTCGGTAACGGACTAGCTTCCATTGACCTTGACGAATGCCGTCGTTTTCGTAGTACAACGTCTCGTGCGGCGAGTTCGCAGTTGGTTTGCCAAGCAGGATACCGCTGACGTCCTTGCCATCGATGATGCGATCCGTCGGCACACTCTGCCCGGTCAGTTTGGCGACGGTCGGCAGAACGTCGGTCGTCGTCATGATCTCCGATGAAACGCTGCCCGCGGGAATCTTGCCGGGCCACCATGCAAGCGTCGCCACGCGCATATGCCCTTCATACTTGGGACCGAACTTGGCTCCACACAGTGGCCCGGACGAAGTCTTGCCGCCTCCGCCGTTGTCGTTGGTGAACAACACGAACGTGTTCTCGGCTATCCTGAGATCTCGAAGCGTCTGCAGGATGCGACCGGTCGAGTTGTCCACTTCCGAGATCAAGGCAGTCATTGGGTCATCGCCAGCCGCCTCAAGTCGCTCGGGAGTGACCATAAATGGATAATGCACGGCCGAATGGGGCACATATGCAAAAAAAGGTTCGTCACTGTGTTGCTTGATGAAATCAACGGCTGCATCGGTGATCGCATCGGTGATCACCGCCTGACTCGCTTCATCCGGAATGTGAGCAACCGGTTCGTTCTGCTTCATCCACGGTAGCGGCGGGTAATTCCGCTTCGGATTGCCCTTCACCCACATGTCGTTGGAATAGGGGATGCCGGCGTATTCGTCGAAGCCCTGACGAGTTGGCAGGAACTCCGGCTGATCGCCCAGATGCCACTTGCCGAAACAGCCAGTTGCATAACCGCCCTTTTTCAGAATCTCGGCGATCGTGATTTCGCTGGGATTGAGTCCTCGCTCGTCAGCCGGAAACACAACGCTCGCACCCATCCCGATACGATCGGCATAGCAACCGGTCATCAGAGCGGATCGCGAGGGAGTACACGCCGATGAACTGACGTAGAAATCCGTCAGCTTCATGCCCTCGGCCGCCATCCGATCGAGATGCGGCGTGTCGCGCGATGCACCAAACGGTCCGATATCTCCATAGCCCATGTCGTCAATGAAGATGATGACGATGTTTGGCCTGTCGGTCGCAGTTGCGTTAGTCGCCACAAATGTTGCGGCGAGAAGCATAGTGAAACGAAAGATGTTCATTGTTTGTTTTCCAGAAACTCCAGCAAAATCTTCTCGTCGATCGCATAAGTCGCACCGTGCCCTTCGCCCGAAACCTTGTAGTGAACGACGTCGCCGTCGAGGTAACTGAATATCTCCAGCTTGCCTACGACCCTGCTCGGGCGGGAAAGCTTCTCGCCTTTGTATCCCATGGCTGTTGCCCACAGGAAGATCGATTCTTCGGCGTCGACAAACCCGAGCTTGCCGCCCTTTGCGGGAATGACCTTGGAAGGGCCGCCACGATACGGAATCAGGCGATCGTCCGTTCCTGAGATGTTCATCAGACGTTTGCCGGTCAGCGGTGTGGCTATGGCCTGATAATTGTTGTTGTCGCCTTTCGATTTGAAGTTTCGTCCGTCGTGCTGGAATACGTTGAGTGGACTGACGCCGGTCACATAGTTGCGGATGTTCGGCAGCCTGTATTCGATGGCCAACTGATTCACCAGCGCAGCGCCATTCGACGAGCCCATGATGGTGAAGTCGTCCTTCTGGACGTTGTCGTACGCCGATAGCTTCTCTACGATCGCTTCGATGAATCCGCGATCGTCCGCCTTCGAACGTTCGGACACGATGTTCCAGCTCTTCAGATAGCCGTCTGGAAACACCATGACATATCTTGCCGCCAATGTCGGGTGTCGCCTCAGGAATCCGTTCATCGCCCCCTTCGCGTTTCCGCCGTTGCCATGCAGGAAGATGAAGACGGGCAACTTCCGCTGATCGGTGCGTTTCGGCACGCTGACGTAGTACGGTCGCTTGAAAATCTTCTCCTGCGACCACGACTGTGTAACGAAATACTCGCCGGTCGTTAGCTCCCCACTCGTCGCGACGAGCGGAGCACTGCTGACGGTCAAGACCGCGGCTAATATCAAAAGGAGTCTTTTCACGGTGAGTGTCTCCGGTTGTTGTATGGTGTGTCTACTCACAATTGACCTTGTCGGAGGCGCCCCAGCCGGTCGGATCACCGATCTTGACCCGCACGTCTTCGGGCGTGACCTCGCCATTGCCGGTTGCACCTTCCATGGAATACCAATAAGGATTGGCGGGATTCTGTTCCGACGCCCGACTGCTGGCAAAAAACACTGCTGACACTGCGAACGATAGGATAACGTCTTTGATCATCAGTAAACCTCCGTCGTGATTCTATCGGAAATTCTCATGGTGCGCATCCCATCAGAAGTCGTCATCACAGTGTCTCAAGAACGAATTGGCCGGTAGGCCCTCAGCGTTCATGAGGTTCGGTCCGGCGGTTTCGTGCCACGCAAAACGCACCCAGTGGGGTTCGGCAACTTCAGCCGCCCCAACAACGAGGCTATCGCCGTCGATGATGGCTGTCGCCCGGACGAAGACTTGATCGCTGCCCGCCACTTCGAACCATGTGAGCGGTTGGCCGTCGCGCGAGGCGAGTCCGCTACCGGTATGATCAAACGAAACTCGTAGTTGGTTTCCTTCGCGCGTGACACGATTCACTATCGGCCCCGCGTGGATCAGGTCCTTGCGCCCGTAGGTTCCATGCAACGCCCACAGAGCCAGACGATCGCCGACCGGCGCTTTGTTTGTGGGATGGATATTCTCGACGTTTCCCACATCATTGATGACAGCCATCCCGGAGTTCGGGATCAGGTTCATGGCTGCGGTCTGGGCAGCCCAGAGTTCGGGAAGTTGGTAGATCGCATCCCCGCGATAATTGAAGGGCGCCAATTGCACGAAGTAGAAAGGCAGGTTCTTGTCACGCCATGCTTTGCGCCAGTCACCGACCAAGGTTTGCATCTTGGCCGTATAGGAACGGCCATCTGCGATGTTTGCTTCCGCCTGATACCAGATAACGCCCTTGATTGGCATGCGAGTGTAGGGGTGTACGCGCGAGTTGTAGAAAGTATCCGTTCCCGTTGGCGACAGGCCCACAGCCCATTTCTCGATCCGAGTGCCGCCCTGGCTGGAGTTGATCAGCCCGATCGGAATCTGCAGTTCGGACTGTAGATTCTTGCCGAAGTAATAGGCCACGGCGGAGAAATCGCTTACGGTTTCGGAGCTGCACTGCCGCCATGTGGCTCGCTCGGTGAGATCTTCCCAGGGAGTGGCGGCTCGCGTTTCGGGTGTCCTGACGAGTCTCAGGTTCGGATACTGCGCTGAGGCGATCTCCTTAGCGCTGTTGTCGGTATGGACTAGAGGCCAAGCCATGTTGGACTGGCCGGAGCAGAACCAGACATCCCCGACCAGCAGATTCGACAGTTGAAGCGCGCGAGTACCGCTAGCCACCGACATGGTAATCGGGCCGGGCGAAGTTGCCTTCATCGAGGGCAGCGTCACGGCCCAGTTTCCGTCTTCGTCGGCCGTGGCTTTTGCCAATTCGCCAGTACCTATACGCACGTGCACGGACTGGTTTGCCACGGCTTTGCCCCACACGGGAATCGGTGCGTTTTGCTGCAGTACCATATCGTCGTCAAATAGGTTTCCCAGACGCAAGAATCCAATCACCGGGATAGTCAACGTCCGGGTCTCCGAACTGCCGCGGCCGTCCTCGACTTTGACGACCAGTTTGTTATCTCCCGCATCTGCAAACCGAGGTGTACCGCTCAACGCGCCATCCGGTTGGACCGTCAACCAATCGGGACCGTTGAGACGAGTGAAGGTCAAGCGATCGCCGTCCTTGTCGTCCGCATAGTTCGCCAGCAAATCGTGGAAGGGACTGCTCTCGAAAATGGCCTCCAGGCTCAGGTCGTAAGGTGAACTAATGAAGGACACCGGCAGATTGTGCGTTCCCGGCACGCCGCGTATGGACGCATTGTCCAGATACGTCCTCTGGAAATACTGTCCCGACCCCTTGTTATTTACATTCAGCAGGACTCGCCCATAGGCCGTATTCGGCGGAGCCTTGACACTGCCATTGAGTATGTTCCATTTCTTAACGGGAGCTGTGGCATAGTCCGCCTCAGCCACTGTCGACACGGGGCCGATGGCTTTGTCGTGGGCATCCAGCCATTCGACTTGGATGCGTGGCTGCCAGCGACTATCGTGGCTGCCCGGATTCAAGTAATCGATAGAAAACTGATACGTTTCTCCCGACCGGGCACTGAAGAACTGACAGATCGACGTGGCGCCCCAGCGATATTCTAGGGCTTGATTGCCCTTGCCAACTTGCCAGTCACGCTTGCCACAGGTAAGCCAGGAGTTAAACTCACTTTCTTTCCAGAGCAGCCTTCGCCAACCTTTGCACACGAACGACGCAGGCTTGTCGTATTCCGGAGTCCCGATTTCGAAATCACCATTAACCAGCAATTCAACAGGATCTTGGGCCTGTGCGACGCAGTAGCCCGCCGCGAGCGAAATGCTTGCAGCGATAACGAGGCTTACATATTTCATGATATTGAGATCACCCCAGTTCTCCGATCCCCGTTCGTCGGCGTCTTCGACATTCGTGTGCCGTTGCATCGCCGCGAACAATGCCGCCACGGCGTCCCATCCGAATGTTCGGATGGCTGACATATTCATGTTTGCCTCCAGATTCAAGTTTTGCTCGACAACCTTGTCAGGTCGGCCTTCAACTTCCTGAGTGCGGCTTGCTGTTTCTGTTGATAGATCAACAGCGCCAGGCACGTGCCCCGCTCACCGCGCACAAGGGGACGCTATCGCATCAGGTCGAATCCGGTAGAATCAACATTGCAACCACGACACATTCATTCATATGGACCGAAGCAGACCCATGACATGCACCCGATCCGTTGCTTTGACTACCGTTTGCTTGCTTGCTGCCGCGTTAGCCGCCTCAGAAGCCCCGCTCAAGGGCAAGTCTGAAGGGACGGCGTCGAAAGTCAAGCCCGCTCCGGCGGGCTGTCCGGCCTGCGCGATGGGGATGACGGCCGAGGAGGTCTTCGGGCGGCTGGACGTGGACGGTGACAAGAAGGTGACGGTCGAGGAGTTCATGCGAAGCCCGGGGATGAACGATCTGGCCGAGGCCCGCGCAGCCGTCGGGCGGATCGACACCAACGACGACGGGGTGTTGTCGTGGGCAGAGTTGGCCAAGGCGTACGCGGAACGACACGCCAGATGCCCCAAGGTTGATCCGTCGAAGTTGGGGCCCGAGGGGCGGGGCAATCGCACGCGGTTCGCCATGGTCTTCATGATGCGGAACGACAAGAACGGCGACGGGGCTGTGGACAAGTCGGAGTTCCGCGGCTCGGACGCCCGCTTTGACCAGATGGACCAGAACGCCAACGGCAAGTTGGAGCCTGACGAACTGGCCGACCTGCACGCGAGCAGGATGAACGATCCCAAATCGATGGGCGAGCGGCTGGCCTCGGGCGACCTGCCTCGCCGCCCGCCGAGCAAGAGCCCCAGCGGGATCGGCGGCCCGAGGGGCAAGTCGAAACCCCAGGCCGAGGGTCGCAAGTGTCCGGCTGACAAGGTGGTCATTGGCGGGCAGGACGTTGCGACGATCCTGGCGATGCTGGGCGCCAAGCGGGACGTGGGGGCCAGCGACGAGCAGTTGCGGTCATACGCGAACCACTTCGACCGGACCGATCCGAACCATGATGGCCAGCACACCCGAGTGGAGTACGTGGAGCGAGGCGGTTACATGACGCCGCAGGCGCGGGCCGGCATCTTCCGTGCGGCGGACAACAATGCCGATGGAGTGGTGACGCGCACGGAGTATGTGCTGAACCGTATCATCACCGACGAGGCCAAGGGCATTGTCCAGCAGACGGACGCGGACAAGGATGGCCGGGTGACCGGGGCCGAATTCGTCGAGGGCTCGCCAATCGAGGACATGGCGATGTCCCGGGCGGTGTTTGACGCGCTCGATACAAGCGGCGACGGGATGATCACCGTCCCGGAGTATCTGCGCGTCTGGGGCGGATGGGCCAGGCCGAACTACAAGGCGCAGGAAGCGGCGCTCGCAGGTCGTCTGGCGAAGCTGGTCAAAGCCGGCCAGCCGACGGGCGGGCCCGCGGGTGGGCCGCCGAGCGTAGATCGGATCTTCAAGTTCATGGACCGCGATCAGGACGGCAAGCTGACCGAGGAGGAGTTCCGCGGGCCGGCGAACGTCTTCAACTCCGCCGACAAGAACAAAGACGGCGTGGTGACACGAGCAGAGATGGAGGCCATGCGAAAAAGCGCCGGCAAACCGGGGCGGTAGCTGGGCAGGTGGTTAACATCGCCGCGTTAGACAAGGAACAAGCAATGACGAAATCAACCTCCATGTGTTTTCTTTTTATGGTAGTCGCGGCATTGGCTCAGGCCGAGCAGAAGCCCAACATTCTGTGGCTGGTTCAGGAGGATACATCACCGTGGATCGGCTGTTATGGGTACGAGGCGAACCGGGGAAAGACGCCGACGATCGACAAGTTGGCCGCTGACGGTGTCCTTTTTAAGCGGGCCTATGTTCCGGCTCCTGTCTGTTCATCCTGCCGGTCGGCGGTGATCGTCGGTGCGTATCAATTTCGTTTTGGCGGGCACGAGCATCGTTCGCGTCGCGGTGCGGCTGGGGTGCCTTTACCCGAGGGAATGAAAACGATTCCCGAACTGATGCAAGCGGCTGGGTACTTCACCTTCAACATGGGCAAGACCGACTACAATTTTACTTCGGATGCAGACCTTTACACCGCCTTGCCAAAGGGCAAGAAGGGGCGCGATATCTGGTCCTCGCTGCCGAAAGGGAAACCGTTCTTCGGGCAGATTCAATTGAAAGGCGGTAAGTCCGGTACTGGCAGTCTGGCAGCCGACGAGAGGACGGACCCCACCCAGGTCGTCGTTCCTGCCGACTATCCCCAAAATGAAATGTACCGGCAAA
>CAZUAH010000675.1:0-7176 GCA_964617665.1 uncultured Pirellulaceae bacterium
GTGGAGTCCCTCAAAATGATCCCCAATCGTGAAGAGAATCTGGGCCGCCGGATTCTTCTCGTAAATCCGCGGGTGCCGGTAATAGACTTCCAAGATCATGGTCGCCAGCGATGTGTTGTAGATACGACCACCCCTCGCGGTACCGTGGCCGCCGTCGAAGTGCCAGCTTCCTTGTGCCGGGCCGTCCTTGTCTTGGCTGCTGACGAGGTAATCTCGCATTTTCACATTCCATTTGCCCCAGTGCTCGCCACCAAACTGAAACATGATCTGCGTGGCGTAGTAGTTGTAGTACATGTTGGTGCTGGACGGTCCTTCAGCACTAAGGTACTTCATGCCCTCTGTTAGGGCCTCGCGGTCGCGTGGCCAGCCCAGATACATCCGACAAAGTAGCCCTATGGCGGTTGTCGTGCTACGTTTTCCCGGTGTCGTGTAACCGTAATAGGCACCGCCCGATGCTTGTACCGAATTCAGGAACTTGGTAGCACCGCGAATGGTATTTGGGTGGACTTGCATATATGCCATGTGGCCGCTCTTCAGCGCCATCAACTGCCAGCCGGTGACCGAGGTGTCTCCGGGCTGGCGAGGACTATAACGCCAGCCACCACCGACGGGATCCTGGGCAAAGGTGATGAAGTTCAAGGAGGCTTGGGCCGGGGCCAGCAGCTTCTTGTCGTGCGTCAGGGCGTACGCTTCGCACAGCGCGATTGACGACAGGCCGTGCGAGTACATGCTGCCGCCGCTTTCGTGCATACCGCCGTCTTTCCCCTGGTGTGTCATCAAGTACTCCAACCCACGCTCTACGGTCGCTTTGTACTTGCCATCGGCATGCGTTTGGCCGGCTCCCAGGAATGCCAAGAGCGCTATTGCCGTTGCGGCGTTCCGGGCAGATGTCGAATCGCCGGCGTGGTCCGCAGCGCGGACTCCTGGATCATGGCCAAAGCGATGGTCGAAATTCCAGCCGCCATCGGCCGTCTGGGCCGCGGTCAGCCACTTCAGAGCAGCGGCCACCGCCGCCTCGCTGGCAGCATTACCTCCGTATTTCTTCACACAGGCGGTCCGATTGGCTGCCGTGTGCCGGCTCTTCAGCCCCGGGCTCTTAGCCTTGCCGTCTTCCGTCAGCGGTACGCTTATTGCCGCGGCCGAGTCGGCCCGCTCACTAGCCTGCTCTTCGGCGGCTTCACCCGCCGAAAGGTCTCCGCATGCCCAGAAACACGTAACAGCCGCGACCAACACACGAGAGCCAAACCTGAACATGGCACAACTCCTTAGAGAATAGAGCTGACGCTCCGCGACACGCGCCCCTGCTTGCCAACGTCATCGACGTGAATCACCAGTTTCCGGCCACATCTCAGTATAGCCGTTGCCGAATCGTTGCGCCGACCGTCGAGCCGTAACTTTTGCACAGATCCCGTTTGTTCCTTATCATGAAAGTGCAGTGCCGTACCAGTCGCCGCCTCGGGCGGATAGGGGCTCCGGGAAGATTGGACCATTCGAATGAACGCCATGCGTGACGGATTTCGTGTGCGTTTCAATCTACGAATGATCTTTCTAGCAATTGTCGTCATCGCCATTGGCTGTGCGCTGTTGTTTTCGGTTCAGACCATATCGCTGTGCCATTGTTTCTGTTCGTCAATGTGGCCTTGCCAGCGTTGCTGACGGCGGGCATTGTCTTCGGGCGCCGCGGATTGCGTGCGTTCTGTATCGGCGCTCTATTTCCGACTGGGCTAGTTCTATACGCGACTGGATGGGTCCTTGGACTCTCACTGATTGACAGTCCCAATTACGGCAAACGCGAACTAACTCTTTTGTAATCCAAGGACTTGCGAAAGGTAATCGGTATTCCAGCCTGCCATGCGACGCCGCATGGCGATGCTTTCTTTGTCGGTGCATTGCTTTAACAGGCTGATTGCGAACCGTTTCAACCAGGCAACATTATCGGCGGCATGACGGTCTCTCAGACGACTTTCGTCTTTGCGAAACGTCACATCGAGGCACCAGTGCAGCGTGTTTTCAATTCCCCAATGACCGCGAACGGCACCGGCAAAACGCTTGACACCAAGACGAAGCGAACTGATGAAATAACGCACCGAGATTGTGCTTGCGATCATGCGAACGTAGATCGAATCAAAGTGGCGATCTACACGCTGGCCGGGGGCTGTCGGCAATCGCAGGCTTGATCGTCACATCGCGGCTTGATTCCGCCCAGCCGAACGCCGGTACAGGCTACGAGCTTGACAGTATTGCAGCGGTCGTCATTGGCGGAACTTCTCTGTCCGGCGGTCGCGGCTCCATTCTCGGAACGGTCATTGGCTGTTTGATTATCGGTGTGCTCAACAGCGGTCTAGTGTTGCTCGACGTCTCGCCGTTCTGGCAGCAAGTGGTCAAGGGAGGAGTCATTCTCCTGGCCGTCGCCATAGACAGGTTGAGGGGCGCAGCTGACTGACATGAGCTGACACGAAAGCAACTCGGGACGGAATTGACAATCCGTCCTACTTTTTCTGCACCCTCCATTCTTTTCTCGCGGTCCGCCGAGCACAGCCTTCCCGGTTGCTGTTGGCAATGGCTGTTCTTAAGCGGAGGGCGTGTGCTTCACTCGTCTTGAGTCCCTGTGAGCAGTTCGCCGCGAACCAGGGCAGATCCCGCAATCCGAAACTTCGCCTTGCCGACAATGCCCCAGCAGGGGAAATACTCAAGCTTCACCAGGTTCGGTGTGATGGTCATGCCCGGCTCGTCGTTGGAGTGGATGAGTGTCTCGCCGCCACGGACCTGGATGTGGTCGATTTGAAATGCTTGCACCAGAACACCGCCTTCGTCGACCAACAACGTGTGGCCCGCCAGTGAACCATCGGTCGGGAGGGGAACGTCGGTGACGAAAGCGTCGAACCGGTCACCGGCTTCGATGCGGTAGGTCTTGATCAGCTCACCACTGTAGGAAGTATTGGTGCTGATCTTGTGATTGTCTGTTTCCAATAGGTCGCCATCGACCAGGTACGCCCAACCGCTGGCGGCATCGTATCGGGCGGAAACGTGGGCGAAACGCCCGCGCATGTGCAGCTTGCCATCGGCTGTCTGGCGAGCTTGCCACGGCTCGTCGTCTGCGGTTGAGATGATGGTGTCCACGCGATCCGGAAGTGTAACACGGATAGCGACCGCGCCGGTGTCGGACGGCGCCAGCTCAACGGGCTCCACCTTCTGCACCAACGGTTCGCCGACGTAAGGATGGTGGACGGCGACGAACAGACTCTCGCCGTCAGATTGGCGTACAGCAAGGAACGGCGCCACGCCCTTCCGTCGCATGGCGGGTGCCATTCCCTGGATGATCATCGTTCCCGGCTGTGGCAAGACGAATGTCTTGAGTGATGAAGATCCATCGTCCAGGGCAAACGTCGCCGTCCAGCCGCCGTCAGTTGCGCCGCTTCGAAGCTCGCCGATGTACTCGTGCAGCGTCCCGTCCATTCGTTCGTCGAGTGCGACGGAGAGCTTGACGCTGTGAGGAAGATCGAGACAGGAGTGCAGCATGTAGTCGTGCACTTTGCCTCCCCTGACGCGGAACACATCGACGATGTAGCAGTCCACGTCATTGATTTTCACCAACGCCACGGTGCGCCGGTACAAGTCCATCTCGACCGACGACCCATACGCGCGATGGCCGTCTGCTTCGACGACCCGTACGATTTCGAACTCCGAATTGAACAGACGCAACGTGCCATTGTTCATGTTGTCGCCGTAGCACCTCCAGCGCCAGTACCAATCGGGTACGCCGGGAATCGCGTCGGTCGGCTGCGGTTGGCGCTTGGGTGTGTGCTTGTCCCAGCGGGTCGTATGGTTCTTTCCGTCCACGACAACCGTCACGTGACCGGCTGTGGCCCGATGCCACTCACGCGTCGTGTTGGTGATCTCCAGGGGCCGGTACCGCGTCTCTGAGATCAATTCTCGTCCCTTCGCCCAGAGGATCAGGTTGAGCATGTCACAATGCTCGTGGCCGTGCGTGCCACCGAAGTGCAGCGTAGCCTGCACCATGTCAGGTCGGGTTTTCCCATATCCCAGGATTGCGTGGCCAGTGCAGCCGAAGAGATATGACTTTCCCTGCGTGACGGGTGGCACGCCGTACGCCCGGTGAGGATACGTGGTGTCATGCACTGTTTGCCAGACGCCATTCGGTTGCTGGAGGCGAAACAGGACCTGGTCGGCCCGGGCCATGGGCCGCGCCAAAGGTGTCTCCATATCGAGGTCGTCGAACCGAGTCCCGTCGAACTCGCTCACAAAGCCCGGCGGGTCCGTGTAGCCCTGAAGGTGTCTGGTGATGATGCCTTTCAGTCCATAGTGGACTTGTTTGTGATACGAAGCCGTGCCCTCCAACCACCAGCCGTCAGCGCAGAATCCAACTTTGTACAGATCCTTCACCCGCTTGGCGCAGCGGTGCACCCACTCGGGCTGGCCGAGGTATTTCGCAAAGATCAGAATGCCATCGATCTGGTACGGCTCGCAGTTGAACATCTTCCACCCAAACCGGAACTGAAACGCAACGTGACGATGCAGCATGCTGCTGATGTCGTCGAGCGTGTCGGCCTCCTGCATCGCGCCGCTCTTGTAGATCAGGTCGTACGCGTGCAGCAGAGGCACGCCATTGTGGATGTCGAGGAACACCCACGTGCCCCAGAAGCCCTTCGGATTGCCGCTGTTGAGCTGGTGTGTCTCGGTCTGAGGGAAGGCTTTGCTGTCGCGGAAGATGAGCCACTTCGGGATCTGCTCAGCAAACCGGTCCAGTAACGCCGCCGCTTTTCTGGCGTGGGGGAGGTCCTTCGTCACGTGGTACAGCAGCGCGAAGTGGTAGCACGCGTTTCGCATGACGAAGTTCTGCTCGTCCAGCGCCCCCTTGTCGGAGATGCGTGAGCAGAGCTCCTCGTCCGATACGCTCAACAGATCAGCGACCGTGGCTCGACAGGCGGCCTCCGCGAGCTTCCGATACCGGTCGCTCTCCGTGATCTCCCATAAACCGATCGCCGCCCTGACCGCTCCTTCGTAGTTGTCGCGGCGTTGATACTTGCCCGGTGTCTCGTTCGAGTAAGCTGCTCGCAGCCCCGCCACATCCAGTCCGTCGATGGGCTTGATCCGCTCGACAAGATCGGCTTGTTCACCCACGAATGTCGTGACAGGACGTTGAATGGCGATGGGCGCGCCACACGCTGCGATATCTGCGCGGGTCAGGGTGATTACTCCTACCGCAATCGCAGCGAGAAGCCGGTTTGTCGTCTTCTGCGTTAGTCGTCCCACCTGCTCTCCATTCGGGCAAACGGCGTTTTGATCCGGTCGCCAGTGTACGAAGTCGGCCGAAGGTGGCTGTCGATCTGTGGCGTGGTCCCGACACACGATAGCCGATACTCTGACCCCACGCGATCCGCTATTGTGACGGTTTCCAGTACCGGGGCAGCCAACCAAACTCTGGATCCCGCTCGACGACCGGCGCGTCAGTCAGTTTGCGAGGGGTGGTCGACACGTAGCCTGAGATTCCCTGGGCGATATCGGATACCTCGACCATGATTGCGTCGGGCACTTTGCCATGGATATTGCCCTCCCAGTGATCGTCCCTGTTCCACATGTGATAGTGGTACCACATCACGTCGCGCCACTGGGGATTGTCGGTGTAGGCAACCCAAAGCTTGGCGACCTTGACCTTGGCGTCGCCGGTGATCTTTGCGCGAACGATCGTGCGATTGTCTTTCCTTTCCGTGGCTACGTTGGAGATGCGGGTGAGTGGCCGGCCATCGAACGTGTGGGCAACCCACATCAGAAAATCCATGTACTGGACGGGATGGTAGGTCGAATGGACGTAGTTCGGGATCATCTCGACGGTGAGGGGGCAGCGCAACTGCTGCTCCATCAAGGTCACGTTGAACATCTTGTAGCCACCCTCGTTGGTCACGCCGAGATAGAAGACGGGCACGTCGACCTGTTCCTGGAAGAACGGGTAATAGAAGGACACGTTTGGATGGATCTTGCTCGGCAGATAAACCCCCTCGTTGCCCATGATGATGGCCGAGGCAACCCGGCCGTCCATGGCGGCGGCGACCGGAGCGCTGCGCCCTCGCTTTGAGTGCCCGCCAAGGACCGCCTTGACCGTATCGAGGTCCAGCAGCTCCTGAAACGCGTTCATTGCTTGGATGTAGACGACTGCCAATTGGCAGTTCATGTTGTAGTAGTTCTTGCCCGTTTCCTTGCGCAGTCGGCCGAGGATGAGGATATCGCGTTCGATGCTGGAGCCGTCTTCATACACGCCCGGATTCGCAAGGACCATGGTCGGGTAGCCTGTGCGTGCCGCGATCGGTTCGCCATACTCGGCGATCTCATGCTCCATGATCGTGCCGTGGCCACCGCCAAAGATGACCACCTTGCCTTTCCGCTCGGGCGTCATGTTGCGCGAGTTGTCTTCGGGCATGAGGATCGTGCAGGGATGGCCCCACTTTTTTCCCGCGATCCGTTGGCTCCAGAAATGGGCCTTCACTTTGCGGAGTTTCTGGGAGGGGTCGGTGTCGCTCGTGATGATTTCGTCCGATTCGATGGTGAACTCGATCGGGACAACGTGCTCCCGCTTGAGAATCGGCCAAATCTCGCGAGGCTTGGGAATGGTTTTGGCCGCTTCGCTGAAATCGGTCAGGTTATCATCGGCGGGTTCCGCAGCCAGTGTCTGCAGCGACGTGAAAAGCAGAATCAGCAGGTAAAGTGGTGCGTGAAGCAAGCATCTTTGAAAACAGCAGGCCATCACGACGTCTCCCTTCTCAACTACTCCGCAGTTGCAGAAAGAGGTCGGACGGATTGCCAATCCGTCCTCTTTCTTCAACACCAGGCAATCGATTCCCACCTTGTGTCTACCGGATTTCGAGTTCTGCGAATAGACAGAGAACGTAAGGACGTTCGTTCCCTTTTTCAAGGGGATATTGTGTCGGCTATCGGCGACGTCGATCACATTATCGAGAGCGGCCGAAGGGCAGATGCCGGGCCGACCGATTGGTGCCATCTGGTCGTGGTTGCGGCCACGGTCGGACGACAGCTAGCCCGGATTTCTCACCAGGATTCTCAAGGAAAGCGCTGCCTCGTTACCACGCATACGCGGGGGGACGCCCCGCCCGCCGCGTTGGCGCCGCCCCCAGTGCCGGGCCCAGAAGACGCGCAGCGGGC
>CAZUAH010000676.1:0-7157 GCA_964617665.1 uncultured Pirellulaceae bacterium
TGCCCCTCAACCTAATTGTCGCTAAAGACTTAAGCTAATTGACGCCGAACACTTTGCCGCACCTATCATGAAAACACGTCCGTTCATCATGTGATTGACACTCCTTTACCTTCCTAAACAAACAACCGTGCCGTCGACGGTGGATAAATAGAGTTTTCCATCGGCGGCGATCATGCCGTCGAAAACGGGTAGCACGTCGAGTTCTTCTTCGAAAATCTTCGCACCGTCCTTGGCGGATACGCCGCAGAGGACGCTTCCATCGCTACCGGCATAGAGGGCCGCTTGCTTTCCGAGTTGTTCGAGCTGTTCCGGCCGACGCACTGCGAACTGCGGTTCGTCGACGATGTCGACCGGTCCGCACGCGAAGACCGTGTCGCCGGCCTTGACCATCGCGCGGGCGAGGATCGGCAGGCTCGCCTCCCAACGGGTCGCGAACGCCGCCTTCCGACCTCGCGGTTGATTCGGTCCGGGGCGGGGCAAGCTGCGATCGACCGAGAAAAGTCGGTATTCCAACGGGACGGTCCAACGCCAGTACTTCTGTTGCCGCCCGAATATATAGAGGTTCTCATCATCCAGCACCATGATCTTGCCAGACGGTGTGCTCTGGCCGGTCGCCGAATAGCCATGCCCTCCCCGAATGCTCCGGCCATAGACCCAAAATGCGCGGTGCCAGTAGTTGTCGTCCAAGAAGCCGTTCGGGACAAACAGATGCGCGTCATCTCCCCGCTGCTCGTTGAGCGGAACCTGCCTGACCCGTTCACGCCGGCCCTTCAAGTCGAAGGGCTGGGAACGCATGAAGATTCGCTCCCCTTCACTGCTGAGGATGTCCGGGGATGCGACCGGCATGTCGAGTACCGAAACATGCTCGTGGAAGTCTTGGCCCGTATTCGGGTCGTTTCCGTCCATCTGCTGTTGGGAGAGAATCTCGCCGGTCGCCGGGTTCAGGCGATACAGCACGAGCCCGCCGTCGAGGAACATCGATCGGCCGGCGATCACATAGGCGACGTCGTCGCGTACAAGTACACTACCATGCACGGGCCAAACCGATTCGAGCTGTCCCCAGGCCATGAGCCGTCGGTCACGCGGCGCGGCCAGCAGTCGCCAGGCCATGAGGCCGTCCGATGCGCGGAGGCAGTAAACATACCCGTCTCTGCAGCCGAAGATCACGGTTCCCTTGTGGAAGGTTGGCGGCGAGTCGACGCGTCCGCCGGCGACGAACTTCCACTCGATTTTTCCCGTGGCTTGACTGATCGCGTATACCGTGCGCGCATCGACCGCCGCGACGAAGAGCCGCCCGGCGGCCACGATCGGTTGGCTGAGCTTTCCGCCAAGTTCTGTCTGCCATTGTAGATCCAGATCCGGATCAACCGCGGTCCGGGTCGAACCGCTGCGAGCCGCGTTGCCGCGGAACGTCGGCCAATCATGAGTAGACTTGAGACTGGAGGCTGTAGGCTGATGGTCTCTGTAGGCGGGTCCTTTTTGAAGGCGTTCGATGGGGTCGAGGCTTTTGATGGATGATCTGCTGCGGGGTCCCGACACCGCATTGAACCCGCTTAACTTCGCCTCGGGATAGCAGGCACAAGGATGCGGCGGGGCGTAGATCAGGCCGTTGGCTGGCATGATCCCGTACTGGCAGGCACCGCGCGTCCAGTGGTGCAGGTGCCACTCGCCGCTGGTGGTGTCGATCATCTCGATGCCCGTTCTCGAGGTGAGGAAAAAGTTCTCGGTCGCCTTCGCCCGGTGGCAACGATGGTGGAACCAGTAGCAGTCGGCCCCGCGCGGAATGGTCTTTCCCGGCTTGCCCGTTTTTAGGTCGTAGGAAACGAATTCACCGGTACTTGGGGAAACGTCCGGGTAGCGTCGGTCGAATTCGCCCGGCTTTGAGTTGAGGCTGCCGCACCAAACGTTACCATCGATGACGAAGATATCCTGTGGCGACTGGTAGCCGGACGGCAGATGCGGTTGCTGCCAATTGATCTTGCCGGTCGTTGCATCCAGGCAGGTCATCAGCCCCATGCTACCGGCATGCTCGTGCCAGTTCTCTCCGCCCGCATAGAGGACGTTGTTGCCCGCGGTGACAAGGGTCGGCGCGAAATAGGTCGGCATCTTCTCACGCCAGGGCAGCTCTTCCGATTGCCAGAGCTGGTCGCCCGAGTCGCGGTCGAAGCCCACGATGCGCGGGCCGGCACAGAGACACACAATCTGTTCACTGACGGTTAACGTCACCGGCGCGATCCACGAAAGCTCGTGTTGCCAAAGGATCGTTCCGTCCGATTCCCGGACGGCCATCACCCGCTTTGGCGTGCGTTGCCAAGTTCCGCCGCGCTGGTTGGGATCGATCGTCGGATGAATGACGAGGTAGAGGATGCCGTCTTTCAAGAGAATCTCTTCGGTTTTTTCCGTTCCCGCGTAGACCTGCAACTGTTGCCCCGTCGCGGCGTCGAGCTTGCTGACCGGGCTCAGCAGACCAAGGGTGACATAAACGGCGTCGCTGGCCGCCACCAGACGACGCGGCGTATTCGACGGCCCGCTCTTCAGCGGCCACAGTTGGTCGGTCCACCGGTCGATCTCTTTCCGCCAGAGAATCACGCCATTGAACGCGTCACGGGCGACCAGTTGCCAGTCCGAGTCCCAGAGGATCGAGGCACGCGGGCCTTCGTCGACGATATAGAAGAGTCTTCCGCCCGTTGTCACGACGGCGGGGATGCTGGACGATTTGTCATGGTGGCGAGAATACCTTGGGCCGCCCTTCCATTGCAGATGGCGAATCGGGGCCCTGATGGCCGAGTCTTGGCTCACCGCGTTGTTATCCGGTCCGTTCAGATAATGCGTCCAATCGTCGATGTCGTCGGGAACGGGCTTTGTGAACATCACAAGACCGTTCCCGATGCGGGATACGGGATGCGGGATGCGGGTTCCAGCCGGGGCGATGACCCTTCCTCCCGGAGTTAGTACTCTTGTCAACTCCTCATCTCGTATCTCGTGCCGCGTGTCTCGCATCACGATCAAGTTGACCAGGTTGTCGATATACGGGAGATGCCGACCGTCAAACACGGCGGCCGAGACGGTTCCGCCGAACTTGCCCGCGAGAACACGTTCGCGCACCTGCTGTACTTCATCCGCATCGGTATCGAGGGCGTGGACGATGTAGGCACTGTTCGGTTTCAGTGACGCCGTCAGCTCTCCGTCGCCGCAGCCGATATGGACCACGAAGCCGCCCTTGATCCCGCTTGCCTCCAAGGGCGTGTCCGCCGCTTCCGCGGAACACGCGATCCACAGTGCCACCGCGACAACCGCCATTATTCGGCGAAATAGTGTACTCATAGTGATGCTCCCTTCAACGAATTACGCTGGGGCTTAAGTCGAACTACAGACTTGATCTATTGCGAGACCTTTTTGGCGGTGCCTAATCCGGCTGGCAGCACGAGCCGGTTTTGATCGTCGAGGTAATGTCCCTCGGAGCTACCGTCGGGCTTGTCGACGATCAGGCGGTCGCCATCGACGCGCCACGTGAAGCCATTCCAGACGGCGGCGCGATGGCCATCGATATAGAGGTGCGCTTTGCCGTCGGGCATGAAGTGTCGCTGCCAGGTCTGGCCTTGATAGGTGTACTCCCAGACGCTACCGCCCTCGAATACCGCTCTGATGGCTGCCGCACGCGCAGCTTCACGCTCGGCGCATCGCTGCCGGTAGGCCGCGGCGTCGTATGTCTCGGCTCTGGCGACGGCGGATGCCTCGAAGACCAACACTTCGAAGGGCTGCAAGTTGATAAGCAATGGTTCGACCGACACGGCGCGGAGCGAAGCGAGCCGCTGGGCTGAGCGAGGGGATTTCAACTGGTAGTCGGTCAGATACTGATCGGGAAGCTCTAGGTCGCGAGCCAACTCCAACTCGTATTTCCCCGGCTTGTCCGACGGATTGCGCAACACGACGATGCCGCCGCGCGGTTGCCAAGATGCCCAGCCGTACACGTCACCTACGCCTGGGTCGCCGCCGATCCAGTGGGTATCGACGAGCACGTCCGTGTTGGCTCGCGACCATTTGGCCGCCGCGGCCAGTTCATCCCACATGGTCGGCGTTAACAGGTGAGGGCTGATGTAGAGTTCCTGCAGGTTGGTGCCGGAACCGAAGAAGGTCCAGATTTCATCGGCCACGGACTTCTCGTCGCGGTCCATCTTCGCGGGGTTGGTCCGCTCGCCAATGCACGGGCCGTGCAGCATCAGCGAATTGAGCGGGTACAGCGGACCCCACTGGACAATGCATCGGTAGCAGTACATGTCGCGATACGTGATCCACTGCTGCCGCCCGTTGCCCGGACCATGGAAGCCCGTGTCTCCGCCCTGGCGCCAGATCGAATCGGCATAGAGCGTCCAGAAGGGGCTGGCCCACGTTCCGACAGTGGCGCTGATGAACAGTTCCGGGTTCTCCTTACGGAGTTCGCTGGTAAGGCTGAGCACGGCGTCGACGTCATCGGCCAGTTCACCGGCCGCGCCGGTGCCGCCTCCGCCGCCCATGCCGTCGAACTTGAAGAACACCACGCCGTTGTCCCGCATCATCTTCAGGCAGATATCGCGAAAGGCGGCGCGATACTTCGGCCCGGCCATGGAGAAGCCTTTGGCGTTGGTTTCGTAGCCTTGCGACTTGCCGTAAGCGATCCGTTTCTGTTTCGGTCCGCCGTACCCGCCCCAAGGCGACATCCACACGCCCTGGGCTGCGCCGTACTTGGCGCCGGCCTCGTTGAGATTCTTGAAGCCATTGGGGAAGTCTTTGTGAAAGCCCCACAGCGAGTCAAAGTCGTCCCATCCGTCGTCCCACACGAATGCGTCCATTCTCGCGCCGCGTTTCTCGATCAGTTCGCGTCCGAAGTGCTCGATCGTCGCCAGGCACTCGGCCTCGGTCATGTGGTTGTCCGGCCGACCGATGTTCAGGTGATACCAACTGTTGTAGTGCAGGAAGGGGCGATAGTGATGAGCCCGACGTCGTTCCAAATAGGCCAGGAATCCGCGTCGCAGTTGGCCGGGCTTGACGACGCCGAACACCGACGTGTAGTGCCACGTCTGTCCGGCCTTAAGCACGTTGCCGCGAGGCAGAGCGCATCGCACGCGCGAGTCCTTGTCCACAGTGTTCTTCGCCAACGGGTGTTCAACGGCGAGGAAAATGTCGCCGCACACTACCACCGAACCGTCGACTCGCCCGACTTGCTTTGCCCCGTCGATCGGTGTGTCGACGAAGACCAGTTCTTCGACTTTTGTGTCCTGGTTCGCGGTCAAGTGAAGCCATTGGATGACGTGATTCGCCTCGTCATGCAACTGGGCCGACCAGCGGATCTCCAACCCCGATGAATCGTCCTTGAAGGCGGCAAGGAAAACTGTGTTGTCATCCGGACACGCGAGCAACTTGACCGTCGCCAAATCGATAATCCGCCCGTCGTCCAGCACAATGCGCGGCATGTGGCCGGTCTTCAGCCGTAACGTCTGGTCTGTGTGCTCGTTGCTAAGGATCAACGCCGTGATCCGACCGTCGTCAATCGTCCATCGGGCGTCGAGATTCGGGTTGGAAAGAGCCAGCGGTTCGCCGGCCCAAAGGGGCGCAGTGCTGCAGAAGCATATCGCTACCAATAGCAGTCGGGAATGTATCGTGTGAGACAGCATCGGAGGCTCCAGTTGTTGTGTCGTTCTCGAAGGGACTAAGCCTTGCGTGGTTGTCGGCCGGTCTCCTGACCGGACCAGTGGCGGACGGCGCGGGTAGATGTGACCCTCCTTGTCAGATTGCTCGGGTTTCGGCCCAACGGTTTTGCGTTGCTTTGGCATCTGAGTGTCCTCTGGACTCTGCTGCTTGATTTCAGTATTCCCGCGCAGCTTGATACATGGCCAATATGTTCTCTGTGGGGATATCTGCTTGAAAGTTGTGCGTCGGACCAAGAAAGAAACCGCCGCCCGGCGCCATCACGTCGATCAGTTCGCGCACGGCCTCAGTGACTTGACTCGGCGTGCCTCGCGGCAACAGTTCCTGCTCGTCGACGCCGCCTGAAAAGCAGAGACTCTCGCCGAACTCGGCCTTCAGCTCCGCTGGCACCATGCCAGCAGCCTTCACTTGCAGCGGATCCAGTACGTCGACACCCACTTCGATCAACTCCGGGATCAATTCCCGCACCGCTCCGCAACAGTGTTGATAGTAATACGAGCCGTGACGTTTTGCGACGCGGCTCATCGCGACTAGTGTCGGGCGGATGAATTCGTGCCACTGGGGCTTCCCGAACAACAGGCCGCGCTGTGTGCCGTAATCCTCGCCAATGCGAAAGAAGTCGATCCGATCGCCCGCCACATCGTACAGTCGTTCGATGAACTCCAGGTTGAAGGCAAGGATCCGCTCGACCAGTGCGTGGAAGAAGCCCGGATTGACCAGCATGTCCGTCAGTGTCCGTTCCATGCCCACCAGAAACTGGATCGTAGCCAGCACGCCCGGCGACGCCACGCCGGGGGCCGTCATGATCGCGTAGTGGCGATACTGCTGAAGCTGTGCGTCGACCGCCTCGAAGTCGAACCATTCGAGTTTCGGCCAGGGATAATCGTCGAGCGAAGCAGGATCTTCCATGTCGGCCAATGGAAAGGCAACCGGCTCCCACTGCCCGCCGTGGCCGGCTTCGATCCACGCGTATTCCACGCCCCAGATATCTCGTCGAAGCCCGGTCGCTTCACACTCCAACGATGGACCCACGTAAGCCGGTTCCACCCAGCGGAAATCGATCTGGAGCAGTTCGAGCAGTTCATCTCGGCTCTGAAGTCCGAGGTCGCGTCGCAGCCGAGCGTCCACATCGGGCACGTCGCGATAGAACAGCGGTACGCGATCCGGCTCTTGGTGCCGCACTGCTCGAAGCACTTGTTCGCGCGGGGTCAATTCGTTCCTCCGTCGCTATTCAATTAGCAAAGAAATACTCAGGGTAGGTCAGATTCAGGCGTGACTTGATTGCTTCACCGTCAACAAAGCAGGCGTCCACTTCAGACTTCAATCGCTTGAGATTGCCCGAGTCGAGTAACGGGTCTTTCGTTCGGACGCGCCAGGCGGCAAGTTGCTCCTTCAACTCCGTCAACACCGCGGCATGTTCAGCATCCGCCGCCAGATTGTGAAACTCGTAGGGATCATTTCGCAGATCGTAC
>CAZUAH010000677.1:0-7155 GCA_964617665.1 uncultured Pirellulaceae bacterium
TCATATTCGTCGAGCGCTCCACCACGAATATCCTCCGCAGTAATCTTCTGAACGTCGAGCTCATCGGCTTTTTCAAGGACTGACATCAACTCCTTGATGCTTCGCCCCACGCCCACATCGTTGTAGACAGCCACTCGAATCTCTTCGGTCCTGCGATGGGGATCGTCCCCGGCCGCGAACAGCGGTGAAACCGAAAAGAGCAGAAGCAGAGCTGTGGTGCTGAATCTCATGGCGGCTTGGCCTAGCGCACCGGCACGGGCTCGGTCTGCAGGTGCTGGATGTTGCTGGCGTAGTCCTTACCGATGAAAGCCGCAATGCGGACCATGTTGCCGGGCACGGTTGCCGGAACATCAAAACTCACTTCGATGACTCCCTCGCCAGAGACGTTCACGACTTTCCGATCCACCCGTCTGCCCTCGGGGCCAGCTTTCAAGGTAACGTGAACGAGTTGCTCGCCGAGAGCCGCTTCGACCTTGTGGCGCAGCTCAACCGACAGCGGCTTTCCCGCGGCGACTGACTCGGGTATCTCCAGGGCAATCAAGTCAGACCGCTTTTTCGAGCCGGCGTTCGCGCCTCGCTTGTTTCCCTTGCGTTTCTGTTTCCTCCGCTCGTCCGCCTCTTTCTCCTTTTCCAGCACGTACGCTTCGCGTACGGCGGGATCGTCCCGTTTGCGGAAGACGTCCAACATGTGGTCTCCGGTGTCGACCATCCACGTTTCGAGAGCTTCGCGCAACACGGCAAGCTCCTGCTGGTGATCGGGAGCGTCGATCAGATTCGCTAGGCAGTCGGGATCGTTCTCGATGTCGTAGAGTTCTTCGACCACACGATGCTGATACAGATCATGGCGAGCTGCAATGGTCTCGTCTGTCTCGGCCAGTTCCGCCATACGGCGATATGTGGGTGTGCCGGTGGTCGCAGTGGCCATGACTCGCTCGCCGTTGGACCACGGATTGAATAGGTAGAGGAGACGTTTCGTTTGTACGGCTCGCATGGGATCGCGTGAGCCGCCCGCGTTTTCGTTGTACTCCTTGATTACCATTTCGCGACCGTCCTGCGACTCGCCCTTCAACAGCGGTGCAAAAGAACGACCGTCGATGCCATCGGGATGCTTCGCACCGACAACATCTAACAGAGTTGGAAGAAAGTCCACGGCCGAGACCATGTGCCGATCGTCCACGGAACCGGCATCAGTGACACCCGGCCAACGGATGATCAGCGGCGTGTGCGTGCTGTGGTGGTACAGTTGCGTCTTGGCAAATGGTAACGGCATCCCATGATCGGACAGGAACATCACGAGCGTGTTATCGGCTTCGCCTGAATCCAGAAGCGCTTTCAGGATATGTCCAGCACCGTCGTCCGCGCGTCGCACGGACGAATAGTAGTGGGCCAGTTCCCTGGAAACCACAAGATCGTCGAAAAGGTAGCCGGGCGTCGGCGGCTCGTCGGCCGTGAAGACGCGGGATGGCATGTGAGGATCGGGAATTGTCTCGCCGCTCTTACTCTGAGCGTGGAACGGTTTGTGTGGATCCGCGATGTTGATCATCAGACAGAATGGTTTGCCTTCGGCCTTTGCCGCCTCGATGCCTCGGGTCGTCGAGAGGCCGTAGGATACGGGGTCTTTGACGTGTGCCTTCGTGCCGTCGGGCAACATGTCCAAGACAAGGTCCCACGCATACGGATGATAGGGCGTCGAGTGAGAAACCTTGTGGCGAATTGCCGTGAAGTAACCGGCGTTTTTCATCAAGTCAACCAAATGTGGGTAGTTCGGCTCCTTCACCTGGTAGAACCCTTCGACGCCATTGTTGTGCGGGTATCGGCCGGACCACATCACGTTTCGCGAAGGCATGCAATTGCCTACCTGCACATGTGCACGAGTGAATCGAAGGCCCTCCTTGGCGAGCCGGTCGATATTCGGGGTGGTGTCGGGCAGCTTGCAGCCGAACGCGCCGATCGAATCAGCGCTCATATCGTCCACTGTGATCAGCAGAAGGTTGGGCCTGTCCGCGGCCGTCGCGGAAAAGCCGCAAATGCTGAGCATGAAGACAAGAGCGCATTTCAAAACCGTAGCTGCACTCGCCAGAGTGCGGATGGACGCCCGAAAAGACCGCGTTCTGGCGAACGCAGCTACGAAAGATTCCGGTTCTGAAATACGCTTAACGAGTAGGATGCGGAAAGCCTGTTTCATGTGATAGATCCCGTGATCAATTGGGCACGTGCCAGTGCGTGTCGCACAGACGTGTAGCGTCTCCGGCGCCGTGAATCATAGGTCCAAACGGCGCAAAAGCCCGCTACGGTTATCCCGAGCGCGTTCTAAATGCAGAAAGCCGCTCGTTTCGAGACCACGAAACGAACGGCTTTGCCATTTGTGTCAGTTTGTGTGTTGCGCCTGTAACTGGTCTACGCGACCATGTCTTTCAGCGCTTTCAGCGGACGCACTTTGATGACTTTGCGTTCCGGCTTTGGATTGGCCCACACCATCTCGCCCGTAGCGGGGTTGCGCACCTGACGTTTCGGCGTCGCTGCTTTGTGCTGTACCACGACCTTCATCAAACCAGGCACGGTGAATTGGCCCGGTCCCTTCACCGCCTTTTCAACCTCTGCGGTGATAGCATCGAAGACGGCAGCGACCTGCTTCTTGTTCAGGTCGGTAGCCTCTGCGATGGCGTTGAACAACTCGGTCTTGGTGGGGGGTTTCGGTCCTGGGGTCTTCTCGGTCATCTCTTGTAGCCCTCCTTGCGTACTAGTCAATGGCTAAAAGGTCACGTCTGTCCCGTTGGCAGATGGCGACGATTAGATAATCGTGCGAAGGGATTTGCAACCCGAATACACGCAAAAAGTGGGCAAAAACCCCAAAAAACGCCCATTTTTGGGCCGGAACACGATGTCTCACCGCAGGACATCCCCAAAAGCGGCCTTCAAGCTCTCCAAACCCCGTTCACCTTCATCGCCGTCCACGACCACGTTCACTCGCACTTCACTCGTGTTGATCATGGCCACATTCACTCCCACGTCCGCCAGCGCGCGGAACATGCGAATGGCTACGCTGGTGTGGCTTCGAAGGCCGACGCCCGACACCGAGAGCTTGGCGATGTTTGGGCAACTGCTGACGCCAGTACACGAAAACTTCTCGGCCAGACGCCGCGCGACCGCAATGCTTCCATCCACCTTCTCTCGTGGCACAGTGAAACTCAGGCTCGCCTGTTCTTCATGGCTGTCGCGGCTCTGCACGATCATGTCGACAAAGATGCCCGCTCCGGCAATCTCGTGGAACACCTTGGCGGCTACGCCTGGAATGTCAGGTACGCCGCTGATGGTCACACGGCCCTGGCTTTCGTCCAGGGAAATATCGTCCAGAACCAGCTCCTCCATGTCGACGCCTTGAAGGCGCGTAACCACGTCGGCGGCATCCGCTTCGGCACGAGCAGTCGACGTGTCCTGCACTGACTTCGGACCGGGTGGTTCCGTATCGAGCTCAAATGCCTTGTGCACAATTCGCAGTCCGGACTGAGCCGCGTCGCGTTCCACCAGCACCGAGATCTTGATTTCACTGGTGGTGATCATCTGGATGTTGACGTCTTCTGCCGCCAACGCGGCGAACATCTTCTCGGCCACACCCGCTTGCTTTGCCATGCCCAGGCCGACTACCGAGATCTTCGACACATTATCGTCGTGTCTGATTCTGCCTGCCCCAAGCTGTGCGACTGCCTCCTGCACTGCTTCCAGCGTGATCGCTAGTTCGTTGCAAGGAACAGTGAAGGCAATGTCCGCCTTACCGTCTTCGCCGACGTTTTGGACGATCATGTCCACCGTAACATTTCGTTTGGCAACGCGCGAGAAGATCTCATGACTGACGCCCGGTTTGTCAGGCACGTCCAAAACCGAAACCAACGCTTCGTTTTCGGTCACGGCTGCACCGCTCACGGGACGTTCCAGCGACTCGGGTTCGACGACGATCATCGAACCGGGTGCATCGCTAAGGCTACTGCGCACGTGGATCGGAACGTTATACTTCTTGGCGAATTCGATCGAACGATTATGCATGACCCCGGCACCCAGACTGGCCAGTTCCAGCATCTCGTCGTAGCTGATCCGTTCGACGCGTCGAGCTTCCGGCAACACGCGCGGATCGGTCGAGTAGACGCCATCTACATCGGTGTAGATCTCACACGCATCTGCCCCCAACACCGCCGCCAACGCTACCGCGGTGGTATCACTGCCGCCGCGACCCAGCGTTGTGATGTCGAAATCGTCGGTAATCCCCTGGAATCCGGCGGCGATGACGATGTTGCCTTCGTCCAACAGATTCTGCATGCGTTCGGTGGATATCGATTTGATGCGGGCCTTCGTGTGCGTGGCATCCGTCTTGATACCGATCTGGGCGCCGGTCAGGCTAACCGCCTTGGATCCCAAGGCATGGATCGCAATAGCCACCAAGGCCACGCTGACCTGCTCGCCGGTGGACAGTAGCATATCCATTTCCCGAGCCGGAGGCCGCTTGTTGATCTCCGCGGCCAATTCGATCAGCATGTCCGTGTTCTTGCCCATCGCGCTGACAACCATAACGACCTGATTGCCTTGTTGTTGAGCGCGAATTGCTTTACGTGCGGCAGCCAAGATCTTCTCGGCATCAGCAACACTAGTTCCACCAAATTTCTGTACGATCAGAGACATGATTCTGGGTCTGTTTTTGTAGGATGGGCCAAGTCTTTGCGGCCCACCGCCGGGTAGTTATATAGTCTTGCGGGCCGCGAACGTCGCGCCCTCTTGATTGCGGCTCCGTAACGCTAGGAGCCGAGGAAGTATTTCATCATCTTCCAACCTGGATCGAATGCCAAGTCGGATTGCCCCGCGCAAGTTTCATCATAAGTTGCATGCCCGTCCGCGGCCACGTCCGTGCCGGCGATGGCCAAGGGTACAAAACCGTGGCTGTGCGTTTTGGTGCGCAACGGAGTGGGATGGTCCGGCGATACGAGTATGCGGTAATCGCCTTGCGAGCGAAGTGCTTCCAGTACGGGTGCGACGATGTGACGGTCGATTTCCTCCAGGGCCTTGATCTTCGCCTGCACATCGCCTTCGTGTGACGCCTCGTCCGTGGCCTCGATATGGACACAAACCAAGTCGGTCGAGTTCAGGGCTTCGACGGCGCAGCGGCCTTTGGAGGCATAGTCCGTATCCGTGTAGCCTGTGGCGCCGGGTGCCTCGATTCGCTCCCAGCCGATCAACGCAGCCAGCCCGCGGAGCAAATCCACGGCAGTGATCATCTTGCCCGATTTGCCGTAAGCATCTTTGAACGAAGGCAATGTCGGCGTCCTACCCAGTCCCCACAGCCAAACGTTCGTTGCAGGCAGCTTGCCGGCCGCACGCCGAGCAACATTGACCGAATGGTCCGCAAACAACGAAATAGTGTGGCTCATCAAGTCGTTCAAGAAGTCGCTGCCTGCGCCGCGGGGATAATCGTTGGCGACGGATTTGTCCGTCAGATCGTGTGGCGGAGTGGCGCGAGTATCGTCGGCGAAAGGCACCGGCTGCTGACCGCCTCGGTACATAATCAAGTTGCGATAGCTGACACCGGGGATAAACTCTAGCGGCAAGTCGCCAACCAGTTCTTCCTGGGCAGATTTCAGTAGCTCTGCCGCCTCTTCCGATGAAATGTGCCCCGCGGTGAAATCGCGCATGATCTGGTCTTCGATCGTGACCAGATTGCAACGAATGGCCCAATCGTCGGGCCCCATTTCGATTCCCTGAGCAGCCGCTTCCAACGGGGCACGTCCGGTGAACTGCACGGCAGGGTCGTACCCCAGTAGGCTCATGGTGGCCACGGCCGACCCAGCAGGCATATGGGCCGGTACGTTGCTTGAACGTCCCACGACGCCGGCCGCCGCGATCTCGTCCATGGCCGGCACCTGGGCTGCTTCCAGCGGCGTTTTTCCGTCCAACGCCTCCTGAGGCTCGTCAGCGCACCCGTCGGGTATGATAATCGCGTATTTCATGCTTTCCACTTTCCGGTTACTCGCGCCCGGCAGACCGCATTTGTCCGTGCGCAGTACAACAGTCTGATCGAAAAGCGTTTGGGCGTCCAGGTGGGCCAAACGGCGACGGGACGTTCGGCGGGCAGAGGTCTCCTAACCCGGATACGGGCAGGGCGACCGTTTGCCGCCGGACTTTCGGAACTCGACCGCGTCGTCCACGATGCGGAAGACGTCATATTCCGGGTTTAGTCCGAGCACTGACCGGGATTTGGCCATGTCAATGCAGAAGTCGTGGCCCTCGGTCACTTCGAAACTCACGACCGGAAGATCGAGCTTCTGCGCGACGTAATCGGCCGCAACGTCATAGCTGAAAGGCGAAGGGCCTGAGACGTTGAACGCCTCGCCAATCGCCGTCGGATTCCCTACGGAAAGCATGATTGACTGAACCACATCTTTCAGGCCGACTATATGCCGCTTGCCCGCACTGCCGCCTGGGTATGTCAGACAGGCCACACCGTCCTCCCCTTCCTCGAAGTATGCCTTCTGCTCCGGCGTCACAGCCCAATCCTCCCACACGGGCACACCGAAATTGGGCTCCTTCAGCGTGATGTGAGCCAGAATGTCGTCCTCGGTATGTACCCAAGAGAATCGCAAGACGGTTATGGGCGTCTGGTACATGATCCGAAACTGTTCGCACATTACCTCTTCCAGCACTTTCGAAAGCGGATAGTATCCCGGGTAACCCATGTGAGGGTGGTTTTCGTCGATGGGAATCGGTTGAGGATAGTAGTAGATACCCGCCCGGGCGTCAGAGCCGGCTTGGATGTACTGCTTGATGTGGCCGCACTCTTTGCAGGCATCAAGCAAGTAGAAGGTGCCTTTGATGTTCGTATCAAGGAACAACTCCTTGTTTTCCTTGACGTTGGCAAGATGGATCACCACATCCATGTCTTCGACAAGCTGCGTAGCAAGTGACGGATCCCGCAGATCGCCCGTGACGACTTCCACGTTGTCCAAACGCTCGACCGCCATACCGTCGGTATACTCCAAGGCGCGCACCGAGTATCCGGCTTTGACAAGCTCCGGCAGGACAGCGCCGCCAATTTTTCCTCCTGCTCCGGTAAGAAGAACGGTCCGTTATGTGGAGCTTCACATAAGAGATCTTATGTGAAGCTGCTGATTATGT
>CAZUAH010000678.1:0-7154 GCA_964617665.1 uncultured Pirellulaceae bacterium
GATCGGCGGGCCGTTGAGCCTGTGGTACGCGCTTTGGGCGACGAGTATGACTCCACGCGCGTTGCCGCCGCCTTCGCCGTTGGTCAGTTGGGCGATCCGCGCGCCGTTGAGCCTCTGGTACACGCTTTGGGGGACGGGAATGACGACATTCGCCGCAACGCCGCCGAGGCCCTTGATAGATTGGGCCATCCGAAGTGGGCGCTACTGGTGAAAGGAGACCGGAAGGACTTCGACCGCCTTGGGGAATCCAAAGACCCTAAATCTTTCGAGCCGCTGGTCTGCGCTTTGGGCGAGATCGGCACTCGCGGCGACGCTGCCAAGGCTCTTGGTCGGTTGGGCGATCCACGTGCCGTTGAGCCTTTAGTACGCGCTTTGGGCGACGAGAATCACGACACTGGGAGCGTTGCCGCCGCCTGCGCCCTTGGTCAACTGGGCGATCCGCGCGCCGTTGAGCCTTTGGTACGGGCTTTGCGCGACGGGATTGATCACACCCGCTGCGCCGCCGCCAGGGCTCTTGGTCAGTTGGGTGATCGGCGTGCCGTTGAGCCTCTGGTACGCGCTTTGGGCGACGCGTATGATGGCACTCGCGAAGACGCCGCTACGGCTCTTGGTCAACTGGAAGATCCACGGGCGATGGGACCGTTAACTAAATATCTGCATTCTATTATGCCCCGTCATCGCGGCCGGCACCTTAGGACGGTCGTTGCTCGCGCACTGGTCAATATTGTCACGAAGACCCGGAATGTTCCTAGGGACACTTGGCGGGCTACGGCTGTCATCGTAACGAAGCCCCATCGCGACGTGTCCCATGAGAATCGTTCGGGCAGCGATTGCTACCACGACGATCGTCACACGGATATCGGCATTGGACTGGATTTTCCGAAACCGCCAGGTTCCGAAACGGACGTCAAACCAGACTTCTGAACGAAGGCACGGTCGTGGACATGAAGGTGAAGCGCGGTAACAGCATGATCACCTGAACGGTGGGCCGGCAGGGGCAAGAGCGAACTGCTCAAAGACGACGCCGAGGACGGGCAGCTGGCACCGTGCGTTTCCGTGTGAGAGGAGGCGATCCACGGGATGCGGTTTGTATACCTAGAACCCAGATCAACGGAGTGTCACTGCGCCCTGGTGGCGATTCAAGCCGACGCCAAGGCGACTTCGTTGCGATCCCCGGCCCATTCTCACATCCGCGCAATTGTCACTCACTGCGGCACCCTTGACCCGTGTGCCTACATCGCCCGAACAGCAAAACAGATTGTGGCGGGCGTCGACCTCGCGCGCGGCCCGGTCCTCGATGCCGTAGCTGCCCGACTGGTCCAGATGGGCATCTGCCGCCGCCACGAGCCCGCAGTCGTATCATTAGGCGGTCTCAAACGACGTCTGGAGCCGCGACAGGACACGCTCAATAACCTCTACCTGCACGTTACCCTTGTTTTGAGTTTAGTTGCACGCACTGTTATCCGAAGTGCCGTGTATGCGAAGTGCGTTACCTCTGCGGTGCCTGCGGGGCTTGGGGCAACAGGACCTGGAAGCCCGACCACCGACTGCGACGGGGTACGTAGACGCGCCGGCAAGCTTCTTGACGGCGCGAACGAATTTCTGGCAACAGACCAATCTTCGGAGATGTCCACATGTTGAGGTGGTTGAAGATCGAATGGTACAGCCAACGCGTGCGTACGACAAATCCGCGCGTGCGTTCTGACGCTGTCCAAGGCCTTATCCGATTGGGAGCCAGCGGGCGGCTGATTGCGATACTGCGGAGGGCACATTACGGGGGAGAGGGCCTCATTCTGGAAGAACTTGGCCGAGTTGATGATCCACGGGCGTTCGAGGTCATGCTCCTGGCACTGGCGGACACGGCTGTGAACGTTCGAGGCGCCGCGGTAGTGGCTGTCGGCCAACTTGGCGATCTACGAGCGGTTGATCCCTTGATTCGAGCCTTGGACGACGATGAATGGGATGTTCGTCGTGCCTCGGCGGAGGCTCTTGCCCGACTGGGCGATCTACGGGCGGTTGAGCCTTTGATTCAAGCCTTGGGCAATGCGAACTCGGGGATCCAATGCGCCGCGGCCGAGGCCCTTGGCCAACTGGGTGATCCGAGGGCTATCGGCCCGCTGGTCCGAGAGTTGGGTGACGTCGACCGGAACATTCGAATCGTCGCTGCGAAGACCCTTGCCCATCTGGGCCATGCAGAGTGGGGCAGGAGGATCAAAGGAGAGTACGAAGACTTTGAGCGACTTGGGACGTCCGGAGAACCGGAGGCCGTCGACCCCCTGGTTCGGGCCTTGGGCGGAGAAGATGCAGAAATTCGAGGGGCCGCGGCCAAGGCTCTGGGGCAACTGGGCGATGCACGTGCCGTCGAACCCCTGATTCGGGCCTTGGGCGACGAAGTTCGAGGGGCCAAGGCCAGGGCATCTCGAGGTTTGGGACTCGCATCAGGGTTGGGTGACGAAGACCGGTCCGTTCGGAGGGCCGCCGCAGATGCGCTGGCTCAACTGGGCGATCCGCGAGCCGTCGAGCCTCTGATTCGAGCCATGGACGACAAATGTAATCTGGTTCGAGCGGCCGCCATCGAGGCTCTTGGCCAACTGGGCGATCCACGGGCGGTCGAACCACTGATCGAGGCGTTCGCCCGTCATGGAAGGGGTAAAGGAGGAGAGTACTGGGCTGCGAACAAGGCCCTTGTAAAGATACACGATCCACTGGTGGTCGAATTATTGATCCGGCAATTGGACAAGGGAAGCCCTAACGCCGCTGGCCTGCTCGGTGAACTGGGCGATTCACGGGCCGTCGAGCCTCTGATTCGAGCCTCGCACCGCACCGGTGAGGTTGGAGCGGCCGCCATCGAGGCTCTTGGCCAACTGGGAGACCCACGGGCGGTCGAACCACTGATCCAGGTGTTGGGTGGACCGTTCCGCGATACCGTCGCTCGGGCGCTCGGGCAACTGGGGGATGGTCGGGCGGTCGAACCACTGATCGAGGCGTTGAGCGGACGCGATCGCGGTACCGTCGCTCGGGCTCTTGGCCAACTCGGCGATGCACGGGCCGTCGAGCCTCTGATCCAAGCGTTGGCCGACGAGAAGTCCTGGGTCCGAGAGGCCGCCGTTGAGGCTCTTGGCCAAGTCGGCGATCCGCGAGCCATCGAACCGTTAGGGTCAATCCTTGGAGACAATCTCCCGGAGGTCCGCCTCTCTGCGGTGAAGGCTCTTGACCAACTGGAGGATCCACTGGCCATCGAGACTTTGATACGAGCATCGGACGACGAACACCCTTCGGTCCAAAACGCCGCCGTTTGGGCCCTTATGCGATTGAGGGATCCGCGGACTTTCGACGCCTTGGTTAGAGCCTTGCGGTTTGACTGGAATGCCGACGTAGCGATAAAGGGACTTGCAGAACTGGGCGATCCTCGGGCTGCCGGACCGCTGATAGACTCCTTGCGCCCCGGGGGACTGGGGAGGTGGCATACGCGCAAGGCGGCCGTTCACGTGCTAATCCAGATCAGCACAAGGAATCCCGAGGTTGTCGGATCTGTTTGGACGCAACTGGCCCAGTTGGCGTCAGATCCGCACACAGATTCTCACTCTGATGTGCCCGCCTCCACCGATTGCCACGCGGACAGTCACTCGGATCGTGGTATTGGCATGGATCTCCCAGAACCACCAAGCGCCGAGTATAACGCCAAGCCGGATTTCTGAACCCAGGGACGATTGTGGACATGAGAGTGAATCGCGCCATCAGCATGATCACTTTGATGGGTGGCCGAAGGGCCTCTCCAGTTGCCATTGCGCTCCGCCGCGGAGACGTTCAACCCGCGCATGTTGAAGCACTGAAAAACGATCGCGACGAATGTGTGGGCTCCACGGCGGCTGAGGCATTGGCCAAGATCGGGCCGACGTCAAAGGGGGACGTGCGGGAGTTTACTCATTCGATGCGATCCAATAGGAGGACGCCGCCGTGAAACGTGTATTGGGAATACTATTTCTGATGTGTCTGCTGACCTATTCGTCTTTGGCCAAGGCGTCGGAGACGCGTGACGAGGAGATCTTCCTATTGAAGGGAAGGCGCGAGGCTCTTGCACGCTATTACATCGAAAAGACGTATGATAGATACGAGATTTCGCGACTTCTTGAGTCTGCGCGTCGCCGGCATAACCAGCAGAAACAGGTTAGCTGGTCAGTCGTTGACGGACTTAGGCCGGCATCCGAATGGGGTAAGCAGTTGCAACGTCTCAAGGAGTTGGGATCCTTCGACTTAACGGCCGGAAGCCTGGGAAGGTACCAGTACCCCTCGGATTACGCGGCAATGCTGCCAAAGCACGGCGGGCCGTTATTTTACGAAGCATTAATGGAAAACAGCGAGGGTCTGACCACGAAACAGTTTGCCACCATAGATGTCTTACCAGAACGTATACAACATGCTCTCAATGACGTGAAGACGGGTTTTACCTACCGAGATCCCGATACGGGCGAAAGCTATATGAGGTATTTCCATTGGTTGTTGGTGGATGAACAGCGAAACGTCATCGCCGGTTTTCGGTATGCTCCTGGTCGAGAGAACGGCACAAGACGCCTTCAAGCCTATCCCGACGAGTTCAAGCACGAACAACCCATAATCTATGACCTTCTCAAAGTTAAGGGGATTGAATCTCCTATAGTCTCGATTGCTATACCGCTTGATCGGCGGTCGTATGACTATTTTGTAAAGGTCACAGACGGGCTTCGCGAACTCGACCGTGATCCGATCATCAAGGTACTAAAGGAGGAGCAAACAGGATCTATGTATCTGTGGGCACCCGGTGGGAGCGCAGTCTTTCTTCTCTTGGGAACGCAACGTCTCCTTGTGCCGGAAGACAGCGGGACCCTAGTGAGTAAAGGCGAGCGCGGAGATGCGACGCCGAAAACGTACCGCTTGACTCCCTGGTTTGTCATATCTGGCACCCAAAGTGCCCGTGAGTTCAAGGATATCAAAGCGCCAGAGCTCGAACGGCAGATGCAAGTAGTCGAGGAGCTTTATAGGGTGGGCGGGGTAGCGGTTGTCAAGCCAATGTCGTGGGCGAATTGCAGCCGTGGCGTTGTAGATGTACTAGATAAGTACACTGATTTCCCGAGGGCGCGTTTGCCTCTGTTTGATACGTCCGTCGGAATCCATTTGGGCGTTGAGGCGAAACGAAGATATCGCGAAGATTTCCGACGCAGATCGCGCCAAGACCTAATCCGCTATGGCAGACGCACTGAGCTGACTTTGATAGATGACTGGTGGCTGGAGAAAGATCGCGTCTTGGGTATGTGGCGAAATGAGAAGCGGTTTATGGACTTCCACGACCGTTGGGGCGAGCACGGCAGGAATATGTGGTGCGAAAAGATGACGATTATGGTATCCGCGCCAAAGGAGTGTTCTGCAAAGAAAGCCCGGATCGAAGACGAACTAGAGGACACGTGGAGGCAAATCGTAGATATCAGTGGGGAGCTTGCTGACTATTCCCGGCAATGGACACTTCGTACTGGGAAGAGATTCTACGCGGACTTGATCGCAATCGAGGATGACGTTGGCCGGGTCAAGTTAGCATCGCACAGAACGCTCGACATACCGTTGAATAGCCTCAGCGATGTTGATCAGAAGTTTGTGCAATCATTCGGTTCCACGCCGGGAAGTGGTCAGGTGTGGCAGCCTTCTTCGCGGGACGCGACTCCGACGGAAACTTTCGATCGAGTGGTGGAAACCCTGGCCGCGCAGTGGACACTGAGAGCGTTGAATCTCAAACAGGAGGGAACGGATGAGCTGATTGAAATGGTGACGTGGGGAGAGGATATGGCAATCGAACGGCAAATGGCTCAATGTTTGGCGATGTCCAGTATCGAGATCGGTTCCGAGAATCGGCTGAAACTTGAGCAGATCCGCATGGGGGATTTGTCTCTAAGGATTGAAATGCTGACCCACGAATTTAGGGCAAGACTGATAAGCTCGGAGCATGGGTCGAACTGGAACAGCTCAGACAGATGGGAAGTTGCGGCGGGGAAAGTCGAGGATCTGCGGAATGGCTTCCTGGGGAAAGGTGAAACAGTACTCGTAATGAGTCCGGACCTTGCAAGAGCCATAACACACTGGGAGCTCATCGGGAACAGGATGATGACGCCAGAGCTCGCGGCCAGTCTAGTGAAGTGCGCCGTTAGTCGAGCGGAAGCATTGGAGAACGAGGATCAACTGTTTATCAATGACATTGAGATGCAGATGAATCTCCAGATAGACCCATCCAGGGCGGCCTTGGTACGTAATGCGGCTTCGGCCTTGGAGGCCGCAAGATCGAAGGATCTGGAAGAATCTCGGAGAAGGGTGAAGAATCTTCTGCGCAGGGCGGTGGCAAATGAGCCGACCGCGAAACTGGCGTTCGCACATGCCGGCGCGATCCGAGCACATACGTCAAACCAAGAACTGCTCGAATCTCGGAGACAGCTTGAGTCTCGCATTGAGGACACTCAGAAGCAATGAGCCCACGATAGGTTGCGAGGAGCCCATTCACGGTTGCTACGAGCTGTGGACGGCGGCGACACAGATGGGCATGCGGCATGGCGTCAACCGGACTGCCCGGGCGCTGCGACTGGACTACTACTCGCTCAAGGAGCGGGCTGAAAACGAGGCTTCCTCTGCCTCGGAGACCCATGGGGATGCCGCGTCCACGTTTCTGGAATTGGCCACTCCAGCCACCGCTAGCACGTGCGAGTGCATCTTGGAGTTGGAAGACGTGGCCGGAGCCAAGATGCGAGTCCATCTGAAGAGCGTCGAGGCTCCCGACTATCGTGATCAGTTCCTCGGTGGCCCGGCCGATGGCCTTACCGTACTTGAGCAACCGCTCGCGTTCCTCCGGCTTCGTGTGGATCTGGCCAGGAATCCGAGCCCGCAGTGTCTTGTTCTCCTCTTTGAGATATTCGACATATTTTGCCAGCTCATTGTTGGTCGCGGAGGCAATCAGGGCCAGCAGGGGATGGAAAATCTGACTCATGGCTGTATCGTCGTATCTTGTAATCTGAAGGGGAATTACACATTCGTTGTACAGCGCTATGTCATCGTTGAAAGTCCAAACCGCGGCCTAAGGATGAGGCTTGTAAGGCGTCAATTAGCCCTCCCGTCTCAGCGTCGTTCGGAGTGACCGAACA
>CAZUAH010000679.1:0-7143 GCA_964617665.1 uncultured Pirellulaceae bacterium
CCTGCCCCTCAACCTAATTGTCGCTAAAGACTTAAGCTAATTGACGCCGAACAGGGGAGACGCTCAAAGAACGGGAAGACGAGCCCGGAGCGGCCGACCTGACGTTCTTTGAACGCTATGACGCGGGCGAGCGGCTGCGCCGAACGATCCCTCTGTTTCGCGAAAAGCCATTCGCGTGTTGCTTCAATGACTGGCCGGATTTCATGTCCGTTCCGCTGATCGGCCGCGGGACGCCGCTTCCGGAACACTTCGACGACGCTGCTGAGCTCGCGGCCGCCTACGTTGCCGAACAGATCAAGGACGCGGGCTACACGGCGGCCTGGTGGGAGGTGAAAAACGAGAGTAGCGTGCAGTCGGAATGGGCGCATCACTGGCAGGAAAAGAAAGGCATCGACGGCTGGGGGCTGCTTGCCGACTTCCACAATCGTGTTGCCGACGCCGTACATGAGCGCGCCCCAAGCACGAAAGTCGGTGGCCCTTCTTCCGCTTACATGCAGGTTCAGGTCAAAGACTTTGGACTCTACCGGAATCAAGCTCGCTTCATCGAAGAGACGCGCGGGCACATCGATTTCTTTTCGCACCACTTCTACGAAAACGCTTTGATGCTTGGTGCGCATGAGCGTCGCGGGATGGGGTATTCCAATTATTTGCTGGGAAGATACGAGGCGATCCTCGACATGCTGCGAGCCCACATGCACAAGGTCGATAGCGTACTTCCGATTCTCATAACCGAATGCGGATCACTGCAAAACGGCCGCAAGCCGTCCGACAACTGGTTGCGACTCTATGCGTGGAACGCGTACCTGACAAAGTCAATGCAGCGACCCGACCAGATAGACCTGTTCGTGCCATTCATCTTCCTTCACATGCCCTGGAATCCGAACAGCGGCGACGCGGCGTTCACGCCCAAAGCGGACCGCAAGCGTCACAGCACCATCGAAGACTTCGAGCCGACCACCATCGCGAACTACTTCGAACTCTGGCGCGACTTCGACGGCCGCCGTCTGCCGGTCAGTTTCGATCGTGACTGGCTGGATGCGGTTGCCGTACATGATGGGAAGCGAATCTCGCTGGCGGTGACAAACGTGGGTGGTCGACAAATCGCAGTCGACCTGTCCGCCGTGGCGAAACGGATCGGCGCGACCGGAGCAACACAAACGCGTTTGAATTATTACAGAGGCGAAGTCGTCTTCGAACCGGAGCACGCCGTCGACGCGGCTGCCATTCCCGTCGACGTAAATGAAACGACCGTCATTCGACTTGCTTCGGATAGACCGTTTGCTCCATCGAAAACGCTGCAACTGGATCGTTGGTACGCGACGGACACGGCGGTCAAGAGCGATGGCAAGCCGGTGTCGTTCGAAGTCAAGGTCGATAACCCCGACGCAGTCGAATCAGCGCGACTCATCGTTGGCGTCCATCGCCGCGGTGGAGTGACTGAACCATTGGTGGTCGACATGAACGGTACACCGATCACCGTCGATACGGGCGATGCGAACGAGTTCACTGAGTTCTTCGCACCTCTGGATGCCACCATACCGACTTCGCTCCTCCGCGGTAGCAACAAGATTGTGATCACGTCGCAAGACGGAACGACGATCACGTCAGTACAACTCGTGACACATCGCGCAATTGACTAGCAGAAAATACTGGGCGAGTCCTACCGCGTGGAGTCAAGAAACTCAGCCGACCAGAAAACGCTGCAAATTGGGGATCCAGCCAAACCCGCGTTTCCGGCCTGGCACAATTTCCGGATCCGGGCAAGATGGCGCAAGGACAACATCAACATCGTTCTTGGGCAACCAAATGATCAAACAGTTGAGTATGGCTAACGGGTTGAAACTGGTGCCAACGGAATAGTGATATGAAAGCTGGAACGGTATGGGCGAGCCACCGTCAAGAAGACCATTACACCCCTGGGGATTTGTTATGAAAGCCGTTCGATCCTGTTGCTTGTTGCCTAGCCTGCTCATCTGGTGCATCGCATTGGGCGTCTGGGCTGACGATTCGAGCGGAGCTTCGTCGGACAACTGGCACCAATGGCGTGGACCATTGGCCAACGGCATCGCCGCAAAAGGGGGTCCGCCGATACGATGGAGTGAAGACGAGAATATTCGCTGGAAGGTCGAGATTCCCGGACAAGGAAGGTCGACTCCCATCATTCACGGAGAATGCCTACGAGTACATCTTTAATCGCCTTAGCGCTTGCTATCGACTTCCCTCCCTAGCCGAGTTGATCCGCAATCGCACTGACGGCCTTCCCCATCTGCATCTCGTAACTGCCCAACCCACCGGCGTGTAGTCACTCGCGATGTCTTGCTCGTGGGCAAGAGGATACCACGATCCGCAGTAGTTACGAGCTTTCCGCCTTGGGCCTGCCCTCGACCCCCACTCCACAACTTTCTAGAGACGAATGCTAGTCCTTCGTAAGATACGAAAGAGGAAACAATGGCTTCAGTTGACCATCGCATGGACCTTGTTGACTTCTTTGGGTGTGTCCGTGAGTCACGAGAAAGCTGTCTGCCGGCTTGTATTCCGCACCCGTCCGAAACGGGCAGACCCACCGCAGCTTGAGCCCATATTGCAGATTGCATACAATCTGCGGCGTGACGCAAGCGTCCTGGGGAGGTCGAACAAGACGAGGCGCAATGTCGCAGTACATCGGTGCCTTGACCAGCGGCGGAGATTGTCCTCGACTCTATCCAGCGCTCTGTGGCGTGGGAAAGGCCGGAATCGACTCCGTCGATATGGAGATCCGTGAACTCGGTCGGCCCGGCCAATGGGCATATCGGGATCAGCGTCGTGACCGTCGCATATCAAAACACGTTTTGCAGCTGTTCCATGTGTCGCAGCTCGCTTGAACTGTGACTCTAAGGTGGTCCGAAATGAAGATCTACTTTGCTGGCTCGATTCGTGGTGGACGAGACGATGTGTCGCTGTACTCCGAGATGATTTCCCATCTAAGGAGTTTTGGAGATGTGCTCACCGAGCACGTCGGATGTACGAATGTGGAAAGTGAGTTGGAAGCGGACCTATCGGACGTGGACATCTTTACCCGAGACGTCGATTGGCTGAAGGCAGCAGATGTCGTCGTAGCCGAGGTCGGCACTCCGTCCCTCGGAGTAGGCTACGAGATCGGATTGGCGGAGACTCTGAGCAAGCCAGTCCTCTGTTTGGTGAAGTCCGCCAAACGAGAGAGCCTCTCTGCCATGATAGCCGGAAACGGGTCCGTCTGGCTGGCTGAATACGCCAACGTTGACGAGGCGAAGATGCAGATTGACGAGTTCATGAAAACGAACGTTCGCCCGCAAAACGACGCGGACAACACCTGATAACCGAGAAACCGTTTTCTGCACAGCCAAGCGGTATCGCCTTCACGGCTACTCGCGAAGGAGAAGGATCTCCTGCATGCTGTTCCAGGTGTTGGCTGTGTTGCCGTGGCCGGTGATGCGGACGTAGCGGGCGGTGAAAGCGCGGATGTCGCATGGCTCGGGGCCCGGTGCGGTGCCGCTGCTATTGCCGTTGAAGATGACTTTCCATTGGTTGCCGTCGTCTGACGTGGCAATCTCGAATCGCTCTTTTCGTTTGTCTCCGTCGTACCAGGAAATGAAGATGCGGCTGACGGATGTTGCTGTGCCGAGGTCGTATTGAATCCATTGACCGTCGCCTTCGGCGCCCCACAGGGTCGTCAGATCGCCGTCGATCGTGCTTTTGGGGCCGAACGTCGGCTTGAATCCGCTGGCCGTAACCGCCTTGATCGTGAGCCTCTTTTCCATGAGGTCTTTGGGCGGCTTTGCGTAGGTCATGTCGTGTTCGCCCGTCGGGCTGAGCATCGCCGACGTGATTTCGTTCACATCCTTCAGGTCAGACGCATCTAGAAGGAAGATGTGGTTGGTCTCAGTCGCGGGATCGCCGCCAGTCAAAAGGATCCATTTGCGATCGGGCGTGAGCTGCGGATGGAAATGAGCCTTTTGCCCGCCGCCGTAAGTGGGCCAGTCGCCGCAGAGTTGCAGCCATTCGTCGCCATTCTCGTCGTCCAACCCCAGAAGGGCGATCATCTGGTGGATCTTGCCGCTGCATTCGTAGAACCACAACCGTCCTTCCGGGTCCCAGCCCGTGTGAACGTATCCCAAGTCGGGCGGCAGCTTGAACTCGAAACGCCGACGTGTGATCGGTTCGTACATGCCCGAATATGCCAGCCCCGGCACCTCGTAAGCGATTCCGCGCCGGGTCATCAGGAAATGGCAAAGATGTCCGCGCACGCCGGGATCTCCCACACGCAATTCGGCGTACTGCCCGACGTCCAGGTCGGTCATCATGATTCCGTTGTGGCTGGCGGGGTGACAGAAGACGAAGTGCCGGTTGTCGTACGCGGTCGTGTGATGGATCGCCACGTCGATGGTGCTGAGTACGCGCTGCTGCCGGGTGTCGAAGTTGTACGCCGCGACCTTCGCCCCTTTGCACGGCCCGCGGCGCGAGCTGCCCTTGGGAGCGTCGATGTAAACCAACCACTGGCCGTCGGGTGTAGCGCAATTCTGGCCGATCGGTTCTCGGTCTTCGGGTAAAACGAACAGCAATTCGTCTTCCAGCATTTCCACATCGACCATGCGGACACGATTGCCGTCGAAGTAGATCACCTTGCCGCGGGCCACGTTCAACACGCTGCGATGGTCCAGCACACCACGACCGCTTTCGACGCACCAGTAGCGCCACTGGGTCTGAGGACATTTGCCATGGGTCAGTTGCACCGACTCGCCGGTACCAAGGTTCAGCCGAAACAACTGCACTTCGTTGCTTTCGGCCCGATGGTATATCAGATACTTGGCGTCTTTGGTGATCGTTGGGATGAAGTAGTACAGCGGATAGCAGAACGCCTTGCCCGATGTCAGTTGAACCGCGGCCCGGCCGGTTCCTGGGGCCTTCAATCGCTTGAACCTATCCGACAACGGCATCTTGACCACTTCCACAGTCTCAGGCCATTGGATGGTGGCAGACCAGCGGTCGCGGGCCACCGATTCTCGATGCCCCTCTTCGTACTCTTGCCGGATTGGATCGGTGACCATGTCGGACTCGACCAGCTTGACCATCTCTTCGCCGGCCAACAAGAACAAGCCCATGGCGTACTCGTGAGTCATTTCCGGGGTCGCCGGTTTGGGAGCCGCGCCGACCGGTTGCACGAAACCGAGCTTTCCGTCCGCGTGAACATGGCGGACCAGACCACTCCAAGCCCGCATTACCACAGGCAGATACGTTTCGGCATCGAGCAACCCATTGTTGATGCCCCAAGTCATGGCATAGCCGAAAAACGCCGTGCCGCTGGTCTCGGGATTCGGACACTGGTGTGGATCGTCGAGGTTTGATCTCCAGAGGCCGTCCGATTGCTGGCGTTTGGCGATCGAAGCTGACATCGTGCGGAACAGCTCAACATAGCGATCGTAATACTCATTCTCTTTCGGCAGATACTGAAGCACTCGCGGGATACCGCCCAGGACCCAACCGTTGCCGCGCGACCAGAAGACCTTGCGACCGTTCGGCGAAGTGGCCTCGAAGTAACCGGCGTCGCGGTAGAACAGACCGTGTTCCTTGTCGAACAGGTGATCGGTCACCGCCCAGTAGACTTCGTTCAGATAGTCGTAGTACTTCGCGTCTCCAGTGGCTTTTCCGAGCATCGCGATCGTCGGGGGACCAACGTACAGCGTATCGCAGTAGTACCATCCCTTGGTCGGTGGTTCGCCAGCGCGGATCTTCTCGATCCGCGAATCGACGTATGCCTGAGTCTTGGCATAGCGACTGGGATCGGGCTCGATGAAGTGAAGCTCCAGGTAGGTCTGCCCACAGGTTTTCTTATTGGCACGCTCGCTTTCATTCCCTTCAGCCCAGTCGTGTTTCTCGGCCCAGCGGACAGCCTGGTCCAGGATCTCCTTGTCCTTCGTTGTGCGGTACAAAGCCATGACACCCGTGTAGTAGGTCGCCCGAATCCAATTGCGATCGGTTTCTTTCCATGGATGCGCAACCTGGTAGTCCCGCACGCTTCGCATCACTCTGATGATCTCATCTCTAGTGAAGATGTCGCCTGAGGTCGGCTCGGCGGACTGAGCGGTTCTTGGCATGCTTGCCACACATACAACGAACAAGACGAGACAGGTCTTCACGATATGCTCCTTCGCGGCGCAGGGTTCAAGCGGTATTCCATCCGAGGATTGTATCACATGGCAGTCTCTGGCGAGCACATTGGCGACCCTTCTGCTACAATAGCCTACCATGACAAGCCAGTCCGATCCTGAGATACCCGAACACATGGCCGAGCGACTGACGCGAGACTCTGCGGCCTTCGACGCGGCAATTGTGCACTTCTGCCGTGGCGAGATTCAGCGTCTGACCGTTTGGCGCCAACGTCTGGACGTGACGAGCAATTGGTCCATCCTGTTGATGGTCGCCTTGATTACGTTCACGCTCGGGTCGCCGGATGTGCCGCACTTCACGCTCCTCTTGGGCTTGGCGCTCATTGCCATCTCGGTCCTGTTCGAGGGTCGCCGTTATTGTCACCTACAACACTGCGGATGGCGGTTGTATTTGGTCGAGTCGGGTTACTATGCCAGCCTATTGGATCCGGCCGGTACTCCACCCGTTACCGACTGGCGTAAGAAGCTGGCCGACGACCTGCGACGGCCGCAGTTTCGGCTAACTTGGTATGAGGCCACGCGTGTACGGCTGCGCCGCAACTACCTTATGGTCCTGTATCTCGTTACAGCGGCCTGGATCACCAAACTGTTCATTCACCCGGAGCGGCCCGACTCGATCGGGGACTTCTACGAGCGTCTTGCCGTCGGCCATTTGATCCCGCCTTGGTTTGTCGCCGTAACCGCATTTGTATTCGTAGCCGGCGCGACCGTGCTGGCCGCGACCTGTCCACCAGCCGAGAAACTCGAAAAATGGAGCGGGGCTTTCGCTGATCGTCCCGACCAGCACGAGACCGAGAAGAGCCAATGACAACCAGATCGTCCCGTAGTCAGCTGATCGCAATGGCACGTCTTCTTGTCGTGGCGTGTGCCTTGTATTGCTCGGCAAGTGATGCCTTGGCCCAGGACGCGGGTCCGGCGGCGCACTCTGCGAGCGCGTGGCCATGAAGTAGCGGCTCGGATT
>CAZUAH010000680.1:0-7100 GCA_964617665.1 uncultured Pirellulaceae bacterium
CGTGCAAGCCGAGTCGCTGCAACCACCAGCGAACCGAACTGGCTGCGGGGATTAACTTGGTTTTCCTTACTCATCACGGGAGGCGATGGGTGCGACTCAGGCCGGAAAGCTCGAACTGGATCGATTCGGTTGGCTTGGAGTTTGGCAAGCTGGCGACATCCCTTGGGATCAGAAAAAAATGGATCGGATTCTACTCATTGCGACGCACTTTTCGCACCGTGGCGGACGGTGCAGGGGACCAGCCGGCAGCGATGTACATCATGGGACACGCGGACGAAGACGACGACATGTCAGCCATCTACCGACAACGAATTGATGATGAGCGTCTTCTGGTCGTCACATCCTACGTGCACCAGTGGCTTTATCGAGAGTGACATCACAGGAGAAGACTCAAAGTAGATCGTCGGTTAACTAGCGCCAACAGGCATGGGACAACGTAACTAAAGTCGGGCAGTGCGGTGAACCGCCGGTCATGCACCCTCGTTCTGCTCACGCTTCACAATCCTGCGCCGCCTCACCCTGCGTTCGAGGCTCCTGCTCCCTACAACTTCGGGTTCACTCCCCCGGATCGAACTTCGACGGCGACGCGGAAGCCCACATAACTCAACTGGTCCGTCGGCGAGTGAGCCATGCGGTCCGCTGAACGGCAGAGCGAGGCGCGGTTATACCAGCTGCCACCCCGGATCACCCGACGCGTCCCGTGCGGCGGCCCGTGCGGATCATCCTCTGGGGACTTCGCATAATACCCGTCGTCGTACCAGTCTGCACACCACTCGTACACGTTTCCGTGCATGTCGTATAGCCCGAATGCGTTCGGCTGGTAGGAGCCTGGCCTTGCTGTATGGCCCAAGAGGGGTGCCTTGGTGCGCGTACCATAAGGATGATTCCCATTGCAGTTTGCCTGCCGGCCATCAAGTTCGAAACCAAAATGGAACGCCGTCGTCGTCCCTCCTCGGCACGCATACTCCCACTCCGCTTCGGTCGGCAAACGATAATCGCGCCCCGCTTGCTGCTCGTCCTCCATCGCACTTAATCGACGGCAGAACTCAACAGCCTCCTCCCAACTCACACTGTCCACCGGAAAACGCACGCTGTCCAAGTCGGATACCTCCTCGCTCCCGTGGCCGACCTTGGAGAACCAACTCGGATTGGTTTCCATTACCGCTTTGTACTCTGCCTGAGTCACCTCGTGCATGCCCATCCGAAACGCCTTCGTAATACGCACGCGATGCTGATTCTCGTCGTCAGAGTGGTCTTCCTCCGATTTGGGCGACCCCATGTTGAACTCGCCGACTGGGACGAACGCCAGCTTCATCCCGATCGAATTGGTTATCTCTACGGGAACGCCAAGGTAGTCAGCCCAGTCCGCCTGGAGCTGTTTTGCCGCCGCACGGTCGAATGGAGCAACGGCCAGAGATGGAGCAACGGCCGGAGATGGTGGATCTGGAACGGTTCTTTTCGGGTCTTCGTCTGGCGGATCCGGATTCAACGGGGAAACCGGCAATTCCGGGATCAATACGCCCGGTGCCGAAGGCTTTTCCAGGGACTGTTCGCCCCCTTCTTGCGGCTTGGAAGGTTCTGCCCTTTTTCCGAGCGCTTTCACGTGCCCCGTCGGAGAAGGAAGCGTACCGACGCGACTTGAGTGTTTGTCGTTTCCAGGCTCCCGAAGCGAAAGGCATAGGAAGCCGCCAGCAACCAACGAAAATCCACTCAATACCATCCACAGAAGCAACGAAGGAGGCCGCCACGATGTGTACTTGGTCCGCCTAGGAGCAGCAGTCCGGGCAGATCGCGGCACGCGTGTCACCGATGCGACGTGCGGCGGCGGAGGTGGTATTGGCTCGGTCGCTGCCGCGTGAGATTGAGCCTCTAGCCGCTGACGCAACTGCTCGTCGTACTCCGCCTTCTTCTTCGGGTCCAGCAGGCAAGCCTTGGCCGCAGCGATTTCGTTTAAGATTTCCTGGGACAGACCCGAGTGCTTTCCCAACTGGTATTGGCGGACGTGTGCGAATCGCTGCTCGACGGCGTCAGCGATCACGTCGGGATCCGATTCAAGAATATCGATCGCCAACAGGCGGTAGTGATGCGCAGGCTGATCCTTGGGCGAAATGCCAAGCCATTTATGGTAAGGATCGAAGCTTTCGGACATGGACAATTTCGGACCGAATCGCGAAGGTATGCTGAACACATATCAGTATCTCGTCTGACCGTATATTATAGCCGGACGGTCAGGGTGCTACAGCCCAAGGGATTCTCGGCCGGCACTTAAAGGGTTCCTTGCGCATTTAGATGACCGCCGTCCTCTAACCCCGGCAGTTTGTCACCACTCTTGACATCTCCGCAATGGACGCACAGTATAAGTTGGATGCAGAAGTCGTTTGGCGTTGTGGCCGCGGTTAAGTTCACGGCTTGAATGAGGATTCATGCGATGAGGAGACGCATAGCCCGATCGTGCGTCGGGACGCGAAGAGCATCGCAGTCTACGCGAAAAAAGCAGAGTTGCTGGACGATGAAGGTGGACAGCTTCTGGAGATCCATTGCACTCCTGCTATAACCGTCGACCATACTTGGCTGACGGGACACGATATCGAGTACTGGATAACCCCGAAATGACTTCGCAGGAAGACAAATCCTCACTAGCCATGCAACCGCCCGTTGGAATCGATTTGGGTACCACATATTCCCTTGCGGCCTATGTGGACTCGACGGGACGGCCCGTTACCATCTTGAACAGCCTGGGCGAAATGCTCACACCGAGTGCACTTCTGTTCGAGGACGAAAGTCCAGTCGTCGGTCGCGAAGCGGTCCGAGCCTCGGTGATGGAACCGGATTCCTACGCCGAGTGTTTCAAACGTGATATCGGCCGTCCGGTTTATCATTGCAAAGTCAGCGGCGTGGATGTGCCCCCGGAAGTGCTCAGCGCCTTTGTTTTGCAACGACTGAAGAAAGATGCGGAACGGCGACTGGCGACACCAATTCGCCAGGTCGTCATCACCGTTCCCGCGTTCTTTGACGAGACGCGACGCAAGGCGACTCAGGACGCGGGCCGCTTGGCCGGTTTGGATGTCTTGGATATCATCAACGAGCCCACCGCGGCGGCCGTGGCGTACGGGTACCAACATGGCTTTTTCAATCCATCAAAGTCCGATGCGTCAAGTGGCCCGATGCGCGTCCTCGTTTATGATCTTGGCGGCGGCACGTTCGACGTCACGATTCTGGAGATACACAAGCACCGCTTTCGAGCCCTCGCTACCGACGGAGATGTGAGGCTGGGCGGGAAGGACTTCGACCAGCGACTGGTCGACCATTTGGCCGAGCAGTTCGTCGCCGAACATGGCGCCGATCCGCGCAGCGATCCACAAGACGCGGCCCAAATGTGGCAGGATGCCCAAGAAGCTAAGCACACGCTGTCGGAGCGCACTCGTGCCATGGTGATGTTGTTCCATGCTGGCTTGAGAATGAAAGTTGAGGTGACACGGGATCAGTTCGAAGACCTCATCCGCGATTTGATCGAACGTACGGAAACCACGACGTCGTTGGTCGTGAAGCAAGCGGGATTGGACTGGTCGCAGATCCATCGCGTGTTGTTGGTGGGAGGATCCAGCCGGATTCCTATGGTATCCGACATGCTGCGACAGATAACCGGGAAAGAGCCCGACGCTTCTTCATCTCCGGACGAAGTGGTTGGTCACGGGGCGGCACTGTACGCGGCGATGCTGATCGATCAAGCCAGGGTGTCGGGCTTGGGCAAATACGAACTGCAGAATGTGAATTCCCACAGCTTGGGCGTGATAGGTCTCGACACGAACACTCGCCGCCGCCAAAACGCGATCTTGATCCCCAAGAATTCGCGCCTTCCATGTCGTGCATCGCGCGCGTTCAAAACGGCGAAAGCGAACCAACGGAATGTGATGGTGGCGATTGTCGAGGGAGAGAGCCACCGTCCGGAGGAATGCATCGCTCTCGGTCAATGTGTCGTTCGGGATCTGCCCGTAGGACTGCCCAAAGGCACGCCCGTTCGCGTCGAATACAGCTATGCGGCCAACGGCCGAATCTCGGTGTCGGCACGCGTCCCATCCGTACGTCAATCAGCGCACGTCGAGATTGAACGCGACCAGGATCGAGATCTGCAGAGCTTGGATACCTGGCGAACCCGATTGCGTGCCTTGGACAATTCGCAGAGTTCCGATTTTGCCGGCGCCGCCCTGGTCGATTTGAACGATCGCACCAGCATCTTGCGGCGTCTCGATGCGATCCACATCAAGATCGGCAGAGCATCTATCGAAAAGAAACTGCCCCGATCTCTGCGCCGCACTCAGGAAGCTGCGAAGACGGCAGCCGGTGAACTGGAGCAGGCGCAGACTAGTCTGAAGGAGGCGGAAGCGGCCAAGCAATCCGCCGCCGGCAGGGCCGAAGCCGTACGGCTTGGCTCTGAATACGCTCGAGCCAAAAGTGCCTACGACCAAGCGCTCACCCAGTCCGACTTCGCCTACTTGGTACTCGGCCGCGAATGCCTTGCCAAACGCTTCCATCCGCCGGAGGCGACGAGCGAGGTCCAAGAAATTGAGCAACTAAGAAGCCACGTCCAAAGTTAGTCTTACTCTGTACGATGGCCTTCATCGGTTGCTTGTGCGACTGCGAACGTACTCCTGCTCGCTGCCCGTGAGATCGCAGGGCGAAACCTGGAGGTGTTCGCCCTACAAGTCTTGCACCAATTCCCAGGCGGCGGCGTTCCGCGGTGAAGATGATCCGTTGCGTTTCTCGTACCGCGCGCATCATCCGTCGGCTGGCGAGTTCGAAGAGCAAGGCCCAGTTAAAGCGCGACCACAAAGGCAAAGCGGAATTCTGAGTCCGCACCATCCGACGTACCGGGAGCCCACGATGATGCTCGCGACGCGACGGCTTCGCTGTTGCGGCACCTCTGGGGGGAGGAATAGGCGAGATTTCGTTTGTCTGAGAGTTTGATTTTTGCTACAGTTTCTGGTTAGTCGCACAATCTGGCTGGCCCGTATTTTTTTGGGGGGGGGAGGAGCAGCATATGTCTGCCTACCTGAGGTTCTTAGTCGGTTGCCGTGTGCTGGTGTTGGTTCTTGTGGTTTCTACGGAACAACGTTTGTTGTTGGCACGGGAATGGTCCGATGTCACCGGCACGTTCAGAGTAGAGGCAGATTTGGTCGGCTCAGAAAACGGCAAGGTTCAAATTCAGAAAACGAACGGCGAAATTGTGTCCGTAGACTTGGAGCAACTGAGCGAGGCGGATCGACGCTATATTCTATACAAGGTTGGATTGGCGAAAACAAATTTGACAGGACTGTGGAGGGTGGGCAGCGGTGCCGTAATTCGTCTGGTGGACGATGGCACGAACATCTCAGTTGAACTAGTTGAGAGCAAGACGATCACCGCAGTGAAAGGAATAATGAGGCATGATGGCACCAAGGTTGTGTCGGATGATTGGCAAACGGTTCGCAACGGAGGACGCGTGTATCCTGGTACAGCGGAATTGTATATGGGGAGCGACGGTAAGATTAGAATGCGCGCTAAAGCGACGATTCGCGACGCACGGGGACGGGAGCTGGGAAAGGGGAAAGCCGAAGTCGCGCTATTGACGAAGTTCTCGGACGAGGAAGAGACAGAGCACGTTGCTCAGCGACAAGAGCAGAGACGGTTGGCAGATGCCAGGGCTAGGCAGAAACAACGTGATCTTGATGCTGGTTTGAAGTTGCTTTTTGGTATTGCATCCGGACGTGTGAAGGACCTGTCAGACGCAGCGAAGTACATTCCGGAGCAGGGCGATGTGGGCAACGAGGCGAAACGAGGTGCGGAACCTGTCCGAGCAACCGCAAAACCGGGCGCCACGTACCCAAGCACCCAGCTACTCACACAAGATGAAATCTGGGATCGGGCGATAGTCGCATGCGGCCCGCAGGCGCCACGTGGAACGTATGGCTCAGTGTACGCCTACGAAGCCATAGCGACCCTGGAGCAAATCCTCCTGATAGCGGGCGAGTCGGTATTGGACAACGAGTACTACGCGCTTGCCAGGTTTATGATTCACGACAGTTTCAAGCCCGGCGGCAAGTGGGGCGGAGGCAGATCACCGTTTGGCGACTATCCGCCAGAGAAGTTTCGGGGAGAAGACGAACTCTTTGCGAGGGGGCATTACGAACTATATGTCGACAATTTCAAGTTTGTCAAATCCTCTCCAGACAAGGTTGCCGCACGGCGTGAGCACTTGCTCAAGAACTTTTTCGAGATACAGGAAGGGCTGACAGGCATTGATGTTCGAGACGAACTCCTGCGTCTTCGTGACAAAGGTCCGGCTGAGCACAACACCCTGGCGGGCCTGTCCAAGGTCGCTAGGTCATCTGGCGCCAGTAGTCCTTCAAGCAGAGTGGAATGGATGTCGATCAGGGATATCTTCGGGAAAGTCAAGGACGGATCGGCAGGATCCAGTTCCCCCAGAGGCATTGAGGACGTACCGTCGCCCGACACATCGCAGAAATCCCGTGTAACGGTATCCGGCGCGGTATTGCGAGAGAAGCCGACCGGATTCGGGGGCTATGAACCAGTCAAGGGAATTAACGTCAAAACGGTCGGTGTTCTCGGATCCAGCAATTACACGGATTACAAAGGCCAGTTCTCGTTCACCAAGCACCTTGATGACGGAATCGTTGGTTCAGGCACGACGCTTTGGATAGATGGCCTTAGCAAAGCCGTCTGGCATGGCCATATCCGCAATGATCTGCATCTGGAGATCCGAATAAGAAAGGATGGCACAGCGTCCGTCCGCACCACCGGTGGCTGATTCAGTTCACTTAGACTTTGATTCGGTTCTTCCCCGCCATTTGCACACCGACTCCTCTCGTAAGGCCAAGTTGATTGCGCAGTGCTACGCACAGTTGCTATCCTTCTTCACATCGGAATCAATATTAAGGATAGTCATTTTCTTTTCGGCAGACAAGCGTCTTTCTGTGGAGGTTGGGGAGTGCAACCAGGAGGAACTGGTGATGCAAGGAGGGGTGGCAGGGGGCCGCAAGGGGGCCATGGCTCGGGTGCACCAAAGTTGCTATAGCGTAAATATTCCGATCGTTCGGGTTTTG
>CAZUAH010000681.1:0-7089 GCA_964617665.1 uncultured Pirellulaceae bacterium
CCTCACAAAACCAGCTCAGTTAACCAGGAAAGAGCAAGTTTGGCGCCCCCGAGTACAAGACCAACGGCGAGCAGTGGTACGGGCGTCAGGCGATTTGGGGTGGCGGCTCCAACTATGGATATCGCGTCAGTTACGGCCACCGAACTGGTAACAACTACAGCACCGGTTCATCGGTGTTTGATGCTGGTGGTACTCTGCCATCCAGCTACAACTCCCGACATCTAGATGTTGCGTTGGGGTACGATTTGTCGCCCGATAGTCACCTAGAGTTCAACTACCTTCGTTTAGACCAGACAGGCGTCGAGTTTCCGGGAATGGTTTTCGACATCAACACTCTTTACACCGATGGATTCGAGCTAAAGTACACACTGGAGGATCAGCTCGAATTTGATCTATTGGAGATCGAAGGCTGGTACAACCGCACGCCCTTCTACGGCGATACGTCTCGCAGCGGTAAGAACACTCAGATCCCATCGATACGCCCAAACTTCTTGCTGGCTCCCAACCAGTATTTGGTTACGGACGTTGATGGGATGTCTGCTGGATATAGAGCCGCAGTTACGTGGGGTCAGCCGGGCTGCGAGCAGTTGACCGTCGGCACAGACCTAATCCGATTGGGAACTCAGCTAAACGACATCGTTCCCGCGCGAACGGTGGGGCCGTTTTCGATTCCAGCGCAGAATTTCCCGATACCGAGATCCCACTCGATCGACGTTGGCATATTTGCCGAGCACACGCAGCCCCATGGTGATCGGCTGACGGTAAATACCGGCGCGCGAGTGGATTTCATCTCGACGGATGCCCGTGATCGAGTGCCCGGAATGGGCACGGCAATTGGGCCGTTCCTCGTGGAGAGGGCCCTATCGGATCTAAAGCAATCCGAGTTGGACCAACAGTTCTACCCGTGGGCTGTGTTCATGACCGCAGATTACGAAGTGAATCAGTGCTGGACGTTAACGGGCGGGGCTGGCTACGGGATGCGGCCGCCAACGCTGACCGAGTTGTACGCTGCAGGGCCATTCATCGGTAGCCTTCAACCTGGCCTGACATTTGTCGAGGGCGATCCGCAACTTGACGAAGAACGCATGTTTCAACTGGATCTCGGTGTTCACGCCGATCTAGGCCGAACTCGCATGGGTCTGAGCGGTTTTCATGCGTGGGTGTACGACTATATCACCTATGACGACATTGGCGAGTTGTATGTGCCGCCTCTGCCGGCGTTCGTTCCAGGCACGGATTTCCAGCACGTCGCTTACGTGAACACCGAACTGGCAACACTCACCGGCTTTGAACTAACGGCCGAACACGACTTCAGCGACTGGCTGACGGGCTTCGCGTTGATGAGTTACGTCGAAGGACGCGACCTAACTCGCGCCAGCCCGTCGCGTGTAGCGGAGATCATTCGGGCGGCGTCGATCATCCCTATCCCAGCAGGTGCGCCGCGCAGTTTGGACGGCACTACGGACAAAGAGCCGTTGCCGGGAATTCCGCCGCTGGAGGCTCGACTGGGGCTTCATATCCACCAGCCTTGCCCCGAGCCCGTATGGGGCCTTGAATTGGAGGCCCGCATCGTTGACCAGCAGAACCGAGTCGCTGGCACGCTCTACGAAGCCGAAACACCGGGTTTCACGGTGTGGAACGCGCGCGGTTATTGGCAGGCTTGGGAGAACTTCACGATGTTCGCCGGCGTCGAAAACTTCACCGACAAGTTCTACCAGGAGCATCTGGATTACCGCTCGGGCCGCGGCGTTTATCGCCCCGGGTTGAATTTCTACTTCCTGACCGAATTCATCTACTAAGCGGTCAGCGGCCAAAAAAGTCTCAACGTCCGGCAAACGTAACCTATGGTTTCTTAGAAGCCATAGGCATGCCCTGCGAGCGAAGTGTTTCCGGAGGACGCCGACTTGGGTTGCTAGGCTTTCGGGCCCGCTTCGATCCGTGATCTTGTCTACCGCGTCACGACCCGAATGGCGGATCCAGCGTTTCACAACCGTCACAAACCGCGCGAACGCTACCATGAACTGCAAAGAACTTGCCAGCCGCATCGAGACGCTACAACCCGAGGCAGAGGCACGCGATGTCGCTCGCCTATGCCTGTTGCTCTCGAACACCACCGACGACATTGAGCTGTTGGAAAATGACAACACGCTGGCCGAAGCATCGCGAGACGTTCATTTGAGAATGCAGGCAACTGCGGACCAGCACGCGGCGATGACCGAGGAACTGGAAAACTTGGCACAATCGGATCCGAAGAAGTTCACCGCCGACCAGATCTGGATTCTCATTCGCGCTATCAAAGTCCAAAGCCAAATCCTGCAGATGTACATTGGCGAAGAAGCCCTGTCGGTGTAGAGTAGCCCCATGGCTACGCCACCGATTCCTGGCCTCTTCATCACCGGCACCGACACGGAAGTTGGCAAGACTTACGTGGCGGCTCTCATTGCATCAAGTCTGACCGCGCAGGGACATCGTGTCGGCGTCTACAAGCCAGTTGCCAGCGACTGCTGCCGCGAGGGCGATCAACTTGTTTCCGATGATGCCTTGACCCTTTGGAAGGCGGCCGGGCAACCAGGCGACCTGTCGGCAGTCTGTCCACAGAGATTCGAAGCGCCGCTGGCACCGAACGTAGCTGCTCGCGAGGAAGGCAAACAGGTTGATGCTGACCAACTGCGTTCAGGACTGGACTACTGGCTCGACTGCTCCGACGTTGTGCTGGTTGAAGGGGTAGGCGGTCTGATGTCACCCGCAAGCGACGAGGACTACGTGGCCGACCTAGCGTTCTCGTTCGGCTTCCCACTGATCGTCGTCGCACCGAACGTCCTGGGCGTCATCAACCAGACGCTCCAGACGCTGATTACCGCCGCCACCTTCCGTGATGGGATCGACGTGGCCGGAATCATCTTGAACGACGTTCGCGAGCACCCCGGGAAGGACGTCAGCGCACACAGTAATCGTCTGGAATTGGCATCTCGCTGTGTACCGCCGGTATTGGCACACCTTGGTTGGGGAGCCGTCGGTTTCGATGGGGACATCGACTGGATGGGTTTGGCGCGCGGAGAAATGCGTTAGCAATGCACACTGTCATCAAGCTACGGTGTCGCGGCTTGCTCTAGCAACTCACGCCTGCTTTCAGCCTGACTCGTGTCCAGGCTCAGTTCCATGGTAACGCTCCATTTGCCTTCGGCGTCACCGCGAATTAGCCAGTGGGGCTGTACGACGACCGACTGGTGCACGAGTTCGATGCCGCCCTCTGACTGGCTGATCGTTTCCACAGGAAATGTCCAGAATCCGGTTGGGCGATTCGCGCTCAAGCGAACGTCGATGCCCAGCCACTCGTCAACCAAGCCCAAGTCATCGACTTCGCAGAGGTCCAATTTGGTACCAAGGTCGCCCAGTTGTTCGCCTTCGGCGTGACAAAAATAGCGATCGTCAGCACCGGAAGGAAGTCCGGCGAAATTGAACTCGACACCAAAATGAAACTCTTCGTCTGTCGGAATCTCTTCGATCAAGTAGGCGATCTTCAGAGTTGAGCTACCGGCCTCAGCGGTCACACCCTTGGTGATTCGCAGGGGAATGCCCCAGGCGTTTCCTTGCCGGACCATTCTGACTTGGATGCGATCGGGATTGCGCCCGACCCGAGCTTCGTACAAGCCCCGCGCAAAATCGCCTCGCTCCATGGCCTCGCCACTGCGGACCGCCTCGATCGACACGTCGTTGTCGTAGAAATGGTCGATCAGGCTCTTGCGAGGATGCTTGTCGTACTGCAACTGCTGATCAAGTCCTTCCTGTTTGAAAACGACGCGATCGTGAATGCTTGCACAGTCGTCCCCGCTTGAGTTCGCACCAGCGACCACCTTGCGGTGGTATGCTTCAGGGCGACGAGTCAGCGTTGCCAACAGGTTGTGGCAGATGGCTCGCACGTCCAATTCGTACATCTGTCCGCCAGCCGCTGGTGCCAGCAGGGCGACCAACCGGTCGTTGGTCACGCACACTTCCTTGTGGGCGTCGAAGTTGTAATCGTCCACCGTTGCTCCCACGTACGCTTCCATCCTCCCTGTGGCCTTATCCACTAGGTTCTCGGCGGCGATCAAATGGTTGTAGACGGCACCCCGCAAATGCGGCAGGTAGATCCCGCCGAACGCACCGTGCCAGTAACTGCAGTTGCACTGGCCGCGATACAGTTCGCGTCTTGCCCAGTAGAAATCCTCGCCCTCCGCACCATCTTGTTCGGCTCGTTCGAGGCGCCGGCTGACCATCATCATGCGGCTGTACATTTCGTTGGCTTCAGGGTATTTCACTTTGAAATTGCGCCAGAAGCCGCCGCGCAGAAACGGTAGGATCCTCGGCCAACGGTCGTCGTGCTCGAAATCGTGGACGATACTTTCGTAGGCCAACTGTTGACCCACCGGCATTGCCCATTCGGTCATTTCTCGATAACTGGCATCCGGCAGGTAGATCCTCCCCACGGGCGGCACATGGTCGATCGCCTCGGCCAGGGTCGTCGTGTTCAGCCAGTCACGATTGGCCGCCAATGCATCGAAGAACCGCCGCAACCATCCGTCATCGTAACAGTGTTGCTTGGTCTCTGGCCAACTGCCAAACTTCTCGCCGTCGTCGCCGAACACGGCAACCGCGTTCGGGTGCTTATCGGCAGCAGCCCGCAGGTAGTTGATGGTGTCTTCCGGATCTCGAAACGGTATGTGGTAGCGCAACTGTTCACTGCCGGGGAAGATGCTCACAGTGCATCCGTCGTCTTCCGTGACGTAGTAACCAAAAAGCTGATCCTCGGTCAGGCCGGCATTGCGAAAATGGAAATCGTCCAGGACCGTATACTGAATCCCGGCTTGGTTCAGGTCGCTGGTCAGCGTTTGTTCCCAAACCCGTTCGGGCACCCACATGCCGCGCACTTCCGCGTCCAAGCGGCTTTCCAACCACTTGGTGTACGAGGTTATCTGCCCCACTCGATCGCGCGACGGGATCATCGTGAGAATCGGCTCGTAGAATGCCCCACCGATGATCTCGATTCGCCCAGCCGCTACCAGAGCCGTCAAGCGATCCATATAGTTGGAGTGATGCTGATCCAGCCACTCCATCAGCGGGCCGCTAGTGTGCAGCGATATTCGGAGATCCTCGTAGTCCTCGAATACGTCCAGAAAAGGCTCGTAGCTGTCGCGGTACGCCTGTTCGAAGACGTCGTCGAAGTTGCCGATTGGCTGGTGATTGTGTAAGACCAGGCAAAGACGGATGTTGTTGCTCATCTGGCGGAGTTACTGAGTATGTGGGTATTGGGACGAGACTTGTCGATGTGACCAAGGGCCACGCCGATCGCTAAACGGTACCAGCCGCAGAACGAAGAGTTGCTGCCGCGTCCTCGGGAGCGACGGTATTTATATAATCGCCCGCACCCCATTCAAATCCAGCCGTTTTTGTCAATCGGGGGAAAATCTCCAAATGCCAGTGATAGTGAGAATCTGACGGTGTGTCAAAGGGCGCGGTGTGAATCAGATAGTTAAATGCCGGATCGGCCAGGAGTGACTCGACACGACCGATAATCCCTCTCAATAACACCGCGAACTCCGCAAGCTCCCCAGCCCTCGCGTTTTCAAACCGGCTGCTATGCTCTCGCGGCAGAATCCAGGTTTCGTATGGGAATTGGCTTGCGTATGGGCAGAAGGCCACAAAGTGCTGTGACTCGGCAACGATCCGGGTTCCCTCGGCCAACTCCTCCTCCAGCATCACACAGAACACACATCGCTCATGTTGCTTGCGATACGCGGACGATTTGGCCAGTTCCTGCTGAACCTGCGTGGGTACAACGGCTGTGGCGATCAGTTGGCTGTGTGCGTGCTCCAGTGATGCTCCAGCAGCGGCTCCCGAGTTCTTGAATACTTGCGCGTATGCCAACCGCGGGTCCTTGCCCAACTTCAAAAGTCGTTCACGGTACGCATGAAATACCAGTGCCGCTTGGGTATCGCCCAACTCGGTGAAGCTGACGACATGATTGGGCGATTCGATGATCACCTCGTGAGCGCCGACGCCGGGCCGGGTCTCGTAGATCCCGCCCGACCTCGTTCCCAATGTCGCCCCAATCTCCACTGCAGGGTACAAATTTGGGACGACCCGGACCTGCCATTCTCCTTTCACGGCGGGGACTCCGCCTTTTCCATAACTTGCCACCTCCGGCGGGGTCTCTTCCTCATGCCCTCGGCAAAAAGGGCATCGGTCGGGCATTTGTCGTTCTCCATCAGCCTCGAATTGTTCAGGGCGGTCTGCGCGATTTGGCGCAACGATCACCCAATGATCGGAGAGCGGATCTCTGCGAAACTCGGACATTGACACTTATCCTGAACCATTTGGGCTGCTCGCGGCACCAATTTGGTGTGCAGGTGTGCACAATCCCACATGACATGTGGGCGGTGCCGCCGCGGCTGGTTAGAATGTTATTCATCCGTATCGTGTCATTCTATCGTTTCGCTTGTGCACAGGAATCGTCTAGTGGGCGCTTTGGACGTAGACGAAGTGACTCGGCTGTATTTCGACCGAATCCATCGCGCTGCGTTGGTATTGACCGGTAATCCTTGGGATGCCGAGGACCTTGCTCAGGAGACGTTTCTGTTTCTGTCCGATAAGCCAGGCAATTTCAAAGGAAATAGCAGTCCGTACACATGGCTGTACGGCGTGTTGCTCAATTTGGAGCGGCGTCATCGGCGTCGTCATGGGACTTGGCGGCGGAAATTTCGAGTGCTCTGCGAAAACCAATCGTACAGACCGCAAACCACGCCTGCCGCCGAGACGCCAGTTGAAGTCGCTGAATGGAAAGCCAGCTTGTGGGCCAAAGTCGCGCAACTGCCCGACGGCCAGCGTCAGACGTTGGTGTTGCGTTTCAGCGAAAGTTTGCAGTACCACGAAATCGCCGACGCTCTGGAATGCCCTTTGGGAACGGTGAAGTCACGAATCTACCACGGTCTGATGGCGCTGCGTCGTCTACTCGAAGAAGAAAGCGACGACTTGCGCGAATCGCCACAGCATCCCTACGAGGATCTGATCCATGCGATTTAGGCACCGAGTGATTCCTCCCGATCAACCGCC
>CAZUAH010000682.1:0-7088 GCA_964617665.1 uncultured Pirellulaceae bacterium
CGCCGTCGATACTGGATCTGGCATTCCCCTTCGCCAGCGAGCCATCTACTCACGGAAAAAATCGATATGTTCCATTCAACCGCCTGTGGCAATCCCAGTGCCCGAGTATTAAACCTGCGTTTACTACATACATTTGCTGCATTCATACTTATAGCGCATCCACAGGAATTGTCATTATGCACCGCAAAAGACGACACAATATCGAGAAATGAAAGTGTACCTAATGTGATACTCATACTTACCGACGATCAGGGCTGGGGCGATTTGAGCGTGAATGGCAACACAAATCTGAGCACTCCTAACATAGATTCCTTGGCGAGGGACGGAGCCAGCTTTGATCGCTTCTATGTATGCCCGGTCTGTTCGCCCACGCGGGCCGAATTCCTGACCGGTCGATATCACCCGCGCAGCGGCGTCTATAGCACATCGGCAGGCGGCGAACGGATGAACTTGGACGAGATGACAATCGCCAACACATTCAAGGCGGCGGGTTACGCCACGGCGGCCTTTGGCAAGTGGCACAACGGCATGCAGTATCCGTATCATCCGAACGGCCGAGGTTTTGACGAGTACTACGGCTTCTGCTCAGGACACTGGGGCGACTACTTCAGCCCACCGTTGGACCACAATGGGAAGATCGTCCAAGGCGATGGTTTCGTAATCGACGACTTCACGAACAAGGCAATCGACTTCATCGAGCGGAACAAGAATAAGCCGTTCTTTGCGTATCTCCCGTTCAACACGCCACACTCGCCGATGCAGGTGCCGGATCGCTGGTGGGACAAGTTCAAAGACAAAGAATTGACGATGCACAATCGCGATCCCAAACGCGAAAACATCCCACACATACGCTGCGCCCTGGCCATGTGCGAAAACATCGACTGGAACGTCGGTCGCATTCTGAAGAAGCTGGAAGAACTCAAAATCGTGGACGATACCATCGTAATCTACTTCTGCGACAACGGCCCGAACGGTTTCCGCTGGAACGGAGGCATGAAGGGGCGCAAGGGATCGACCGACGAAGGCGGAGTGCGCTCGCCCATGCTGATTCGTTGGCCCGGGAACATCGACTCCGGAAAGACGGTCCCGCAGATCGCGGGAGCCATTGATCTGTTGCCAACGCTCGCGGATCTAGCGGATATCAAAGTGGCCAGCAAGAAACCGCTCGATGGCGTCAGCCTCAAACCACTTCTCGTTGGCACGGCGTCCGAAACTGCTGTACCACAGGAACGCATGATTTTCTCGCACTGGCGGAACCGCGTCAGCGTTCGCACACAACGGTATCGGCTGGACCATCAAGGCAAGCTCTACGATATGACGAAAGATCCCGGTCAGTACACGGACATCTCGAAACAACAGCCGGAATCTGCTGACCGTTTGCGCGAGGCCGCCGAGAAATGGAAGGAACACGTCCTTGCCGGATACGATCAGGACGACCGGCCGTTTTTGATAGGCCATCCCGACTACAGGTACACGCAGATTCCGGCTCGCGACGGCATAGCACACGGCAACATCAAGCGATCCAATCGTTTCCCAAATTGCTCGTTCTTCACCAACTGGACGAGCCTGAACGACAAGATCACTTGGGAAGCGGAAGTCGGAGCCGCCGGCGCCTACGAAGTCGAAATTCACTACGCCTGTCCGCAAGCCGAGGTGGGTTCGACCATCGAGTTGAGTTTCAACGACAGCCGTCTGCGTGGTCAAATCACGGATATCCACGATCCGCCCTTGCGCGGTGGCGAAAACGACCGAGTCGAGCGGCAGGAATCTTACGTGAAGGACTTCAAATCCATACGGCTGGGAACGATTCATCTGAAGAAAGGACGCGGCGAATTGACGCTTCGTGCCTTAAAGATATCGGCCTCTCAAGTCATGGACTTCCGCCTGATAATGCTGACGAGAGCGGCACAGCCGGAAAATGACACCGCCTCGCCAACACCAAAACTGCAGCGTGAACGCTTCACCGTGGACGATCGGCCGGCGTTCGTTTTCCGGCCGACGAAGGAGTTGCCCGGTCCAACGCCGTGGGTCATGTATGCTCCTACGCTCGGCCAGAACTTGCCAGGATCGGCGGAAACTTGGATGTTCCGCCAATTCCTGGACGCCGGAATTGCCATCGCCGGTGTGGACGTGGGCGAGTCGTTTGGGAGCCCGCAGGGCCGAGCCGCCTACAACTCCCTTCACAAGCGACTGACGTTGGAAAAAGGGTTCGATCAACGTGCCTGTTTGCTTGCACGAAGTCGTGGTGGTCTGATGCTGTATTGCTGGGCCGCCGAGAACCCGGAGAAGGTGAGGTGCATTGCAGGCATCTATCCGGTATGCAATCTTGCCAGCTATCCCGGTCTGAAGCGGGCCTGCGGAGCGTACGGCATGTCCGAGTCGGAATTGGCCGCACGGCTTTGCGAACACAATCCGGTCGATCGTGCCGAACCTTTGGCGAAAGCCGGCATTCCCATCTTCCACATCCACGGCGACGGCGACAAAGTGGTTCCGCTCGCAGACAACTCCGCTCTGCTCGCCCAGCGATACAAAGCCGCCGGCGGCTCGATGCAGGTGCAGATTGCCGAAGGTCAGGGCCACAACATGTGGCGTGGCTTCTTCGAGTGCCAGGAGTTGGTCGACTTTGTGATCCAACACGCGACCAGGAAACAGGTGCCGCAGTGACTATGTTGCACAAAACGTGACGGCAGCAACGAATTGGGAGGGCGAAGCTCCCGCTGAGCCGATTTCTCTTGCACCGACGCGGCTCGACAGGAGCCTCGCCCTCCCGACAATCGCAGATTTCAGCGCATCGAATCCCGGAAGCCCTCAGATGCCTTCGACGCTGTCGATCACGTACTGCGGTCGTTCACTCATCATCAGGGCCGCGTGGCGATAGAACGGGTAGACGCTCCATTCGACGCAGCAAACCAAATCGGGTCTACCGTCGCCATCGAAGTCGCCTGCCCAGGGATGAGGGCCATGGTTGGTGATCCGGATTGGCTCGCCGAAACACCGCATGGTCCGCGGGGCTGCAAACACGGGCTCGACTTTCGTGCCACAGTTTCGCAGCAGGTAGATACTGCCGCCGTCCTGCGTGCCGGAGTGGGATCCGGCCACACTGTAAATCAAGTCCATCAGCCCGTCACTGTCCCAGTCGACGGCGCGGAAACTCTCGGTCCAATGCGCCTGGCGACTAACGATCCGATCGTCGATGGGGCGACCGTCGGTAAGCTTCAACTCAGGGCCTCGCCGTAATCGCATTTCACCCTGGTTGTTCTTATACTGAATGAAGAGAGCTGCTCGCCGGGAATGCCCGTCCAGCGTCACCAAATCCATCAGCCCGTCTCCGGTCCAATCTGCAAACGCGGCGCCCGTGCGCCACATGAACGGTTGCTCCTTTTCTAGCGGGTACACGCCGTTGTTCGATTTGGGGGCGACGGCCAACTGCGCGGATCGGGAACGCTGTTCGGGCCCGTCCGGATAGCCGTCGCACAAAACCTGGAGTCGTTCGCCGAAACGTGGCTCTTCGCGAGTGCCGATGTTCTTGTACCAGAAGATCCGGTTGGTCTCGTTCGGAAACATCAAGTCACGAAGGCCGTCGCCATCCCAGTCCACATAGCTCGGATACGAGTAACCCATGTCGTGCCAGTTGTGCGGCTCGCCGAGGAGCTCGTTGCGCACGAATCGGATCGGCTTGCCGGCCGCCAAGATTCGTGTGGCCTCGGCATACGCCGGCCGATCGCGCGTACCCTGGTTGATCACGATGCGCGGCCAACCGTACCCGCCTCCAACAAGCAAATCCAAGTCGCCATCGTCGTCCCAATCACATGCGCACGGCCAGGCCTGATCGCTTAGTGATAGAACCGCCGCAACAGACCCCGCTCGTCCGCGAAGTGCGAAGCGTGGACGCTCCGACGCCCCGTTGACTTGCTCGAAGAAAGAAATGCTCTGGAAAACGTCGTATTGGACCAGCAAACCCGATCGGTCACCATCCCTGACGGCGGCGACCAAGGTACACCAATCCAGTTCGATTCCGTCAATAGGCTGCTCCGGCGCGAAAGCCGGAGGGTCGCCCGAGAGGTTGCGGCGCCACGCCACGCGATATCCGTCTGGCTGAGTTGTGGGTCCGCCTTGCAGACAAACGGCGTCCAGCCGCCCATCCCGATCCACGTCCAGAAAGCAACATCCGCGTCCCGCGTCCAGTTTGGCTGGTTGATCTGCACGAAATGGCCAACCATCCTCATTCACATTCCTGACGTATTGTCCGTCAACGACCAAATCCAGGACGCCGTCGCCGTCCAAATCCACGGCCCGGCAGCCCTCCCAGCCGGGCACGGTTACCGTGTCAGAGGGAGCGAAGATCGGCATGCCGCCGGGTTCTCGCTTTCCGCTGTTCAGAAAGAACTGGGCCTTGCCGGTGCCCCGACGTGTATGAACGATGTCGATGAGCCCGTCGCAGTTGAAGTCTGCGAAATCGGCCGACATGTAGGTATGGCGGAAATGTTGCTGGCGACTTGTATCACCTGGATCGGAGTATCGCAGTCGCTGAAGGTCGCCGAAATACGATTTGTCAGCTTGGCCGATTCGCGGGTAACACACGATCCCGTCCCACGGTTCTCCGGGCCGGTACGCGTAGTTCCAACAGCCCGCCAGATCCAATCGCCCGTCCCCGGTCAAGTCAATCAGGGATGCCGCATAGAACAGCGTGATGGAGCGCGTGGCACCTGCGTTGTATCGCAGCAAATCACCGGTACCGATCGGCGGCGTGTACGGCGACGGTTCAAGCGGAGGCCGTTTCGCCGTGACGCGGAATCGGACCTCGAATTCACGATGCGAAGGATCTTCGATCACCCACTCGATACGGCCTTTGTCGCCGTATGCCAAGTCTTTGCCGCGGGCGTGAGGAATACGTTGCCCAGTAACCACGTTGATGACTTCGACCGAATTCAGGTCCGCCACGCCCGGTAGCCCTGCCTGCCGAATAACGGCGTCAAAGTCGACCATCGGATCCATGGGCACGTTGCGATGCACCAGCGGCGTGGTCACCGTCAGCCGAAATCGAACGCAATCCGTGGGTGTCGCTTCCGTCGAGCACTCCGCGATCTCTGCCACGAACGCCAGAATCGTTGAACAAGTTAAGAGGATTCTTAGAACTGCATTTCGGGAGGGCGAAGCTCCTGCTGAGCCGTATTCTCCCTTGGTTCCGGCTCGGCGGGAGCCTCGCCCTCCCGGCTTTGAAACCGCTTTCAGTAGTAGCGATATCGCCAGCGCGCATCGTACCCTCGTCGTATTGTCGCACATCACTTCCTCACCCTCGTTTCACCACCAACGCCCGCGTGTCAAATTGAGCGTCCATAGTCTACCGCGCACGAAACCCACACGCAGCAAGATCTTCTTTGTTTTGAGTGGGCCCTTGTCACATCACCTCCGTCCGGTTGGGTACAATCGTAGCGAGCCCGTGTACCCCACACCACAAGGGAGGATTCAATATGACAAGCGACAAGCGTTCTCGACTGCGATCTATCGCGGCAGCGGTCTATGCCACGTTGGCGATTATAGTCCCCGCTTCGATCACTGCAGCGGAACTCAGCGTCGACACATCCCAGAAGCCGGAGAAGGGAAAGGTACGTATTGCGGTCGTCCAGCAGGATAGCGTTCCTGGCGCGGTCGAGGAGAACCGGGCCAAGGCAATCCGCTTTGCCCGCGAGGCGCTTCGCAATCACGCGGACATCATTCTGTTTCACGAAGCTCTGCTGGTGGGCTACGTCCCCAACATCCTCGAGTTGGCCGAACCCGTGGACGGGCGTACGACTCGCGCGTTTCAGGAAATCCTGAAAGGAACGGAGTCGCTCGTTTTGTACGGGCTGGTCGAACGAGACGGTGAGAACTACCACACATCGGCAGTCCTCGTTGGTTCCGACGGCGTGGAAGCCTGCTATCGAAAGACCCATCTGTGGTGGAGAGCCAACGGCGCCCGCCACGAGCCGACCTTCTTCCGCGCTGGCGACGAACTCGTGACGTTCGAGGTCAAGGGCCACAAATGTGGCGTGATGATCTGCTACGACGGGGATTTTCCCGAAATGACGCGTGCCTATGCCAACCGGGACTGTGTCATTTTGTTCTGGTTGAACAACCGCGGTAGCCGCGGCCACCGCGAAGTCCACCCACTGGTCCGCGCCAACACAATGATCATGGCCACATCCTGCTGTTGCGGTAAGAATGAGGCCGGCAACCAATGCCACGGTGGCAGTAATATCACGGACAAGAACGGATCTCTGCTAGCTGAGATCTGGGACAAGGAGGGCATCATCTACGCCGACGTAGACCCAAGCACGGTTCTGGATGCACGCAACCAGAACCCTTGGTATCGAGGCCAAAGGCAGGACCTCTATCGTTAGTCCGAATCCCTCTGCAGTGATTCGAATGATGCGGAACGCCGCTGGCCTCCAGCGCCGACCCCACTCCGGCCGACAGTTGTTCGTAGCACCACCTTCAGGCGGCCCATGCCTCGCGCAGGGGCGAGGCGCTGTCTCCCGGTTCAGATGTCTCCTTGTTCGTTGATCGTGCTGTACACATCGTTGGCCAAAACGCGAAACAATGCTTCGGAGTCGTCAATCTGGCCGTTGCCGTCCTGGTCGTAGATGTGGGCAAAGCCGCTGATGCCGTCGGGCAGGTCTGTCAGCTCGTTGGTCGCCTCTAACAGTTGCATGATGGTCAAGTCCGTGTTGTCGGCTACGTCGAAAGCGGCGCCCCCCGACCCCACATTGACAACGCGTGTGCCGATACCTGTGTCGGTGACGTTGAAGCCGTAGTCGGCGGCCACGTTGCCGGCCAAGTTGCTGTTGGTGAAATACGTTGCCAGTGCCACGGCCATGAACTGGGCGTCCACCTTGGCTGGCCCGCTGGACTTCTTGCCCTTTTGCTTGAACAACTGGTCGTTGAAGAACTGAGCCACGTCGGACCCATCAGCGCCGTCGAACTCGTCTCCGAAGACGTTGTTGAAATTGGCGGTCAACCATTGGGCCAGGGCCGTGCCGCCTTGCGCGATCAGCGCCTGCCCATGCTTGTTGTGCCAGAAGCCGATGGTGGCGGTGTCACCGCTGGTC
>CAZUAH010000683.1:0-7083 GCA_964617665.1 uncultured Pirellulaceae bacterium
GTTGGACCAGACGGATTCAGGGATGAGCCGAGCAGCCTTGCGGTGGGACAGAAGAAGCCGAACGCCTGGGGCCTCTACGACATGCACGGCAGCCTGTGGGAGCACTGCGCGGACTGGTACGCACAGGACTATTACGCCAACTCGCCGGTACAGGATCCATCGGGACCCAAGGAAGGAACGCGACGCGTGGTGCGCGGCGGATCCCGATACCGTTACGGCCTATTCGCGCGTTCCGCTTTCCGGTGCTCATTCCATCCTGACACGTCGCCCTACAGTGATACCGGATTACGGCTCGTGATCAATCTGCCGTGACCGTTTTATCGGTTCTATTCGTCCATTGGACGCGGAGGTATTCGTGCAAACAACGAGGAGAGCAGCAATGCTGAAGATCACCGTTTTCACGTGCCTGGCCGCGGTCTGCGTCGGCCTACCGGCCGGCGCGAGCGATCTCTTGAAGATCACAACCGACCAAGAGGGACTGTTCGTCTCCGGCTCGCCAATGAAGTGGCATGTGGAGGTCACCAATCCCCAGCAGCAGGCGATGAACGGGCATCTCGATATCTTCTTTCCAACCTTCCCCGAACCGAAGACCGTGAAGTTGAAGCAGACGGTCTCGGTAGAGCCGGGGCGGAATGCCGCGTTCGATGGCGAGTGCAGGGTCCCGCAGAGACCGGGTATATACCTGCTAAGGGCCAAGCTGCTGGCATATCCGAAGCTGAACGTCAAGGAATACGTCGTCAGGGTAGTCGATCAGAAACACGCTTGCCCCAGACTGGCGCCGGTGACCATCGACGGGGACCTGTCCGAATGGGAAGGCCGGGAGAGCCTTGCGATCAACCGCGCCGAACAGGTCGCGATCTGGGGCTGGCGACAGGCAACCAGAAAAGGGAAATGGAATGGGACCAAGGATCTTTCGGCCAAGGTCTTTGTCGGTTGGGGCGACGGCCACCTCTATTTTGCCCTCGACGTGAACGACGACGTCCTCAAAGGCCCGTTCAAAGACACAGAGAAACTGAATGAAGGTGAGTGCGTAGAGCTCTTCATCGACATCCGACCTCGGTTGAAAATCGCCTCGCAATACCAGCGTTATCACCCTGGTATCTACCGTATTCTGATTGCCCCGAGGCCAGACCCCGACGGCAAGCTAACGACGTTCGTCCCCGACGAGGCGGTCTACAAGCGCGGTCCGTTGCCCCGGGAATTCGCCGCGAAAGTGCAACCGGGCGGATACACGCTTGAGGGCAGCATTGAGTTGTCGGCAAAACACTTCCCCGGGGTCGAATTCAAAGAAGGTCTTCTTTTCGGGTTTGCCGTGGAGATTGACGACGCCGACGCACAAGAGACCCGTGAGGCTCAGATGATACTCTTCGAGACGACGGGGGGCAGAAGCTGGAATGCCACTTCCACCCAACACTTCGGGTCGTTCGAGTTGAAATGAAAGCCGCGCATTGGAGATGACCGCCTGACCTGACGCGATTCGACGTGTTCGAGCAACGTGAGCCAGCCATGAGAAAGACGTGCTCATTGATGATTCTCATTGGGTTGCTGGCAGGCGTGACGACCGCGCCGGCCCTTGCCGATGACCATCCGGCGCCGGCCAAGGCGCCCTTCAATGCCCAGCAGGCCCAGGAGTTTCAACAACGGTGGGCCGAGCACATTGGCAAGGAAACGGTTTTCACCAATTCCATCGGCATGAAGGTGGTTCTGATCCCGCCGGGCGAGTTCGTCATGGGAAATGATGAAGCGGGATACAAACTGGCAATCAAGGGCATGCTCAAAGGGAGCTACTACGAGCGAATGGCTGCCCAACGCGGCTTCAACAATGACGAGGAAATCGCCCATCGCGTCCGTCTGAACAAGCCGTTCTACATGGGGGCTTGTGAAGTCACGGTTGGACAGTTCCGCCAATTCGCGGAAGACTCCGGCTATAAGACCGAAGCCGAACGCGGCCTTGTTTACGGGCAACCTTACAAGGGCAAGGCGCCCATTCGCACCTGGCGCAAGACGTTCTACAAACAGCCGGACGATCATCCGGTCTTGCAGGTCAACTGGAACGACGCGGTCGCCTTTTGTAAGTGGCTGACAGACAAGGAAAACGCTCGGGAGGGCGAGGCTCCCGCCGAGCCGCGGGCGACAAACGCGAAGACGGCTCAGCAGGAGCTTCGCCCTCCCGTTCTTCAATACTGCCTGCCGACAGAGGCCCAGTGGGAATACGCCTGCCGGGCAGGGACCACCACATTCTGGTACTTCGGCGAGCCCGATGATTACGACAAGCTGGTCGACCAGTACGAGTGGATCACTGGAAAAAAGAAGACACCGTCGGCGGTCGGCCTGAAAAAGCCCAATCGATTTGGCCTGTATGACATGCACGGCAGCGTGATGGAATGGGTGGCGGACTGGCACCACTGGTACTTTTACCTGGAAAGTCCCGTGAACGATCCGATCGGGCCGCCCACGGAGAACGAGTTGAAACACAATCGCGGATGGGTTCGCGGCGGCATGTTCAAAATGAACCGTTACTGGTCTACCTCTCACTCGCGCATGAGGATCCATCGGGGCTCCAACCAACATGACCACGTGGGCTTCAGAGTGGCCATGAAGATGAAGGACGTCAAAGGCCTCGAACCTCCAACCGAACCTTACATGCGGCCGGTGGTGAGGAAGGGGTCCGCCCAGGACGAGAAGATCGTCGTGACGAAGGAGCACGCTCCGGAATTGAGCATCGACCTGAGTGAGACGATCAAGATGGAATTCGTCCTTGTCCAACCAGGGGCATTCATGATGGGCTCGACGAAAGGCGGCGGTTTCGAAAGGCCGGTACACAGGGTCATTATCAGCAGGCCGTTTTACGTCGGTAGGTACGAGGTCACTCAAGGGCAATGGGACGCGATCCTGGGCAAGGAAGACCGTTTGAAACGGTGGGGGAAGGCCAAGCTGCGTCCGACAGCCCTGGGACCGAACAAGCCCATGGGCTTGACGAGCTGGAACGATTGGCAGGAGTTTGTCAGAGCCCTGCGAAAGAAAGTGCGCGACAGTAGCCGAAGTTGTGAGACTTCGAGCGGCGAGGCTCAAACTCCGACTTCTCACGAATTCGACTATGAATTCAGCCTGCCGACCGAGGCACAGTGGGAATACGCCTGCCGCGCGGGCAGCACCACCGCGTATTGTTTTGGAGACGATCCGGCTGAGCTGAAAGAGTACGCCTGGATCTGTGCAGAGGATGCTCTCCCACCAAGGGAGAGAGAATGGCCGGATCTGTCCGTAGGCGGCAAGAAGCCGAACAACTGGGGCATCCATGACATGCACGGCAGCGTTTGGGAATGGTGCACGGACTGGTGGGACAAGGAGTACTACAGCAAGTCGCCACCGAAAGACCCGCAGGGGCCTGAAACGGGGACTTTTCGGGTGATGCGCGGCGGGGTTTACACGCGGTACGGTAGGTTTGCCCGTTCCGCTTTCCGCTATTTCATGCCGCCAAACCTCGCGGACCACGCCACGGGAGCACGGCTGGTAATCAACCTTTACAGTCTGAGAAAGGAAAAGCCATGAGAAAACTATCACTCGCAGTTGTGGCCGTTCTGTTGGCGAGCGCGGCTTGGGCAACTTCCGCCTTCGCCGCCGACCATCCGCCGTTGGCCGAAGCGCCGTTCGATGCGCAGCAGGCCAAGGAGTTTCAGCAGCAGTGGTCCAAACACATTGGCAAACCAGTCGTTGAAACGAATTCGATCGGCATGAAAATGGTCCTCGTGCCCCCGGGTGAGTACACCATGGGTCGTACCGAGGAGCAATTCGACAAAGTGCTGGAAATCGGCAGGAGGGAAGGTCGCGAACCTGCCCGCATGGCCACGTGGGAAATGCTGATGATGCCTGGGCACCCGGTCAGGATCACCAAGCCGTTCTATATGGGCGCTACCGAAGTCACGGTTGGGCAGTACCGCCAGTTCTGTGACGCCTCGGGATACAAGACCGAAGCGGAACAGGGACTCAACGGAGGAGTTCCTTATCGGGGACGTCGCCCCATATGCACTTGGCGAAAGCCCATGGTTTGGATCAAGTTGCAGCAAGAGGATGACGAGCCAGTGCTGCACCTCTGCTGGAACGACTGCGTCGCGTTCTGCAAGTGGCTGAGCGAAAAAGAAGGCATCGAGTACTGTCTGCCCACGGAGGCTGAATGGGAGTACGCCTGCCGCGCGGGAAGCACCACCGCCTGGTGTTTCGGAGACTTCGAAGACTTTGATCGCTTGGGCCATGAATTCATGTTCGTGTCGGAGCCACCCCAGGGTAAGCACGACAGGCCGAGTTCGGTTGCCAAGAAGAAGCCGAACGCCTTCGGCCTCTACGACATGCACGGCAACGTGTGGGAGTATGTCGCCGACTGGTGGCACCGATTCACGTACAAGAACTCGGTCGTCAACGATCCGACCGGTCCGCCGGAGCAGAGTGAGAAGGGAGACATGCGCCGCATCATTCGCACCGGCTCATTCGACTGGGGGCGCTGGGGCGCTCAGTCGGTCTACCGAATGCGAATTGGCCAGCGCTCCACTCAGCACCCGCACCAGGGCTTCCGGGTCGCGATGAGAATCAAGGGCGTCAAGGGTGTATCGCCGGCGATCGAGCCGTGTGAAGAGCGGCGGAAGAACACGATCGATCCGGGCCCGCAGAAGGTGGACGCTTCCGCCGCCGAAAAATACGCCGAAGAGTTGACGATCGACCTGCCGGGTGGAACCAAGATGGATTTCGTCCTGATCCCTCCCGGTTCCTTCCTCATGGGATCGAATAAAGGATTTGGCGACGAGACGCCGGTTCACAGGGTTGTGATTTCAAAGCCGTTCTACATGGCAAAGTACGAGGTGACAACAACTCAGTGGGCAGCGCTCATGGGAAAGGACGGGCGTTTCAAGTTTTGGGAGACCATGAAAGGCGAACACGACGACGCAGTGGGCCCGATGAAGGCCATGAGGGACGTCAGTTGGGATGAATGCCAAGCCTTTGTCGCGGCGTTGCAGAAGAAGGCAGCCGTCTCGACGCGTGGGGCCCACAATTTCGCTTTGCCGACCGAGGCGCAGTGGGAATACGCTTGCCGCGCCGGCAGCACCACCGAATTCCACTTTGGCGACGACGCTTCGACGATGGGCGAGTATGCCTGGTTTGCCGGCAACATGATCTGGCCTGGTGGCGGGAGGACGTATGCCGACGGTACTCCGGTCCGGGGCGTGCACTACCATGACGTCGGTCAGAAAAAGCCGAATGCTCTCGGGCTTTACGACATGCACGGAGGCGTCTGGGAGTGGTGCGCCGACTACTATGACAAGGACTACTACGTCAGGTCGCCGCTGATGGACCCGACGGGCCCTGAATCAGGGCAGTTCCGCACGTTGCGCGGCGGCTCCTGGTTCCGATACGCCAAGTACTGTCGCAGCGCCTACCGCCGCTTCTTCTATCCCGCCTGCAACGGCGATGGCGTCACGGCCTATATCTCCGACTTTGGCTGCCGAGTAGTGATCGATCTTCCGTGAAGAAAACACTATCGTCAACGGAAACGTTCAAGGAGAAGAGAAATGAAGACCTGGTTGGGACTGCTGAGCGCAACGTTTTGCTGCTGTGGCGCGATGGCCGATGATGCCGTCCCGGAGTTGTCCAAGCACCTGGGGCGGACGCCGGCCTTGGTCGTGATGGTTTGCGAAGGGACTGAACGCGACCTACCGACGATTGGCCGGCTCGTCGAGCAAACCCCGTGGACGATTCTCTGCCGGGGCAGCGCGTCGCCCGGGATGGACAAGATTCGCGTGTGGGCGCGAGAGAAAGGTTTGCTGGGAGCGCGCGTTTATGTTGTGGACGGCCAGGGCGAGTCGCTCTGGCTGGCGGGAGACCTGGCCGATGCCGTGTGGGTGTCGCCAGACGTTGCCCAGCCGCCGTCCGAGACGGAGATTATGCGCGTATTGCATCCTGGCGGTGTCTGCATCGCTTCGGGAAAGGTTGTCGTGAAGCCCGCACCGCCCGGCGTGGACGAGTGGTGTCATCCGCACCACGGGCCGGACAACAACGTGGTGTCGCAGGACCGCGTGGCCCGCTTGCCGGGAGAGTTGCGTTTCCAGACGCATCCGTCCTACGCCCCGATGCCCAACCAGACGCTGTTTGCCGGAGGACGGGTCCTTTTCTTCTCTGGGCATATCGCCTTCCACGAGCGCGAGGAACCGCTGTTGAACACGCTCACGGTTCTCAATGCGTACAACGGCCTGCGTCTCTGGAGCCGCCGGCTGGACCCGAAGTATGTCGTTCACAACGTCGCCAAGCTGGCGACCGATCGGGAGGTCGTTTTTGCCGAGGGCGGAAACCTCTGGATGTTGGATGCGGCGACCGGGCAGGAACGAGGCAGATTCAGCGTTCCGCCCGAGGCCGCCACGGCCGGAGACACGGACTGGAAATGGCTGGCGCTGGAGAAGGACACGCTCTGGGCCGCGATGGGTCCGCCGGACGCACAGGTGGCTCCCCATCGCCAGAAAATGGGCGGGGGAGGCTGGCCCTGGAATGTGGCCAACCAGCAATACAAGAGCGTCATCGACAAGTTTGGTGCTGCGAGAAGACTCGCTGCCTTCCGGTTCCCCGAGATGAAATTGCTTTGGATGGCGAGCGAGCCGGAGCCGTTCGACGCGCGGGCCTTGTGCCTGGACGAGGGACGCATCTTCGAGCTGGCGCCCGACAGGTACGTGGCCGCTCGCGACTCCGCCACAGGGAACGAGTTGTGGCGCCGCACACCGGAGACGTCCAAAGCACTGTTCGGCGCCATCGGTGGCGCCATCAAGCGTCACGGCTGGGGCTTGGGCTGGGCCACCTACTGCTGTGCGCGGGCCCGTGGCGGCGTGGTCTGCATCGCGGGGCCGCCGTTCAAGAAGACGATCGGCATCGACTTCGAAAAAGGCGATTTGCTTTGGGCACTGGACATCGAATCTCCCCATCCGTTCTTCTTCCGCGAGGCGCTCTACGTCGTGCCGCGGGTAGCACGTCCGGCCGCGTGCCAGACCCTCGACCCGATCACCGGCAAAGTCCGCGATCAGTTCCCTCTGGGAGTGATCGGCTCCTGCA
>CAZUAH010000684.1:0-7045 GCA_964617665.1 uncultured Pirellulaceae bacterium
GTATCAATTATAAGCTCTTTGTCGCTGGTGATGCCAAGAAGAACATCGTGGAGCAATCCGGTGCAGAATTCACCGCCGCCAAAGACGGCGTCGTGTTTGTCTCCCTTGCAGACCTGTCTCACTTCGGAGGCTGTATGACACTCTGTGTCGACAGGTTCACACCAGTCGATTTGGAAATGCAGTGGCTAGTGTGGCCGTAGGAGCGGCGGACGCGGTATTGAGGCACCGGCTCTGCCGGTGAGGATTTGCACGGCTCTGCCGTTTCCTGCGTTACCGCGAAGCGGTTAGACATCATAGCCCAGGGGCAGCGGCGCAGCCGCGCCACCCTGGGTATCCGGTCCATGAGATCCTCCGAACCCTGAAGGGGTTCCGCACGCGTGACCGTCTTGTGTAACCCTTTCAGGGTTGTGGGCCGTTGATTCTCTGTTACCTAGGGTGACGCTCCACGGCTGCGCCGTTGCGCTGACCCTAGGCTATGTTGTTCTGACCCCGTTGGGGTCAGCCGACCCTGTCGTCGGCCCTCCTACGTGCCTTCCTCATGCCACGGGCCCAGCCGGTGATCACCATCTCGTCGTCTCGGTCTTCATCTTGCCCTCGTCTCTTCCAGACAATGTTCCGCGTTGAATCACCAGACCCGGAGGCTTGTCCACGTCTTCCTCTCGAAAACCGCCTGCGAACAAGAAAATCGCCAAAAATGTGTCCAGCGTCGCTCGCTTTTTGGCATTACATGTTTGAAGGGTGGTCGCTGGGGCCGCCTGCCACATGCCAGATTCGGCTTTACCGGACTGAGCGATAACCCAAGGCTCGAGGAGTACACAATGTTCAAACGACGCAGACACACGAATCGCAGGAAGGACTCTCGCCGCTCAATGTTGTTCGAGGGATTGGATCAGCGACAGATGCTCGCCAGTCTGACTGGGTTGGAGGGATGCCAAGTCGATTTGGCTGACGGTGCCCTGGAGGACCAGTTCCTGGCGTGTTGCCCTGGCTCCAAGGATCTGCCCCAAGGCAGTGGCACCCTGCAAGAGCCCCACAATACGGTCGAGATGGCTGAAGACGTAGTCGACGCCAATCCGGCTGGTACCGTTGAAGTGCCCGAAGGCATTGAATTCCGCCTGGCCAACGAAGATGACGACGATGGCATGGTGGATGGCTTTGAGTTGAGCGAGGCGCCGAGCGACGATGACGACGATGGCGACGAGGCGACACCGATTAACCTGCCTGGCCCCGTCCCGACAGAGGAACCTGAACCCGGCCCCGACCCGTTCCCCCATACCGCCATGGAAGAATACTCGAGCCAGCTGGCTCTCGATCATACCGGCCCTGGCGGTAACGTAGCCCTCGACCACCCCGGGACCGGCGGCAACGTAGCTCTCGATCACACTGGCCCCGGTGGCAACCTGGCCTTGCGCGACATCCCCGCAGACATCCAGAGTGCTAACCTACAGCCCGCTCCGGATTACGAGGCGATGAACGCGGCGGAGCGAGCCGTGGTAGAGATCGTTGGCAGAGCCATTGTCGATGAAGACTACCGAACCGCCCTGTTCTCAGATGCGATAGCAGCCGTCGCCGGCTACCCAGTGATCGACACCGACCAAGCCGCTCTGGCCGAGATGCAGAAAGAGTCCTTCGATTTCTTCGCATCCAAAGTTGAAGCGTGCCTCGACGAGGCCATGACCAGCAACTCGGAGGCTGCATCTCCCGAGGCACAACAGCAAGTGCTGGAACGAGTTGTTCATGCTGTTTGGCGAGACCTCAATCCTGGTGGGCTAGCATATGTCCTGGCTTACAAGATCCCAATGAAGCATCTCAAGCGATAGTGGCGCACTGCTCCGATCAATCTGTCGCAAGTACTCCCCAAAAACGCGGTTCCCAACGGGAGCCGCGTTTCGAAAAAGGCGTCGGGAGTCGTTTTCCCACGTGTCGTCGCTTGGCTTTCATGGCGGCATGGAGGCCGAAGTGTCATTTCAACGTTCGTGCAGATCGCGACCATTTTCGCCCCGTTTCCGGTCGAGACGGACGACTATTTCTATCACGTGATGCGTTACGCGGAGCGCAATCCGTTGCGAGCGAATCTCGTGGAACGAGCCGAGGATTAGCGTTGGTCGAGCCTTCGGCGTGGACGGTCGGGCAGTTCGGAGCAGAAGACGCTGTTGAGTGAGTGGCCGCTGGCGATTCGTCGTCAGTGGTGTCACCTAGTCAATCAGCCGGAGACGGAAGCGTAGTTGAAGGCATTGCGTCAGTGCGTGAAACGCAGCCGTCCGTACGGGAGCGCAGGCTGGATTCAGCGGTCGGTGAAACGACTCGCCCTTCAATCGACGGTACGTCCCCGAGGTCGTCCGCCGAAGAAGAAGACACAATAGCGACAAGAATGGACCTGCACCATGTCCCGCACGACTTCAGGCCGCTGCTAGAGCTGGTCCAGGATGAAGTGGTGCCCCGAGTGGTACAGACGCGTGTTCGGGAAGTAGTTGTGCCACTTTCGGTTGTAGACCGGAATCCGCATCTCGGCAGGGTATCTGTAGTACATATCTTCGCTACTGCGATAGTACTCGTTCCCCCAGAAATTCTGCGGATAGTAGACGTAGGGGTAGTGGTAGAACCGCTCCCAGTCTCGCTGGCTGTACGATCCGCCCCAGACACGCCCATACGCTCGATCTTGAGCTGAGGCTGTGGACTCCGAAAGGCAGATGCAGAATAGGGTACCGGTCAGAAGAGCCAACATCGCACGACGAATCATCGCGCCTCCCCCCAGATATTGCTGAGTTTTCGAAAGCGATCACGCCGCACAGCGCGGCAGGACCTGAATCTAAGAATCGGTCAGCCGTTCCCATCGGCATTAGCGGAAAATCCGGTAAAATCCGCATCACACGAACCCATGTGCTCATTCGCAGAACTGAACAACAAGATCAACGATGCCATGCGCAGCGACCGCCATCGCTTGCGACGGCGGCTGCGCTCGCTCCGGCAGACGCGCGACAAGGGAAGACCTCTCGATCGCAGGTTGGATCGCCTTGTGCGCGAATTGGATCGTTCTGTCGAGCTGCGCCGGCGTAGGCACACCGACCTTCCCAATGTTGTCGTCGATCCGTCGCTACCGATTGCCGAAAGAGCCGCCGAGATAGCCGCCGCCATCCGCAATCACGCGGTTACTATCGTTTGCGGCGAGACCGGTTCTGGAAAGTCGACGCAGTTGCCCAAAATCTGCCTCCAGTTGGGACGCGGAATCGATGGGATCATCGGGCACACTCAACCGCGGCGAATCGCCGCTCGCTCGGTAGCCGCGCGTCTGGCCGACGAACTCGGTTCGTCACTGGGCCAACAAGTAGGGTTCAAAGTACGCTTCACCGACACCACGCGGCCGGAGACCTACGTCAAGCTGATGACGGACGGCATTCTGCTGGCCGAGACCCAAGGCGATCGCTTCCTGGATCAGTACGATACGATCATCATCGACGAAGCGCACGAGCGTTCGCTGAACATCGACTTCTTACTCGGGTACGTCAAACGCCTGTTATCGAAACGACGCGAGCTGAAGCTGGTCATCACCTCGGCCACAATCGACGCCGAACGTTTCAGTCGCCACTTCGCCTCGCCCGCGACCGGCCAGCCTGCGCCGGTGATCGAAGTAACCGGACGCACGTTTCCGGTCGAGATGCGCTATCAGCCGCTCGAATCGGACGATGAAGATTCGGAGGAAGTGGACGAGCAGAAGGCGATTGCTCAGACCATTGATGAGCTGGCCCGCATCGATCGTGGCGATATGCTCGTGTTTCTGCCCACCGAGCGCGACATCATGGAGACGGCCAAGACACTCCGTGGTCGTCCGATCCCAGGCGATATGCAACGGACCGAGATTCTGCCCCTGTATGCTCGCCTGTCTCCCAAGGAGCAGAACAAGGTCTTTCAGCCGGGCCCTCATCGCCGCATCGTGCTGGCGACCAATGTGGCCGAATCATCGCTCACCGTACCGCGAATCCGGTATGTGATCGATACGGGCACAGCACGGATCAGCCGCTATTCGCCTCGTCGAAAAGTGCAACGCCTGCCCATCGAGGCGATTTCACGCGCGTCGGCCGATCAACGCGCCGGCCGTTGTGGTCGCATCGCACCCGGCGTCTGTGTGCGGCTGTATGGCGAGGAAGATTACCTGGGCCGTGAACAGTACACGTCACCCGAAATCCGCCGGACCAACTTGGCCTCCGTGATCCTGCAGACAAAAGCCTTGCGGCTCGGTGCGATCGAAGAGTTCCCGTTCCTGGACCCGCCCCGCGCCGATGCGATTCGCGACGGATACAAGACGCTGTTTGAATTGGGCGCGATCGACGAGGGGCGAGAACTGACCGACCTCGGACGGCGTCTGGTTCGTTTGCCGGTCGATCCGCGTATTGGCCGGATGGTTCTCGCGGCGGCCGAGGAGCGTTGCATGAGCGAAGTGCTGGTCATCGCCGCGGCATTGGAGGTGCAAGATCCTCGTCTGCGGCCGGTGGACAAGCAGCAGGCTGCCGACGAGTGTCACGTTCAGTTCGCTGACGAATCGTCCGATTTTCTGGCATACCTGAATCTGTGGGATTTCTACCACGGGTTACGAGCCAAGCTGTCTCGTAATCAACTGCGCAAGGCGTGCCGGCAGAACTTCCTCTCGTACAACCGCATGCGCGAATGGCTGGATATCCATCGCCAACTCAGACAATTGGCAGATGAAGCCGGTTTCAAGCAATCGTCGACGACCGAAAAGGACCTCTATGACTCAGTCCATCGTGCACTGCTGTCGGGCCTGCTGGCAAACGTTGCATACTGCCAAAGCGGATATGAGTACACAGGTGCAGGCGGCAGTCGGTACTACCTTTGGCCGGGATCTGGTGTATTCGAAAAGAAACCGAAATGGATCATGGCCGCCGAGTTGGTCGAAACGACGCGGCTCTACGCTCGCACTGTGGCACGGATAGATCCGGATTGGATCGAGCCGATGGCCGAGCATTTGGTGAAACGATCTTACAGCGATCCGCATTGGAGCCGTCGCGCCGCCTCGTCCATGGCCTACGAAAAGGTGAGCTTGTTTGGCTTGCCGGTGGTACAGCGGAGGCGAGTCCGTCTGGGCCCCATCGACCCAGAGACCTCGCGAGAGCTGTTCATTCGTCACGGCTTGGTCGAAGGCCAGTATCGAACTCGCGCCAGTTTTCTGGAACACAATCGCAACCTGGTAGCCGAACTGGAATTGCTGGCCACCAAATCGCGGCGAAGCGATCTGTTTGCCGGCGAGCAGCGTCAGTTCGACTTCTACAATTCGCGGATCCCGGAGGACGTGTACGATGGACACCGACTCAAACGTTGGCTGCGGAAAGCAGAACGCCGTGACCGTCACGTCCTTTACATGAGCCAGTCGGATTTGATCGACCTGGAGCCGGACGAAACGGCGGCGGCCGATTTCCCGGACGAGTTGGCAGTTGGGGATTCCAGCCTGTCGTTGGAATACTGCTTCGAGCCGGGGAACGAGAACGACGGTATCACGCTTAAGGTCCCGAAGATGGCCTTGGGGCAACTGCACCCGGAACGGCTTGGATGGTTGGTGCCAGGTTTGCTTGAGCAGAAGATCGTCGCCTTGATACGATCCTTGCCCAAGTCGATTCGCCGCAACTTCGTGCCGGCCCCAGATACTGCGAAGAAGGCTCTCGGCGAACTCCATTTTGGCGAAGGCCCTTTTCTTGTGGCGGTGGCCGATGCGCTGCGAAAGGTCGGCGGAGAACGAGTCTTGCCGGACGATTTTCAACTGGAAAAGCTGCCGCCGCATTTGCATATGAACGTCCATATTATCGATGACCATGGCGACGTCACATCGGGCGGACGGGACCTGCAGCATCTTCAACGCGAACTGGCGGCAGAGGCTACAGCCAGTTTTGCCGAACTGGATCATTCCGACTGGACTCGCGACGGAATCACTTCGTGGGATTTCGGCGATCTGCCAGAACAGGTCCAATTCGAAAGCGGCGGTCTGGGTTTGACCGGCCACCCCATGCTTGTCGATCAGGGCAAAGACGTGTCGCTGCGATTGACGGATTCATCCGAGATGGCTGCCCAGCAAACCCGAACGGGCCTGCGCCGGCTTCTTTGCATAGCAGAAAACAGAGAATTGCGGGCACAAGTGACCTGGCTGCCGAAGCTGGACCAGATGAAGCTTTGCGCCGCTACGCTCTGCAGTGCAAAGCAGTTGGAGCAACAGTTAGCCGAACTGATCGCCGACCGTGCCTTCTTGGACCAGGACCAGTTGGCTCGTGATGCTGGGCAGTTCAACCAGTTGCTTCTGCGCGGCCGCAAACGTATCACAGTGGCCGTGCAAGATGTAGCCAAGCTCGCACACGCACTGATGGAAGCATATCACCAAGCGCAGGTCGCGTTGGAAGAAGCCACTTCGCCGCGTTGGCAGCATGCGGTCGATGACGCAAGAACGCAGATGGAACATCTGACACGCGGAGAATTCCTGACGCGCACACCGTGGGCTTGGCTGCGACACTGCCCTCGCTATTTCAAGGCGATCAAGCTCCGGTTCGAGAAGCTGGCCGGCGGGGGATCGGTGCGAGATCGTCAGCACACCGAACAAATCGCACCCTTCTGGCAAACGTACATCGAACGAGCGGCAGAGCAACACGAGTGTGGCACATGCAATCCCGAGCTAGGCCAATTCCGCTGGATGGTCGAAGAGTTCCGCGTCTCCCTGTTCGCCCAACAACTCGGAACCTCCCTCTCCGTCTCAGCCAAACGCCTGGAAAAGCAGTGGGGCAAACTGAAAGAGTGAGCCTGCGTTTGCTCTGTCAAGATGTGGGTGCCAGCCGCTCGGCAGACAAGGCCTATCGGACCAACACGCTTTTCCTTTCGGGCTGCTGTATTGCCTCGGCGATTTGGCTATCATGGCCTAGACACTGAGCCCTGTATTGCGGTACTGACAAGACGATGTGAGAGGTTGAGGTATACGTCAATGGCGATGATCACCGTTCAACAGCGCACGCACGAAGAACGCGTGAGGTTTGTGATTGCAGTAAATCACGGG
>CAZUAH010000685.1:0-7028 GCA_964617665.1 uncultured Pirellulaceae bacterium
GAGCTTAGCCTCACAACCGCCTGCACCGCGCCAACGGAATTTTAGTGCGGTGGCTAGAATCCTATGGTATACGGGAAGGCGAGGCTCCTGCCGAGCCGCGCGTCGGTACCCGAAATCCGGCTCAGCAGGAGCTTCGCCCTCCCAATGCCCGGACACACTCAGTTCGCGGTCAATTCGTGCAGTTCCAGCAGCCCCAGCAGCAGATCCCCGACATCGTCAATGGATTCATAGTACGGTTTGGCCGGATGGCCACGAAACATGCCTTTGTAGTACAGGCGGCTGATGGCCTCGGCCGCGACCTCTCGGGCAAGGCGTCCGTACTGTTCGTCGTTCGTCAAACGCTGCATGTGACAGAAGAAGGAAATCGTCCTGCCGTATTTGCCGGCGTAGGTTCCGTGCGGCGCCCATTGCTTGGCGTATTCGCCGTACCACGTCTTGCTCAGGCAGCTTGTGGCTGGCAGACCTGCACGAATGGACTCCGCCCATCGCACAGCGGCCTCGAGCATCGCCTCGTCGCCCGATATCTCGTGTGCCCGTGCATAGATCTGCGCTGTATGGATTGGATGTTCGTACCCTGCCGCATACGGCTGCCAGAGGTCGATGTGCCCTCGCGGTTCGTATTGGGCGTAGCCGCCAACGACTCGCGGCCCCGGCTCCGGTGTGCCATCCAGTCTTAGACAACCCCAGAACCTGCGCGAATCGACATCGTAGCCGAGCGTCGCATAGGCTCGGAGATAGGCCAACGCATGCTCGCGGAACAACGGTTCGCCGGTATACTCGTGGGCGTCCAGCAGACCACGGCAGAGAAAGGCCGTTATGGACGTATCGAGGTGCGAGCCGTCAAAACGGTCCTTACCAGCGTTCGGCCGATTGGCGATCAGATTGGTCTGTTCGTTACGACGTTCCCAGTAGTATCCGGCGAGCAATTTCGCACGATCCAACCACTCCGTATCGTTCGTCTTCGTCTGGAGAAAGGCAAAGGCGGAAATCATCTCGCCTGCACTCATAGCGAAATCGCAGCCGCGGTGCCCGTCGCCGTGTCGATTCACTTCGCCCGTCGTCTTGTCGATCACATGCCACTGCCAGATGGCCTCGATCTCTCGACGGACCGCCTGTGGATTGACCTCCCAAAGGAACGGCCAGTCGATTCGCTGGACGTGAATCTCATGATGGTTGCCCGCATGCCCTGTCATCACATCGCGATGTGCGTCGTAGTGTCGATGCCATCCCCACCAGAAGAAACCCTTGCCATCGACCAGTTCAGTCATGGTGTGATTGGCCGACTTTGCAGCGAACTGCTTGTAGCGATCGTCGCCGCTGACGCGCGACAGCCGGACCATGGCGGCGATCGTTGGCAAATCCGCGTACAGATTTCCACCACTGGGACCGCGCCGGCCTCGGCGAGTTACGCGAAAACGTTCGTCCAACTCCAGCGGATCCGCGGGGCACTCGCGAGTGCGCACGTCAAGGATGTTCATCAGCATCGGACTGTGAACCGAACCGTAGCGGTCGGTGCCGTGCTCGATCAGCAGGTCCACGCACTCGCGGACGTATTCCAGATGGGATCGCCGGTCGATGTCCTCCGGCTGGATACCGCTGTCCAGTACGCTTTGCGGATCAGAGGATGCGGCAAGAAGACGTGAGTGATCGGTCAGTAGTGTGACTGCGACGATAGTGGACAGAAGGGCAAAACCAATTGACCGTCGGTAACACGGATTCATAATGATCCTCCTAGGGCTTCAACGCTGCGCGGAGACGATTCAACTGCTCCTGCATCGCGCAGGGCGGATCCAGTACGTAGTGCTCGCGTTCCGGTTCGGTTTTGAGCCAGATGAACCGAGGTCCGGGCTGTGACATCACTTCGCTCGCACGATCGCGCCATTCTAGACCATCACGGAAGCATGCAACGGAGCGGAAGCCGACTGCACGAGCCAAATCGGCGAAGTCCACGTTGTTGTTCGCGGCCGCCGTCTTCTGACCGCCCGTTATCTCATACACGCCGTTGTCCAGCAACACAATCGTCAGATTACTTGCACGGCTGTCGATCACGGTTACTAGGCAACCCAGGCTCATCAGCAACGAACCGTCGCCTGTGCACACGAGCACTTCCCTGGCTGGCTGGGCGAGCGCCAAGCCAAGCGCCAATGGGACCGCACCGCTCATGGTCGAGGGAACGTAGTGAAAGTCGAGCGTGTGCTGAGAGATTTTGGGCCACTCGCGCGCCGACCCCATGCTGGTCACAACGATCTGGTCGGCTTTTCTTAGATCGGCCAGTACTCGTAGTGCAGCAGGCAACGACATGCGCGGCGACGTTTCCTTTTCACCTGTCATCCCGGCCTCCTTCACATACGGCCTTCCGCAATCAAAGCGGCCCCTGCTCTGCCAGCGGAGCTACAACGCTCGTAGTGTTCGGCAAGCTTCGGTCGATCGGCGTCACTTTCAATCAGGACGTAGTCGATTCCCCAAGCGTGGAGAATCGGCTCGGCGAGTCGTTTCGCGGAATCCGCGGAGTTTTCGACAAGCCAACTTCGGCCGCCAAGGATGGCGAATACGGGAAGTCTCAAATCGAATAGGACGTTTCTCAGGGCATCGCCGGATTCAAACAAGCCGGTTGTCTGCATGCTCACGACCGGTGAAGCGCCGCCCAGCAGCAGGCCCGCCGCGAGCGGCCAGGCTTCGCCTTCCCGGCAGACACGAATCAGACGCAGATCGGCGGAGGACTCCAGACATTGCTCCCACGGACCAAACGCCGAATCAGGAATCCAGATCACATGGGACACGCCCAAACCGGTTAGCGTCGCCACGATTTCTTGTCCGGAGAACATCATTTCCCTTTTCTGGCGGCGTCGTCAGAGACTAACCACAGCTTGTGGCGTGGATTTTTTGGGCATTTGATTGTTGAGCGAACTCTTTGCCGATGTCAAGCGTCATTGGACGTCGTAGCGGCTCGTGTGACTAGCCTCCCTCGTCATGCAACGTTGGTCGCATGTGTCCGATACGTTTTGGACATTGACCGCTTGTAGGCTAGAATGTGTGCCGCCTTTCGTAGAACGATACGCCCAATACTCGTTGCCAATGCCGAGAGCAAGGATCAAATGGCTGCCGAGGATCCAGACAAACATGAATCTTCCGCCTCTGGATCGCAGTCCGGAGAAATCGACACGGTTGCCGATCGTTTCGAGGCAGCATGGCGGGCAGGCGAAGAGCCAGCGATCGAAGAGTTCGTCGACGTGGCGGTTGAAGACGAGCGGGTTTCCCCACAACGCAAGCTGCTGGCTGAACTAGTCGGAATCGATCTGGAATGGCGCTGGCGCCGCGCAACGGAACAATCGGAGGAGTTTTCGGCGCCGCCAGAATCCGCCGTTGAATCATCAGACGAGAAGGAATCGCCCGACGAGATTTCAAGGCGGCCTTTGCTGGAACACTACGTTGGCCGATATTCTGCTCTCGCTCCGCTTGACGCGCTGCCAGAGGAGTTGGTGGCTCACGAGTATTATGTCCGTAGACGTTGGGGAGATAGACCAAGTCACGGGGAGTATCAGGAGCGTTTTCGGTCACAGTGGCCCACGCTGGAAGAGATTCTCGCCGAGGTCGATGAGGAACTTGGGGCCAATGCCACGGACTACAGTAATGTGCATGCGCCGGGGGCCGAAGAGACCACGCTTGCCTACTGCGTGGCCACTGCCGATGGGAAGATTCGACCATTGCTCGATGCTGTCGAGGAGGCTGAATTTCGAAGTGTCTTCGCGATTGGGGCGAGTGTCCAGGATCGATACACGTTGGAAGGCGAATTGGGCCGCGGTGGAATGGGCCACGTCTACCTAGCGCGGGACATGCGGTTGAATCGTCGTGTGGCCATCAAGGTGGTCGTCGATCCAACGGGCGAAGGAAGAGACGTGCTCGAAGATGCGTTGGCTGAAGAAGCACGACTCGGAGCCGTGCTCGATCATCCCGCTATCGCTACGGTTTTCGACTTCGGATTTCATGAAGGCAAACCATTTGCCGTATTCGAATATGTTGATGGTGAAACACTTCGCGACGTGCTTCGAAGGCGCAGGCGTATCCCGCTCGACGAAGTCCGCCAGATCATCGGCTCTTTGGCCGAAGCCCTGGACTTCGCCCACGGCCGCGGAATCGTACATCGAGATTTGAAACCGGAAAATATTAGGGCCTCGAGACAGGGTCAGTTCAAAATCCTCGACCTGGGACTCGCTAGAGAGTTTCGCCGCAGCGAGGATTGGGCCACGTTTGCAGGCACACCCGCCTATGCTTCGCCTGAACAAGCAGCCGGCCTCCCGTCGGACGGTCGCGCAGACCAATACGCGTTGGCGCTAATCGCATACGAAATGCTGACCGGACGGCGAGCATACGATGAAGCCGATCCACTGAGTCTTCTGAGGCTTCATCGCGAGGCGGTTCCAACTCCGCCGCGCATTTACATGCCGGAGTTGCCCGCGAGCGTCAACGTTGCCATCGTGCGAGCTCTGGACAAAGACCCCAGCAGGCGATTTGCGACCTGCGAGAGATTCGCTTCAGCGCTTGGCTCGGCGCATTTCGCCGGGCATGGACGCGCGATTGCCCGCGACCAGCGCGGGATCGAGACAATCAACGTGCACATCTGCCATGCTGGCGAGGATTCGGAGCTTGCCCGCGAGTTGGCCGATGCCTTAGAGCGACAGGGCTATTCCACTTGGTACTACGAACGTGACACGCTGCCGGGCATCTCGTACATTGCCCAGTGCGCCGAAGCGATCGAACGATGCGAGTCCTTCCTCTTGCTGATCTCGACGCACTCGTTGGCGTCGCACGATGTGGCAACGGAGATACGGCATGCGTACGGGCGGAATCGCCGCTTTCTGCCGCTTCTGGTCGATCTTTCTCAAGCCGAGTACCAGCATCGCCAACCCGAATGGCGATCGACGCTGGGCACGGCAGCACTTGGCGAGCTGCGCGACGGCGACGTAGCAGCAACCGCGTCTCGTTTGGCCAGGACACTTGCGCTGTGGAGCGTTCGCCCCGACCATCCTGTCGTCGAGCAGCCTGCGGCCGCTCGGGATATGCCCGCCTCTTGGGATGAACCCGCTTCGGACGCTATCCGCAAGATTTGGGCCTCGGACGCCAATCAGATTGATATTCGCGACCTGGAGAAGGTTGTCTTCAGAAACGAAATCATCGACGACTTTCTCAATAGGCGGGGCAAGTGCTTCTTGTCAGCAAACAAAGGCCTTGGGAAGACGCTTTTACTGACCTACAAGCGATATCTGCTTGCGGAGACGTATCGGGCGGCGAAACAAGGCAAGGAGCAGCTTAATGTATTCTTCGTGCCCGAGGGTAAACCCTATCTGGATTTCATGAGCGACGTGCGGTCGCTTTCGAAGACGCATGAAGAGTTTCTTTCGGAGTTGGGCAACGCGAAACGCATTTGGGGGTTCGCGCTACGCGTCTCGGCTCTCTCGTATCACCCCTCACTTTTTACGGAGAACGACGCCGACGAACTGGCGCTGTTGCCGCGACGGTTGAGACAGTGGGTCCAGGGGGCACGAATCGAGCCGACCGTGGTATTCAAAGAGATGCTGGGAACCTCCGTCAAGCAAATCAACCGCGTGATCGACGAGACCGAGAACTTCCTCGACCACAAACTACGGCTCGTTCACAGTGGCACGGTATTCTTCATCGACAAAGTGGACCAGGGGATCAGGCACCTATCTCGGCCAGGATGGGTCGCTGTCCAGGCCGGCCTGATCGAGGCGGCTTGGGACGCGATGAACACCAACAGCCACATCAAGGTCCACGCCACGATCCGGCAGGAAGCCTTCTCGAACTACGAATCCGACATCAAGGCAAACTTGTACGGCGCCACGACGATGATTCAGTATTCCGAGGACGATTTGCAGCGTCTTCTGGATCAGCTCACGCAGTGCTACGAGGGAAACCGGAGTTTCAAGGAGTTCGTCAACCTGAACGTGGTGAAGCACCCGCATCGCGCCTTTCCTGAAGATAGTTTCCAATACGTACGTCGACATACTCTCGGCCGCCCCCGCGACTTGGTCATCATCTCGTCCGAACTGTCAACGCAACAGAATTCGCTCAGCGAGCGTTCTTACCGCAGACTGGTCAACGACACCAGCGCTGCGGTGCTTGTCGCGAATGTCTTTGATGAAATGCATGCGTTCCTGGACTGTTTGCATGACAAGAGCGAACGGCTTCGTTTCTTGTCGCTGCTTCCGTACAACATCCTCACGCGCGAAGAAGCCATCGGCATCTGCTGTCGACTGAACAACATCAGCCCAGAGGTCTACAAGTTCTACGCAGGCGATTCCGGCCAACTGTATCATCCGTTTTGCGAGCTATATCGTGCCGGTTTGTTGGGTATCGTGGCCACGGAACCGGATAGCCATACTGCCATGCAGCGATTCAAGCAGCCGCACGATTTGGTGAACGACTTCGACTCGTCGGTGCCGGAAACGCCCTTCTACCTGATTCATCCCGCACTGGACGGCTGTATTCGGAAGTACAGAACCACGGGCGTATACAATGTGTTCCAGCACGTCGTCATCGGACATGGTCAACCCTGGGAAGACCACTTCGGCGCCCTCTGCAATGTCGAGCGACTTCTGTTTTCCGTGTCAGACAAGGAACTGCGCGAGTTAGTGCACGATGTTCTGAAGCAAGTCTCCGTCGTGTCGAAAGAGGGTAGACGGGAGCGTGTGCGGACTGCAATGGAAGCATCAAAGGAGTGGGGGATGCTGCGAGACAAGTTGATTGAAGGCGCGCACGACGATCTCTATCTATGGCTCGAAGAGCTGATTGGCGGCGGCTAGTTGGACAGCGCCACTTTGGGAATGAGAGTCGACGCAACCTGTTGCTGGGACGAGCGTTGAGCGACAGGAGACCCCGTCCAGCTCGTCTGGATGGTGAATCAGTTTGACAGGCTAACTGACGGTCGCTAGCACCCCTCCCCGTTTTTTAACCCCCCCCGGGGCGGGCGCGGCGGCCCGGCGGGCGGCGACACGCGCCGCGCGGGGGGG
>CAZUAH010000686.1:0-6976 GCA_964617665.1 uncultured Pirellulaceae bacterium
GAGTCCCTCAAAATGATCCCCAATCGTGAAGAGAATCTGGGCCGCCGGAACAGATAACGAGTGCGATTTCTCTTGCGGTGCGTCTCCTCGTAAGAAATCGAGCGATTCGCCCTCGTCTATCAACCCTGCGAGCAACTTGGCCAGCGACTTGCGGCGCGGGTTGGGCGTCCGTTCGGTCGCCAGCGTCAGCTTGGCGTATGTCTGGCACTGTGAACTGCCCACGGCAGTTGTCGCACGCTACCAATCTCCCCGCCAGTTCTTCAACATCTGCGAACTGCTTTCCGCAGTTGGGGCAGGTGACGTTCATGATCGGCTCCTTCGGCGACTGGCATTGGTCGAAAGGCGAAGGTATTGCATGGTGGACCACACATTGAAAGCATGCTACCGCGCCTCCATTTGCTCTGCAAACTTGGGGGCGTCTGCTGCGATTGACTTCGTTCGCAAGGTGAGTACTACGGCGCTGTCAAAGAATACGGCGGTCAAGTCCGGGAGATGGTCAAGTATCTCCAAATACAGCCGATGGCCCCTCCCAAGACGATGCCTCCCATCCCAAACGCGATGCAATGAGTCGGAATAGTGTGCAACCTGGCTGGGCTGAACGGCTCAGCAATTAACGCTATGAATCCGCCAAACAGCGGCCAGAACTGGCTGACAACCAACGCCAAGGGGATTGCGGGAACAACTGCGATCCCCGCCCCAATCAACCCAGCGATTACGACTCTCTGCCCGACAGTCCGGGCCTTCCGTTTTGGAGCTTCTGTTCGTCTTGTTCGGGAGTCTGCGGGGGGAGAGACGGTCGGGCGCTGAAGGTCGGCAGGCGTAACGACGACTCTCTGCCCGGTAGCCTCGGCTGTCCGCTTCGGGGCCTCTGTTCGTGCTCTTGGGGAGTCTGCCGTTGGAGAGACAGACGGGGGTTGAAGGCCTGGGGGCGTAGATGGTCGGGGTGGTTCGGTGCAAGATGCTGCCGAGGGTACGTTCACCTTGGAGGACCGACCGCAAACAGGACACTGTACTACTCGGTTTCCTGGAATCTCTCCAATTGACAGGAGTTGTCGGCAGTGGGGACAGTTCGCGGTACTTCCGGCGTCACTGGCAGGCTCGGTTTCCCTCGGCCTGGGCATCACGAACTTGCCGTGGCATTGCGGGCAGCCTATTCTCCGGCCAACCAACTCTTCCACGATCGCAACACGATCACCACAGTGGGGACAGATCACAAAACTCATGGCGCATCCTCCGGGGCGCCAAACAATGCTACTGCGCCACTGCCTGCCCTGCAAGTTACGGGGCTATCACGCTGCGCTTGACGGCACTTACAGCCTGAGTACGATGTCGGTTGGCGGAGCTTAGGATAGCTTCCGAAAGGCCGGCTCCCGACCGGCCCCGCTCCGCTGTTTCTCACCTGTCGGGGCCGAAAACGGGAATCGGCACGATGAACAGATTTCAGGAAGCCCTGCAGCGGCGGCTTTTGCCGTCGTTTGAATCGCTTTGCCAAAGCTATCCGCCGGGCTCTTTGTCAGCGGTGTTGATTGAGCATTCCGGCTGTCTGGCGAAGGACGAAGCAATTGACCTTTGCCCGCACAAACCACCCAAAACCGAACTTGGAAGCTACAAAGCAGAATGCGTAGCGTACAGAAGAATCGACAACAAGCCTCCGAAGTTCTGGACGTGGCGAACGTGCTACCGCCTTTCACAGGATGACGACGCCTGGACGCAGTACGTAACACTCGCTACCGAGGCGGGCGGTTGTGTGAAGGATTGGACGACGGGACACGGCATCTCGTCAGACACGATCGCCACTCACTACGATGGCTTTCGGTGGTTGTACGGTCTGTTTGACCTTGCTTGGGCTGGGCATGATCAGTTTCCGATGCACAGCGAACGAGTGTACCTTCTCCGTGACCGGCTCACTGACGCGGCGTTGCAGAAAGCATTCTACGAGTCGTGCTATCGGGTCAACACCAAAAAGAAACGGGATGCGTTCATTCGGAAAGCGAAGGAAGTTGGCATCGACATCGACCCTCAGAACCTTCCAGACCTTAAATCCCTTGCCAAATGGCGTCGGGAAAAGCTCGGGCGGCTGGATGGAGAAATCGGCGTGGTGCAGTCGTTGGGGTTCTGGTCGGTCCTGGCCGACGTAGCGAGGGCATCGCTCTACGCCATCGACGTGCTGACGGGTGGGACCGTCGCGGATCCGCGAAGAACGAGCCCAAGGAAGAAACCGGGGCGTAAGCCGGATACGGATCCCAAGAAGGACAAGCAGATTGCGGATGCTTGGAAGACAGGGCAGTACAAGACGTACGAGGATTGCGCAGAGGAACTCGGCAAAACGCAACGCGAAGTGAAGTTGGCTATCGACCGGGACCGGAAACGAAAGACCCCGAAACGTCACCGGAAAAAGGCGACTTGAAAAACGCTGTCAACAGCAATTGAATTATTCCGGCGCCGTTTCTCTGCGCTGACTTGTCCCGTCAATTCCAGGCTTCGCAGGACGCAGCGCCGGAATAATCGCGCCGGAAGAATTCAAGACCGGCATTCTTTCCATTCCGTCGGTGAAAAAGAAGGAGGCACGCAGGCAATGGGCTTGCCGCCGTAAACCTCTTTCTGAAAGGTTCACCGATGTCCGTAACTGTTCAAGAGCCGACCGCGGAGCCGGCAAGATATCTCGATGCGCGAAAGTGCGCGGAGAGATACGCAATTTCGACTCGTCACTGGTATAGGCTCGTAGATGCTGCCCGTGCGCCCAAATGTACCAGATTTGGACGGCTTGTTCGTTGGTCTATCGCCGCACTTGAAGAGTGGGAATTGGCCGGTTGCCCTTCCTGCAGGGAGGGCCGCAAGCGATGACCAAAAAGCAATTGACTCTGAACGGCTTCGACGCCGATCTGATCGCCGCCGACATGGCCGACACCAATCGCTTTCGCATCGCCGCGGGTCAGTTGGCGATGCTCGAGGAAATGCTGAAAAGCCCGGACGTCCCGATCACGATCGACGCTGTGACAGACGATCTACATGGGGCATTCCCGGACGGGGGAAAGTGGCGAGGACAGATTGTGAAGGGGCTTCACGACGATGGCGTCATCTTGGGCGTAGATGTCGTGAAGAGCACTCGACCGCCGCGCCATTCCGGGTACATCGGCAAGTGGCGTCTTCACGACCAGAAGAAAGCCAAGAAGCTGCGCCGGGACCTTCGTGACGCCGTATCTGTCCTTGCCGACCGTGGGTCGGATCCCGCCGAAAAGAAACGCCCAGCGGTGACGCCGCCGGGCGAGTCTGAAGGAGCTTGACCGGTGGAACGATCAGCAATCGACATCATAACAGATTCGACGGCGGATCTACTATCCGTCGCCATGGCTTGCCATGAACTCGGCTGGTGCGTCGTTGCCACAAAACCGGGAACGAAGCAACCTAAAGGCCAGTGGAAACGCTACCAATCGGAACGGCCAAGCGTTGCTACACTGCAGCGTTGGTTCCGTAACCCTGAAGGCTGCGGTCTGGCTATCATGCTGGGCGCGGTTTCATGTGGGCTTGTAGTGCGAGATTTCGACTGCATGGCGTCCTACGAACTCTGGTCGTCTCAATACCCTGACTACGCGCAAGTGCTACCTACGGTGGAGACTGGGGGCCCTGGACGGCATGTATATGCGACTGCCGACAACAGCCAAATCCAGAGCATCGGCAAAGCCTATGTCGATTTGGGCGATGGCGAGTTGCGGCTGCAGAACTGTATCTGCATGTTGCCTCCTTCCAAGCATCCCAGCGGTGCGGTCTATCGGTGGCTGTCGTTCCCGTCGGCTACGATTCCGGCGGCTGATATCCGGGAAGCTGGTTTCCTCCAGGCCTTCAGCGATGGTACAGAGAGCACAGAGAGTACAGAGAGCACAGAGACAACAGAAGAGGACACAGGACAACAGAAGAATACAGATGCCATTAAGTGTGTGGGTGGTTGCCCAGATCAAAGCAACCAACCCACCCACCAACCTAATGGCCCTGTTCTCTCTGTCCTTCTCAGTCGTCACGATGGATTGCGAAATCGAATAACCGCGGCAATTAGAGAATCGCTACCGTCACGACCTGGAAAACGAAATCGACAGGTTTTCGAGTTGTGCCGATCGTTGAAGGCCATTCCCGAAATTGCCGACCTCGAAGGTGCCGAACTCGAAAGGGTCGTTCGTGCTTGGCACAACAAAGCCCTACCGGCCATCAGCACGAAACCCTTCGAAGAAACGTGGATTGACTTTCTCCGGGCTTGGCCAAGGGTGAAGTACCCGAGGGGGCAGGAGCGGATCTTGGCGGCGTTGGATGCGGCCAAGCAAAGCACGCCCACGGTGGCCAAACAGTTTGAGCAGCCGGCGCTGCGGTTGCTGGTCTCGCTGTGTCGTGAATTGCAGCGAGTGGCCGGCGCTGAACCGTTCCCCTTGTCATGCAGGATGGCCGGTCGACTACTGGGAGTCGAACACACGACGGCGGCGGGGTGGCTGTTCTTGCTGGTGTCCGTTGGCATTCTGCAGGAGGTCACGAAAGGAAGTCAGAAAACCAATATGGCGAGTCGCTATCGCTACTTGCCTGAACTGTGAGGAAACCGTTTGACATTCACCGCGCATATTGGTAAGACTTATTACCACTATGACACGAAAGCACAAATCAAGACAATTCGACTCGATGACCGAAGCTCTGCAGCAAGCTATCCTCGATAGCGAGTTGAACTTTCGGGAGTTGGAGCGAGAGACCGGAGTGAAACGCCAATCACTGATGAAGTTTGCCAGAGGCGAGCAGTCACTTCGGCTCGACATGGCCGACAGACTGGCTGAGTTCTTCGGTTTTGATATTGTGAAACGAGAGGCCAAGTAACGATGGCAAGCATCTACCGCAGAACCGCAACGAAGCCTCTGCAGGCTGTTCGTGAAGAACGGCCATTGTGGATATGCGAGACGAAAAGGGACTGACCGTGGGATCTATCCGACGCAAGACGTATACCAAGCCGTTACCCGCCGACGCAGAGCTGTTCACCCGCAAAGGACAGCGAATGGCACGATGGAAAGTCGGCAGCAAATCGCGAACGGCGCCCGTGACCACGGGCAAGGATGGCTCGCCACGGATCGTGGAAACGGCGAAGACCTTCACGGCTAAGTATCGCAATGCCGAGAACTTGGTTGTTGAAGTGGCGACCGGATGCAAGGACAAGGCCGCTGCGGAGCAACGCCTTGCCGAACTGGAACGACAGGCGGACAGGATTCGAGCCGGCGTCTTGACCAGTACGGAAGAGAAAGCCGTGTCTCGACAGCAAACGCCGATAGCCGAACACATCGAAGCGTATCTCTCGCATCTGGAAGCCGCCGAGACGACGCCGGAACATCGGGCCAACGTTCGCCGCTGCCTCTACCGGATCGTGAATGACTGCGAGTTTGCCAAGCTGGCCGACATCGTCCGCGAACCCGTCGAAGCATGGCTGCTGGCGAGGGCGAAGGAAGGGATGGGAGCGCGAACGCGGAATACTTACCGATCGGCAATCCATGCATTCTGCAATTGGTGCGCAGATCCTTCTTCGCCTCGGCTCTTGTCGAATCCACTTGTCGGGCTTCCCAGAGCAGACGAAGCGGCGGATCCACGGCACCAACGCCGGTCGCTGACCGCCGACGAGTTGAGGAATCTGTTATTCGTGGCTCGATGGCGACCACTGGCCGAATACGGGCGCACAACCGTTCGACGCAAGAAGGCCAACGCCAAGGGACGCCGAACCTGGACCAAGGCACCGTTGACCTTCGACACGATCGAGGAAGCTGTGGACCGAGCCCGAGACAGACTCCGCGGCAATCCAGAGTTTGCCCACAAGCTGGATTCGTTGGGTCTGGAAAGGGCTTTGATCTACAAGACGCTGTTTTCGACGGGTTTGCGAAAGGGCGAGCTCGATTCACTGAGCGTGGGGCAACTGGAAATCGACGCCGAGCCGGCTTACTTGACGCTGGATGCTGCCGACGAGAAGAACCGTGAAGGCAACAGCATACCTCTCCGATCTGACCTCGCCAGCGACTTGCGAGCGTGGCTTGACGGCAAGGCAGAAGCCCTTCAGCGTGACGCCAGTGAGGCTCCAACGGTCAAGTTTGACCCGGAAGCCGCCAAGCGGGCACAGAACGCGACAGGCGATACCAGGGGCCCTGACGGGAGGACTTGTCACGGATGGGCCACTCTGCCGAAAGTCACGCCGGTTTTCCGAGTCCCCCGCGATCTGTTCAAGATTCTGTACCGAGACCTCGCCGTCGCTGGGATCTCGAAGCAAGACGCACAAGGACGCTACGTCGACGTACACGCCCTGCGACACAGCTACGGCAGTCACCTTGGCAAGGCTGGAGTGGCGCCAAGGACAGCGCAAGCAGCGATGCGGCACTCCGATCCAAAACTGACCGCAAACATCTACCAAGATCCGCGAATCCTCGATCTGGCCGGCGCAGTGGAACTGCTGCCAAACTTGCCGCTGGACGGCGGGGCCGATCAGGACGCCGCAAGGGCGACAGGCACGGAAGGAAGGGCGGCTGGCCCGCTTGCCCCAATGCTTGCCCCAATGCTTGCCCCAAAACCTGCCAATCAGGGGCAAGCAGAGACATTCCTGACAACTGAAGTGACCGAGCCGGAAGAACTCGCCACTGTCAAGAAACAGAAGAATCCCAAGGAAACAAGCGTTTTCCCTGGGATTCGTCAAGAGCGGGCGAGGGGATTCGAACCCCCGACATACAGCTTGGGAAGCTGTCACTCTGCCAACTGAGTTACGCCCGCATTTCTGGCTTTTGAACCTGCTATGAGTTTAGTCGTTTGGGCCGTGATAGCAAGCGGCGTGGAGCCGAAGACGGAAATGACCAAGCACCAATGATCAATTAAGGATCAGTGGGGGGCTTGGTCATTGGTGTCTGGACCTTGGGCATTAGGGCCCGCCCTCGGGGGCGCCAAACTTGCTCTTTCCTGGTTAACTGAGCTGGTTTTGTGA
>CAZUAH010000687.1:0-6940 GCA_964617665.1 uncultured Pirellulaceae bacterium
TGTTCGGTCACTCCGAACGACGCTGAGACGGGAGGGCTAATTGACGCCTTACACGAGCCCCACTTAGGACAGGCACATCCAGCACATAATGCCTGGCCAGCACAGGCTGGCACCCCACCACGGCATGGACATCCTGGTCGGTCAGACGTACAGTAACCATAAAGGGGATTGCCAATGACTCTTGTCAGGATGCCGCGTTCATGAACGACAGACAATTCAACCCGTCGCCGGTCGAAGCCGCCGCGATTCAGGCTTCCCCGCTGGAGGCTCTGTACGCCCCCACGGAGAAGATGCCAGTCATCACAGTGCCCAACTTCCCAGCGCTGGGCAGACTGGCAGCAATGCGGTTCTTGGAGTGGGCGCAGGACAACCCGGGGGGGGCAATCTCGCTGCCGACCGGCAAGACGCCAGAGCATTTCATCGACTGGGTAAAGCAGTTGCTGGAGGAATGGAACCTGCCCGAGACTCGCGCGATACTGGAGGAGGCGGGAGTTGATCCGGGCCGAAAGCCCGACATGCGTAGTCTGCATTTTGTCCAGATCGACGAGTTCTACCCAATCGATCCCCACCAGGGAAACAGCTTCTACGACTACGTCAAGAATCGTTATCTCGATGACTTCGGCCTGGACCGCCGCAAAGCGTTGCTCATAAACTGCGAACGGATCGGTCTCGAGAAAGGCCAAACACTGGAGTCTGTCTGGCCGGATTCTCACGTCGATTTGAGCTTGCGTACCCGGCAAGCCACAAGCGATTTGGAGACGATGCAACAGGACGTACTCCATCGCATCGACGATTGGTGCCGGCAATACGAAGACCGCATTCGCGAACTGGGCGGGATCGGCTTCTTCCTAGGCGGCATTGGCCCTGACGGGCACGTTGGCTTCAACGTTCGGGGGGCGGATCACCATTCAACGACCCGCCTGACTGCCACCAACTACGAAACGCAGGCGGCTGCGGCGGGCGACCTTGGCGGAATCGAAATCTCGCGCCGCCGGTTGGTAATCACCGTCGGACTGGGCACCATCACCTACAACCCCGATTGTGTGGCCGTGATCCTCGCTGCCGGCGAGGCAAAGGCCGGCGTGGTAGCCGACGCGGTCCAAGGCCCCGAGACCGTGTTGATTCCGGCTAGTGCTTTGCGACCGCTGCCAGGGGCGCGATTCTACGTGACGATGGGCGCCGCGAAGCGACTGCGTGCGCGTCAGATCACGTTATTGGCCGAGCGCGACTCGATCTGCGACGAGCAAGTCGAAATGGCCCTCGTCGACTTGGCCGTCGATCGGGGCAAGCGAGTGTTGGACCTGACCGAAAACGATGCGCAAGCGGATCCGGTGGCGCGAACCGTACTGGGCAAACGTCCCCAGCCGCTGGCGGAACTGGCCGTCATGGTAAATGAACGGCTGGTCCAGAAGATCGAAGCAGGTAGCCACGCTCTGGATAACACGCGATTCCTACACACCGAGCCGCACCACGACGATTTGATGCTGGGTTACCTGCCCTTTATCGTGCGTAACACGCGCAGCAGCAGCAACGAACACCACTTCGTTACGATGACCAGCGGCTTCACGGCCGTTTCGAACGTCTACATGCTGCGCCAGTTGGAATCGCTTAAGCGTTTCATCAGGACGCCCGAATTCGCTGAATTGGACGACGAGGATTACTTTGCCGCGGATAACGAGCAGGCTCGCAACCGCGACATCTGGCAGTACCTGGACGGCATCGCCGCCCGTAACGAGGAAATGAGCGACGAGGGCGCGGCCAGGCGTCTGTTGCGCAATCTTATGGTCGTCTGCAAAGAGCCCCGACTTCGCTCGATTCCGGATCGTATGAAGGAGATGGTCCACTACTTCGAGACGGTGTATCCGGGTATGCAGGATCGGGATGACATCCAAGACCTGAAAGGGATGTGCCGGGAATGGGAAGCCGAATGCTTATGGGGATACTTCGGATGGCAGTCGTGTAACGTCCGCCATCTGCGGTCGGGTTTCTATGACGGTGCCTTCTTCACGGAAGACCCCACAATCGAACGCGACGTCGCGCCGATCATCAGATTGCTGGGCAAACTCAAGCCAGACGTCGTCTCCGTCGCCCTGGATCCAGAGGCAAGCGGTCCGGATACGCACTACAAGGTGTTGCAGGCGGTCAACGAGGCCACTCGCCGCTACGCCGCAAAGACGGGCCGCGAGGACATCCGCATCTGGGGCTATCGCAACGTATGGTTCCGCTTCCACCCCAGCGAGGCCAATATTTACGTGCCGGTCTCGCTGAACATGTTCTCCGTCATGGAGAGCGCCTTCCTGAACGCCTTCGTATCCCAGCGGGATGCGTCGTTCCCAAGCTACGAGCACGACGGGCCGTTCTGCGAGCTTGCCCAGCAGATCCAAGTGCAGCAGTACCAGATGATGAAGACGTGCCTGGGTCGCGAGTGGTTCACGGACCATTCCAGTGCGCTAATCCGGGCCACTCGCGGACTCGTTTATCTGCGTGAAATGGAACTGGAAGAATTCGGCCAGACCGCCGGACAACTTCGCGAATCGGCCGAAGCAGGTTGATACGGCAACTCATTTGGAGACGGTTGCAATGACGACACTTTTGCTTCTATGTGCCACTATCACGACGTCTGCGGACGCGTCGACAACGAAGGTGCTGATCGTTCACGATGAACCCGAGCCAATGGAGGTGTTGGCCGAGGCGTTTGAGAAGAAGGCAGGGTTCACCGTCGTTTCCGTCAAACAACAGAAGCTGCCTGACGATCTGTCCGATTTTGTGGCGGTGTTCAACTTTGTACACAGGCCGATGACGCCGCATGCCGAACAGCTATGCATCGAATATGCCCGCTATGGCGGTCGGCACGTTCTGCTGCACCACGCGATTAGTAGTTCCAAGCGGCAGAATCCGAAGCTGCTGGCGGAATTGAAAAGCGAGGTCCCACCCGGCCGGAAACCTGCCAATGGCTTCTACGTTGAACGCGGCACGTTAACCTTCGTGAACTTGGCTCCGAAACATTTCATCACCAGCAACGGCATTACCTACCCAGCCAAGGGCAGTTTCCCAGACGCCTCAGGCGAACAAGTCGAATGCGAAGCGTTTTCGTTCGACAATACCGAGATCTTCTTGAATCTCAAGTTCCAACCGTGCCCCGAACGAACGACTCTCTGCGGCATCACCTTTCGCGACACAGACGACAAGTCGTTTGTCCAACACGCGGGCGGCTGGGTGATGCGCACCGGCAAGGGTTATAGCTTCTACTTTCAAGCCGGCCACGAGGCTCGCGACTTCGCCAACCCCATCTATCAGCAGATCCTCATCAACTGCGTTTTGTGGAAACCAAAGTAGGTCCCGTATGCCGAGCGGGGTTTGAATCGTCTGAGAACGCTGCGACGCGTCTTACTCGGGCGGGTTCGCCTTCGCGTGAAGATCGGACAAGCGAAAGACCAGCCAGTCGGGCATCTCCCAATCTTGGCCCGATTGCTGTTGTAGCCGGTACCCGTATGCGAGTAGCTCCTTCTCGGCAGCAGCGGCGTTTCCGGCGCCGTCGAGGGCGTCGGCCAGTTCGACACGTAGCGATAGCTCGTCAGGCTTCGCTTTGATGAGAGTGCGAAGTTCGGCGACCAATTGGTCGTGCTTTCCTTCGATGGCCAGTGCCCGGCGGGCGTAGCGATCATTTTGCGCGGCCGTTGTTGCGCCGTCCGCAATCTCGATCCACGCCGGTTCGATCTCCACGCCGCTGATACTGGATTCCTGGTGTGGGTAGTCGTCCGGCAGCGACAATTCGACTTGATACGGACCCGCGGCCAACTCGGCGTCTACCGACCATGCGAATCTTAGAGGTTGACCGGCTGGCGATGTGCCGCTTTGTTCCAGTAGGCGTACGAATTCTGCATCAACTTCTTCACCGTCCGCGTCAAGAATGGCAGGCCGCAGACCATCGCCATCGGGCAGCGGAATCTGCGTTTCCGGTGACGGATGACTCACGATGGCTTCGATATACAATGGTGCCTGTGGCGACAACCTGGCATTGCGCATGGAATTCACAAGCACTGTGCACGTCGCGCGGCCTCGCTCGCGCGTGACAGGACCAATCGGCTTGGCCGCGGGCCTGGGCCGATTCGGTTTGGCCGCCGGGCCACCAGTCTTGGCAGGATCCGTTGGCGAAGTCGGCTGGGATGCCACTTGGTGAGTGTTACGTTCGGCGGCGGGATCAGGTTTCGGTTTGTCTACGCCGTCGTCGTTTGGCATCAGCACCACAACGGATGCCACCAGCGCCGCAACGCCCGCGACGACGAATATGAGGTTGCGTTTTTGTGGGTTCATCAGTAGCTCTTAATCGTAATCTGGGCCTTGCAGTTCCCTACCGTGGCATCGCCCGCGATCTGTTGGTTGGCGTTGGGGCCAGTTCCCAGCGAGTCGGTGCAGAACCGCTCTTGCGTGCCGCTGGCACTCAGCGGAAAAACGTGATACACGTCCGTGTTGTCCTCGACTGGCAAGACGATGTGGTCGGTATCGCAGTACCAGTGTGCATACAGATAGCGCATAAAGCAGTCGATCCAACCACTTCGCTTTCCACCCCTGACGGCAACCATGTATTCGCCCGGTTCGAAGAACTGGCCGTCGATTTCCACGCCGTCGGTGACCTGGACGAAATCGTCCCTCTCGCCGTGGTGGGGGCAGTTGATGTTGTGGCCGATTTCGTGGCCGAGAATCCCAACAAGTCGCAGCGGGTCGTTGTATTCGGACTTGAGGATTACCGTGTGAGCACTCGACGTTGGCGGACCGACGTGAGAAGCTCGCCCTGTGTTCTCTCCGAGAAGTTTTGCGGCGTCCATGGTATTCCCATCAGCATCAGTCATTTGCGTACCGAAATCCATGAGGACGATCACGTACTGGCTGCCCTGTTTCGTTGATGCCGACCGGCAGTTGATCACGTCGTTGCGCATCTCTCGCGATGTGATGACGTGCAAGTCGATGCCTTCACGTCCGTAATACATCCGCAATAGGCCAAGGTGCCCGCCAAAACGCCCGGAGTAGTCGTAGACGAACAGATCGTGTCGTTCCGGATCCAGCCGTTTGAGCTCGCCCACTTCATAGACGCCACGGTACTCCTCCAGGTCGGTCAGGCCGTCGCCGAGGGATTCCATGTTTGCCGAAACGTCGCCGTCGCGTTCGGCCTTGGCATTGTTATCGTCCTGCCAACGATCGGCGATGCCGTCCCAATCCTCGTCCAGCGGAATCAGTAGATCGTCACCCGTCCGTCGCGCCGTCGGGCCTGTCGCCTTGGCGTCGTACCACATGCCGGCCACTCTGACCTGAGCCCGCAGTCGACCGGCCGCCGCAGCGTCCATCACGCGGACCTCTACCGTGAATTGAAGGCGGTCGACTTCTTCGCCTTCAAGGGTCAACTCGCGGCTCATCGAGTAGTCCAAGCCTTCGGAGATGGCGTCCTGGCCGAGATCGAAATCGGGGTTATCCGCGTCGGTGAAGTACAGATCGGGAAGCGAATCAATCGGGCAGTCGTTGTAGCCGCGATAGCTGCGCGTGATTGTGTAACCGTGGTACGATGCGGGAACTGTATAGTGTTCGTCGCTGCCGGCCGAACAGTGCGGGCAATCGCCGTCGTACAGCAGATGGCATCCGGCGTTGGTGGCTACGCCGTCGTGCCGGCTGACGTCGTCCAGCAAGAAACGTACGCCTTCGATGTTTTCGATTTCCTGTGGCTCTTCGATTGTCAGATTGTATTCACGTACGTCGCCGGGCGTGGGCAGGTACTCCTGTTCGCTGGAATCGGCTGGTTCAAGCGTCGCGTCGACTGTCTTTTTCAGCCCCAGGCTGTAACGCACGGTTGCGAAACACCGGCTGTCGCTGTGTACCTGTAGATTCAGTTCCGGCTTGCGTGCCGCGATGTGCGTCATCTGCTTGTAGTAGTGCGGCACACCATCGAGTCTCGCGACGTGGCTGAAGTTGAGCCTTGTCAAGTCGATCGTGTCCAGATGCCCAATCATGGGCGGGCGGCAGGCCAGAATGAAGCTGACCTGATCGTCGGTATCCTTCATGGGCGGCGCGTTGTAGTGCGGCACAAGTCCCGGCCAGGGCCCGACGATCATTTGACATTCTTGGTAGGTGGTTTTCGTCCGAAAGAACTCGTGGTAGCCCACGGGCGGCGGGTCGGTCTGCCAACTGTGGAACCAGCGTGTACGCTCACAATGCTGTTCGGTCAGTATGCCACCAGACGGGTGAATCGTCAGCCCTTGTCCACGATCGCGCAGGTCGGTGATGAGCAAGCCTCCACCGATCCCCTCGTCTCTGGCCTTCTGGCGAATGCTCGCCTGCCACTGCATCAACTCGGCCTGCGAGGCGCCTTTTGCAGGCGGCGCGGGAAACGTGGCGGTTCGGTCTTGCCCCCACATGAACGAGAACTGCTCGTGAGTACCCTTTTCAGGATGGCTACCGGTCGTGGACTCCTCCAGCACCGCGCCGCTGGACGTGACTCGCAGTTTCTGCGGGAACACGAAATACGCGTCTTGAACCTGTTCCGGGATGTTGGGCATGTTCAGCAGCGTCAAACGCGTTCGGTTCAATTCGCGGAGCACGTACAACCCGTCCAGAGTGATCCGCGTGATCGACATCGACCCGCGATCGCCGCTGACGCTGCATTCGATCTGCGCCCAACGATCGTCGTAGTGCGTCACCGGCCACTTGCCCGCGCGGATGTCGTCGGCCGAGATCTCGTCAGCGGCCGCCTGGGCATGCAATTCGGCCGTGATCGCGATGGCAGCAACAGTCGCAAGAACCGTGACACCGGCAAGATGTAGAACACAGCGTGCTTTTCTCATGTTGACACCTACGAATTCGAGCCAGTGCTACGGCCATCGATATTTCTCAGGTAGATTTAGGCCAGGGTGGCCGGGGTTGGAGGGCGCAAGCCCGAAACCCCGGGGCTTCC
>CAZUAH010000688.1:0-6897 GCA_964617665.1 uncultured Pirellulaceae bacterium
GTGGCCAACAAGCCGGTGATGACCGGGCGGCATTACATCTTCTCCCTGTTCAACGTCTTCGTCCGCAAGCGCGAAGAACTGGGCGAGGCCGAGTGTGATCGGACGGCCTTCGTCTACTGGACGGAGGCGAATGATGGCACGGTGGTCGAGCCACGTCAGACAATCCCTGTCCGTCTTCTCCCCCCGCTCGATGGCAAGCAGCCGAAGAAGCTCGTCTGGCAGCTCTGGGGATCGTTCTTCGGCAACATGAACAACCACGCGATGCGGGAGGCGACGCTGGAAACGGCCAGGCTTGCCGGAGTGAACGATCTGGTTGCGGGTGATATCTGGACCAGCGAAAACGCGCCCAAGTACGGCATCCAGCACACCATGGGTTTCAACTTCCAGGCGTGGTCGTTGAACATGAAGCCGTACCTCGCGGAACGCCCCGACGAACGGCTCATCGGTCACGACGGCCAATCCAATGACGGTTACCTTTGCACAACGCTTCTGCTCGGTGAATCGTGGCACGCCGTCGAGGCGAAGCTGCAAGAGAAGATCAAGACGATCCGCGCGCATACAATGGACTACGACTACGAGTACTCGCCGCTGACCGGACCACACTCCTGCTACTGTCCACGATGCCTCGCGGAGTTCCGTGACCACGCAGAATTGGAGACTGCCGAGAAGCTCGATCCAGCGCTCATTCAAGACAAGTACGAGCAGAAATGGGTCGACTTCATGGCATACCGCGTCGCGCGGATTTTCCGCAAGTTTCGGGACGCCATCCATCGCCTGGCTCCTGGCACGAGATTCAGCGTTTACAGCGGATATCAGACGCCGGAGAATCCGAAGCGGTACGGAGTGAACTGGGACTACGTCGGCGACTTTCAGGCATGCGACCGTGCTGGTTGCGGATATGGTCGCCCCGCAGACGCTATCCCGGCCACCATCGACGGGTTGAAGGGAGTCCCCACATTGTTCGGCGAGCTGTCACGACCGTACGACACCAGAGAAACGATACCTCCGGTTCCCATGACCAAAGCCCGCCTGCTCCGCCGTGCGATCGACTCGACCGGCGGCGTCCTCATCTACAATCGGTTGCCGTTAGACGGCCGTTCATGGCGCGCTATCGCTGAGACCACGCGGTTAGTCGCCACGTACGAGGACCTGTTCATGGCCGGGAAGCGCACAGCTCTCCCCAGATGCGACCGAGCGAATGTGCAGGTACTGACCGACGGCAGAACGACGCTGGTGTGCGCCATGAACGGTGGGAGCAGCGTCCTGAACCTGCGTCTGCCACTTCCGGCCGCAGCAGGTGGCGGCCGGGAATTCTACACCAAGCGGAGCGTCACCGCAGGCCAGACGGTTTCCTGCACATTACCGGCCGGAGAGGCGGAGGTATTCGTGTTGAGCGATTGAGTGACTGAGTAACCGACCGCGGTCGCTGGGCGCGCTCGATTACTTAGAAGTGAACTTCTCAAAAATTCTCGGCGAAAAGGAAGGCGATCGACGACTTTTGCTGCGAGTGTTGGCCGCCGGAGTCGACCCAGGCGAAGCGAAGCTGGCACAGACACACGCCAAACTGGAGAGCTACGAAAAGCATTACCGCGGCCGAGTGACGACCTACCAGCGAATTTCGCTGCCGCTGAAGTCGGCCTACGGTCGTTTCGTGGTCCTGTTGTATCCCCACCTCGACAACGAATCATTACCGAAGACCGGTTGGACGTACGACGGTGCCAGTCTGAACACTGTCTGGGCCGACCAGACAGACGAGTGCGACTTTTCGATTCACGGCGACGGCCGCACACGAATTCGACTCGTCCGCAAAGGCGGCAGTGTCGTTGCCATCAGGTGATTGTTCCGCAAGTCACGCACCGTGGAGAGGAGCATTCGCGGTCAGCCGAGCCGCGGGTGAGTTCGGAACCGCGTTACCGTCTACCGACTCGGACAGGTACGTCGCTTCTGTCCATGATCTCCTCGATCACAAGCGCTCGTTGCGACAACGAGCAATTTGACCCTTGAATGTCGCATATCAAATGTGGATGGTACAATGCATCAAATGGCCGTGCAAACTCGGCCAGATGATTATTGAAGCTATTTGGCTTGTTTGCCGGAGGGATGGAGATGCCTCGCTTTCGCCGCCGCACGCTAGCCTTGTGGATCTCGGCGATTGCAGTACTCGCCATGGTTTTCGGCGTCAGCATCGCTGTCTATCGCGCCGGCGAGGACACCCGTAACATGTACGCCCTCTGGTGGGTCGGCGACATGATCGTTCTTCATCTCGAATCTAACGCTGATCAGTGGCCGAGATCCTGGGGTGATTTGTATGACGACTACGAGACCTGCTCGCAGCAAACGAACGGACATCCTTGGACCTTCGACGAGTTTCGCAGCCGAGTGGCCATCGACTGGGATGCCAATCCAAGTGAAATGCGTTCGAAGGAGCCAGAAGCAAATGGCGATGCACCATTCCGCGTCGTTTGGCTTCGTGATGGTACGCATTCCTACTGGCACGGACGAGAACCAAACCGGATGATACACCGTTGCCTTCGGGGATTACCTGCAGATCCCTGATCACCAAATAGCGATATCGAGTGAAAGCACAAGGGAGCGGCGCGATGACAATACGAGAAAAGGCACGGAACAGACAGACTGCTTCGCATCATGGCAGCCTGACGCGGCGACGTTTTCTTGGCGCGTCGGCAGCCGCCGGCGTTCTGCTGGTCAAGCCCAGCCAAGCACGCAGCTACGCGGCCAACGAGCAGTTGCAGGTTGCCGTGGTGGGCGTCGGCGGGCGGGGATCGGGCTTTGTCGTTGAGAAGGGATGGTCGTCGGTGCGCCAACAAATCGGCGGCCGTGTCGCCGCCATGTGCGACGTGAACCAGCAGAAGGCGGCCAAGTCGTTCGGGCTCCACCCCGACGTCCCGAAATACGAGGATTTCCGCGTCATGATCGACGAGATGGCGTCGCAACTTGATGCTGTCGTCGTCGCCACGCCCGATCACGTTCACGCTGCTCCCTCCGCTTGCGCCCTGCGAGCTGGGTTGCACGTGTTTTGCGAGAAGGGCCTGACCCGCACTATCCAGGAAGCTCGCACCGTGGCTGAATTGGCTTTCGAGCAGAAACTGTCGACGCAAATGGGCAACCAGGCCGGTTACAACGTACGCGTCGTCGAGGACATATGGGCGGGCAGGCTCGGTGAGATACAGACGATTCATATGTGGGGCGGCGGAGGCGCTGGATCGCGCCCAAGGCCGTCGGGCACACACGACGTACCTGACTACCTGAACTGGGACCTGTGGCTGGGCCCGGCGGCTTATCGGCCCTATCACCCAGACTGGATGCGTCATGCCATGTGGCGGGACTTATCCTGCGGGCATCCAGGCTGGTGGGGCGCGCATCTCTGGGCCACTCTCTTCAAGACCATGAAGCTGGATACCCTCTGGCCGATCAACAAACAGGCGCCCGCCGCCGGCGGGAAGACCATCAAGGTCACCGCCGAGTGCTGCGAAGTGTGCGAAAACACCTTTCCCCGTTCGAGCATCGTTCACTGGGACATCCCGGCGCGCATGGACATGCCGCCCATTCGCCTCACTTGGTTTGCGGGTGGGCAAGAGGCCGAGAAACGCCGGCGTGACGCGCTGCGTGAACTGTTTGACAAGCACCCGGAGTGGGGCAACGCCGATGATAAGCGGTGGAGTAGCTGGGTGGGCAACCTGTGGATCGGCACCGAAGGGGTGATGTACACGTTCGGGCACGGCGACACCACGGTTGCCATGCTGCCGGAGGAAGAATACAAAGATCTGGATCCTCCACCAGAATCGCTGCCCCGTCCGCTACCGGGGAAGTTCCTCCGCGGCTGGGCCGATGGCATGAAGGAAGGAGGAGAGCCAGCCATGGGTGCCTTCAATACGTTCAGCGGACCTTTCACCGAATGGTATCTGCTGGCCAACATCGCGACGTTGTTTCCTGACCAAACACTGGAATTCGATCCGGTCACCTGCCGGATCGTCAACAACGAACTGGCCGACCGGAAGATCCGCCCGTCGTACCGCGACGGCTGGAAGCTTTGAAAACGATCGACGTGAGCAATTGCGAAAGGAAATACTATGGAACGACGAACATTCTTAGGATCTGTAGCTCTGGCTGCTGCAGGCGGCCGTTTGGCTATTGCAGAGGGCAACGTTGCACGGGCCGCCGAGAAACCTGCTACAGAGGTGATCGAGGAAGAGCCACGCAGCACTCCCGTTGTACAGACCTGTGATGTATGCGTATTGGGAGGGAGCTGTACGGGCGTCTTCGCCGCAGTCCGTGCGGCTCAGATGGGCGCAAAGGTAGCCTTGGTCGAAAAACAGAATGCTTTCGGCGGCGTGGCCACTGCAGGCCTCGTTAACATCTGGCACAAACTGACAAGCAACAAAGGGAAGGAGCAGATCATCGGGGGCCTAACCCAGCGGATGATCGAGAACCTCGAACAAATCGGCGCCGCGGCACAGCGCGGGAGGAGCTACATACTCAACACGGAAGAACTGAAGATCGAATTGGACAAACTCGTCCTTGAACACGAGATCACACCTTACCTCCACACATTCTACGCGAGCCCGCGGATGGAGGGCGATCGGGCGACGGCCGTATTCATCGAAAACAAGAATGGGCGCCAGGCGATACGGGCAAAGGTGTTCGTCGACGCCACCGGCGACGGGGATCTGGCCAAGGACGCGGGCCTGCCCTTCGAAATACGCGGCGGGCTTCAGCCGCCGACAACCTGTGCCAAGATCTCCGGTCTACCTGGCGGCATGCTCAAGCTGATTGACCAGCACCGCGAGGAATTCGGCCTGGCGCCGGACCACGGCTGGGGCGCGCCGGTTCCCGGTTCCTCGGGAGTGGGAATGTGTGCGTATAGGCACGTGTTCGACACGATTGCATCGGATGCAAACCAGTTGACCGCAGCGGAGATCGACGGGCGACGCCAAGTCCGCGCGTTCATGGATATTGCGAGGAAATACGGAGGCGACGACAACGCACCATGCCTGCTCGACCTAGCCTCCACCATCGGAATCCGCGAGACACGATCGTTCACGGCCAACTATAAACTGACCGAGGAGGACGTGCTCCAGTGCAAGCGGTTCCCGGACGCGATTGCCAACGGAACCTATCACATCGACGTGCACGATCCCAAGACCGGAAGGTTCAAGTTCAAGGAACCTCGCGGCGATTTCTATCAGATTCCCCTGTCGACCATGGTCAGCGACAATACCCCCAACATCGTGTTGGCCGGCCGCATGATCTCGACCGACCGAAGCGCATTTGGCGGAATCAGGGTGATGGTGAACCTGAACCAGGTAGGAGAAGCTGCAGGCGTAGCAGCTTCACTGGCGGCATCAGGAGCGAAATCAGTTTCCGACATTGATGCCGGCTCCGTCCGTGATCAACTGTCAAATCTCGGAGCGGTAGTCATCTGACGAGCAGCAATGAATGAAGACAAATGCGGGCAAATGTGCATCGCCAGACGGCTCATGCGATCGGCCCGATCGTCGCGATATTGATCGGTGCGACATTCGCTCAACAAGCCAGCGCACAATCGCAGCGTGCCGAAGACGTGTTTCAGGCTTCGCAGATTCGACGGAGCCTATTTGTCGTGGTGGACAGGAATGCCCAATCTACAAAACAAGAGACGCGAGGTACTGGCTGTACCACGAAAGACAATAACGATGAACTCCATCCGGTTTCGTCTTGCCCATCGCCCGACGAGGGATCGCGACTAGTGCGAGTCGCACTCACGTCCAACGGTCGCGGCGGCGTGAATCCATACGAAAGCGGACGAAATGACGCTACAGTGATCTGATACGCGCTCTAGCCCCGAACCCGGTTGCGGTACTCGATCGGCCAGCAACCGTTTTGTCGGTGGAATGCCCGGCTGAATGAGGCCGCTGTACGGAAGCCGCATGCCGCGGCGATGCTGGCTACGGTTTCCTGGCTTTCGGACAGTAGAACGCAAGCTTTCTGCATTCGAACGGCGCTGAGTTCCTCGTGAACGGATCGCCCGAGTGCCTGGGCGAATCGCCGATCGAGCGTACGGCGTGACACGCCCACGGCGCGGGCAATATGCTCGACACCGATCGCCTCGCCAGCATGTTCACGAACATGTTGGGCGGCGGACTCGACCAGCTCATCCTGCACGGCCAACACGTCGGTCGACCCGCGCATCGTAACACCGGTTGCTGGAAGTTGCCGACGCGGGCGCTTGATCCGCCTGCGTCGTATTGCATGATCGAGTATATCGGCGGCTTCGAATCCAATGCGTTCGGCGGGCACGTTGATGCTGGATAGTGATGGCCAAGTCAGCTTGGAAACCAGGTCGTCGTTGCCGATGCCCAAAACAGCTACCAGATCGGGTACCGGAAGGTCCGACCAGCGACAAGCCGTCAGCACGCGTTCGCCGAGTTTGTCATCGAAGGTCAGGATTCCGACGGGCTTCGGCAAGGACTTCAGCCAGGCAGTCAGCGGTTTCATCTGCGACTCGCCTTCGGCGACGCGCTGCGAGAATGTGGCAAGGGCAAAGCCGCGACGTCCGAGATGTTTGGCGAAATACGATTGGCGTTCCCCGGAAGCGCGTTTCCCACGCACACCGCAGTATCCGAAGTGCTTTAGGCCGAGTCTTGTCAGCGACTCTGCCGCCAGGCGGCCGACCTCGCGGTTGTCGAGCGATACCGACTTCGGAACATCGACTTCCGAAATCGCCGTATCCACCAACGGCACCGCCAAGCGTTTGGCCGTATCGACAAGCGTTTGGTCCGCAATGTACGCGATGATTCCCTGAGGCCGTAACTTGACCACTTCTCGTGCGGCCTCCTTGCCCTGGCGTCGCACCAGCATCATCCGCCAACCGTGCTGCTGCGCGTAGTGGGCCACACC
>CAZUAH010000689.1:0-6885 GCA_964617665.1 uncultured Pirellulaceae bacterium
GTGCAGTTCGAGGATGTCTACGCCCGACATGTCGAGTTTGACGGGTGTATTCACACCAATGACACTTGTCGCTCCAAGACCGTAGATGTGCCTCGAGCGAAACCGCTCCTTTCCGTCCGTGACGACCACGAATCGGCAGACACCGTGCGCGTCAGTCCAAAGACCATAGTTGGCCATGAACTCCTTGTACTTCCCGTCGAGCTTGTACCGGATGCACGAGTTCGCATGAACATACATGACCGTGTGAAAAACGGTCCCGGCGATTCCCGGTTTCCCATCGCGGTCTTTGAAGCGGGTGAAAGTCCCCCATCCGATCTCGGCATGAATCGGGTCCACGTAGGCGAGGTGGGTCCACCCTTCCTTATCTTTGCCAAGCTCGGAATCGGGTTTCGTGACCACGACCCGAAACCCAGATGCCTCCAAAGGACTTCTATCTCTTGAACGCCAGGAGCCACCACAACTGGCTTCTCGTTCGCACCATTCAGCCACATTTCCGTGCATGTCGTGAAACCAGAAGCGATTACACATCTTCAGACCCACAGGATGTGGGTGGTTGGAGCTGTTTTCCGGTAACCATCCCACCCTAAACAGATCGTCCTCCGAATCGCCCGTGTTGTCCTTACTAGTGGCCCTTGCACGGCATGCATAGTCCCATTCGGCCTTCGAGGGCAGACGCGCGATCAGTCCGTCCAACTGCTCGGCACACTTCTGTGTGACGCGCCGACAGAAGGCATTCGCCTCGTTTCGTCGTACGTTCTGCACGGGGTATTTTGCCCCAAGATAGACACTGGGGTTGCTGCCCATGACGGCTTCATATTGCTGCTGGGTCACTTCGTATTGTCCCATCCAGAACCCGTCGCCGAATGACATGTTGAACTTGACAGCTTCCTCCGATTTATCCGGAGGCACCCAAACCAATTTCAATTGGCATCCCTCGCCCAGATCGAGTGACCGTGTTCTGACGGCCTCCTCTCCAAGAGATGCCGTCACGGTAGCGATGCTATCCGCCTTTACGTCAACCGTTTCGTTAATTCGACGCCCGTAGTACTCTACGTCGACGGCATACTCTCCCGGGCGTAGATCATTCCATGTCAAGCGGGCGTCTTTCCAGGTCCTGTAGCCCTGGCCTCCGTTAAGCCGGACGAACGAACCCAATGGCGATTTTAGAACCAACGTGCCAACGGCGTTCGCTACCCCATCGTCTGAAGGAACTTCTGCTTGCGGAGCATCGCCGTCCGCCAATAGTTCGCTCCGCTGGCCTAGTTTGGGTTGCATGAGCCAGACGCCATCCTGTGTACAAGCCGCAATCCGTCCATCATGTATCCGGAGCATGAACGGCGCTTCATCATCCAGAAGCGGCAAATCTCGTGCGCGCCCGCCAGTGTCATTGCGTGGTATGAGTTGCCATCGTTTTCCAAAACCGGCCTGCATTTCAATCTTGTACGGCTCCCACGGAGGATCCAGAGCGAGTGGGGTGCGGCGGACGGCGCTGGAAACGAGACGATACTCGTCGAACAAGGCCAAACTGCTCGTGGTTCCCGGCATGATGTGCGATTTACCGCAAAATGTCGGGACACGATATTGGACCTTCAACTTTTCAGGATCCACGTTCCCGATCAGCGGCACGATGTGTTCTTGTATGTTGGCCAGTGCTGAACCGGTGAAATCTTGAGGCGTCCAAAGGCCGTAGCCGCGTGCGCCGTTGGCCGACGGCAAGCGTACGGTAACCCGAGTCCGCGCACCATTCGGCAGCGTTCGAGTCACGGTTGTGCTGCCATGCATGTCGGCAAGGTGGAAGATGCACTCGCCGTCCGCCAACAGACGCAGTTGCAGCGGATGATAGGGCTGCTGGTGGACTTGGCAGATATCTTCTGACTTTACGTCATACACCCACAACCATGGCTGGTTCGATGCTTCCGGCTCTAGGAACATGGTGGCAATGAAGATCCGGTCCTGACCTTCGTCGTAGATCATGCTGTCGATGGTGTACGGCGCGCAGTCGTCCAGAGCCGAATGCTTGTCTTTCCGGCCGCTGCAAGCCAGGACGTTCACTTTCCCATTTGACGGCTCGCATACCGTCAGATAACCCTCCTCCAGTCCCCTCAAGCCCAGGTACAGCCTTCCACCGGCCTCCAAGCATGCGGTCACTCGTGCCGCCGGTAAGCCATCTTCTTGTGTGATGGTCCGAGCTTTCTTCGCGTGACGATCGAAACAGATCACTCCCTCGGATGTGGGCACGTACACTGTGTCGGCGCCCACGTGGACTTCGTTGCCTGTCCGTGCCCTGTACCTGGCATCCGTCAATACTTCGGCCAAGATCTCGGTCTTCCCCGTACGCAGGTTGACTCCGCGCATTTCATAGGAACGCGGATCAGGATGCAGACAGAGCAGGTACACCCAATCGCCAGCCAGTTCCGCCGATTCGATACTCGACACCCCGGGCACGCCCTCAAATTCGAACAGCCTCTCGATCGACTCCAGTTCTGCGTCTTCGATCTCGGCTGGTTGCACCTGCTGGAGATCGCGGCCATAACGGCATCGGAAGGTGTGTTCGACTCGCTCGACGTACTCCTCGGGAAAACGCGGCTTCAGCACGTCGCCGCGGGGAGGAACGTAATCGGGCGAATCGAGTTGTGTCCAAGCCTTCTCTAGGTACGCCCCCGGATGGTCGGCATGATCGGAGTGGTGCTCGTCCAAGTATTCAAGAAGCGTAGGACTCGCGATCTGTCGGCCATCAAGCTCTTCGACCAACCAAAGCACCTCGCCGGTGATGGCCTCTCGCGGCAACGGCTTGTAGATCGGCGGTGGCTTGGGACCGCGCGCGTCGCACATATCTACGAAGCGGCCCGAGAGCGTCGGATCCGCCAAGACGATCTCGGCGGCCCGACGAAGGTAGTTCTCGACGCGAGTCCGGGCGTCTTCAAATTCACCGGGGAATCGGTGAACCAAGAACGCGGCACAAACAGAGCTCTGCATCCGACGAAAGAGACCAAACCGTCGCGACAAAGACGCATCCGGCCCTGATTCCTCCGGGATCGCCGCACGCTCTTGCCCCCACAGTTCGTAAAGCGCGAGCAGGCTTTTCCTCTCTTCCGGCGAAAAGTGTAGCGGCTGGTAGAGATAGTCTTGACGCGGCACGGGCAGGTAATCGGACGCGGCCGAGTAGCGAGCGAGACCCAAGCCGACGGGTAGCGTGTCCAAGTGCCGCCCGACGTGTTCGAGCATTTGCGCCGCCGAATTGGACCATGTCTCGACGCAAACCAAACCATCAATGCAAGCAGAGTCCTGTTCGGCCATGCGCTGGCACCACTTGCCGAAGCGATCGCGGAGTTGCCGCACCCGCTCCGTGTTTGCGTCTGGTCCGAGCCGTCTGAGCGTCCGGTGCAACTGCCTGGCGAAACCGCTGGTGAACCAACGCGTATCCTCGCTGTAATCCCAACGGTCGGCGTATTCGATCTGCTGCTCCAACAACGCCAGTACTTTGTCGGTGCTGGATGCACGCATTGCTTGTCGACGCAGCAAACGGCATATGACCTTCTGGACGTGGACATTCCACGGCGTTCTGGCCAGTGCGGCTTCCGCGAGCATGGTTGCCGCCCTTTCGGAGATGGCCGCTTCGTCTTTGCGTCCGCGCAGCTCCAAACGCAATGCCTCGGCCAGGAAGCGATCGGCTTCCACACCCGGAACGACGGTTGGCCCCTCTGTTACACTCAGCTTCAGCTTGTCGAAGATCGCATCAGCCAGGTCGTTGACTAGGCCGCCGAGGTCCTTCACGCTGTCGTTCGCATGCAGGGAACCGATGGTCTTTCCCGCTCCATCAGTCAGCACAGCGCTTGCCCGGAGGCTGCCACTCTGCTGGCCACATAGCAAGTCCAGATCAACGAGCACAGAAGATGCCAGCAAACGGTCACGCCGGAGCCCGGTCAGCTTGGATTCCCTCTTGATCAGATCGAGCCGTTCGCGTTCGAGGATGGCGACGCCCGGCAAATTCACTAACCGCCGCTCGAGCAACAGCCCAACCGTCTCTGACGCATGGCTCAAATCTTCAGACAAGTCAAGTTGACGGATGCTGACAAAGGAAAGCGTACGGCATTCTGGCACTGTGCCGCCCCCTTGCCATTTTGCCAGTCCCATCGCCAGTGCTTTGGAAGCCGCAGCCGCACGTTCGTCAAGGTCCCCCTGGACAGGCAGCGCGCCGTCGTACAACCGCACGCCGGTCACCGAATCGAAGGCGACCAGCGACGTGACTTCGGCATTATCCTGAGTTGCCTCGTCGTGATGCAATTCCGCCAAAACGTCGCACTTCAGCAACTGCCCGACCTTCAACGCATCCTCTGCAGACAACAGTCCTTTCAACTGAAGTTGGCGTTCCGCCAAGACCTTGATCACATGCTCTCGATCGAGCAGCACAACGTCGTCCCGCTGGGACAACTCGACCTCGATCAACGCCGCAATCGCTCCCGCCTTTTCGCCTCCCGACGAGCAGAGCGCGAGACGGGGTCTGCGATCTTGCTTTTCTGCCTCTGCAGCCAGCGATTGAGGGAGAACGGCCCAGCCAGCGAGTAAGCAAATGGCCAGTGTCCGGCACACGCCTGTGAGTATCCGAAATGCGAAACGAACGTGCTTTCTCATCAGCCGTCCTTCATTCTTTCGCTCAGCGGGGGCGTGCCACTCTCTGTGAGCCGATGTCGCATGGTTCGCCTCAAGGTGACGGGCCGACATCGTCCAACAACCGATTGCTGATGCAGAACAGTCCCTGATTTGTCCCAACGTATAGACGCTTGCCGACGCCGCAGAGGCTGAAGAACTCCAGCTCCAATTCGTTCATCACACAACGCAGTTGGCCGTCTTCAGGCCTAACCACGTACAGACCGTTGCCCGTGGCGAAGACCAGCTTGTCGTGCCAGCGAATGAAATCGTAGACGTAGTTCAACTCGATTCCTTCGTGTTCGAACAGCTTCTGCCCGGTGTCGTCCGTGACGGTGGTCACGTGCACTGCGTCCTGGTGCGGTTTCCGCCGGAGCCACAGCGTTTGGCCGCGATCGTCGAAAGACCGCTCGTCCCAGGTCTGCACCACCAACCGCTTCTCGGCTTGGCTGTACCTGGTCTGGTAGTAGGCGTGGTAACTGATCTTCGACTCCATGTCGCGGAGCGTATTCTCCTGCGGGTGCAGTTGATAAACGTGATAGAACTGTTTGCCGAAAAGTCCGAGGTAGAAGCAGCGGCCATCCGAGGCGAGCGTACGGATTCGCTCGGAGGGCAGCGGCGAGTTGTCCGGCTCCAGATGACGGGCGTTGCCCGACGTGCCGTTCAAGAGAAACAAGCCCCGATCAATAGTGGCCACCGCGAGTTGATCCGACGAAGCGGCGATGTCCGTCACCACGCCGTCGACGCCGGTTACGCGCGCAGCCTCGGTGGTGCCAGCCGGCAAAGAAAACAGTTCTCCAAGCTGGTCCTGCAACGAGTAGTCGCACCGCAGCGCCCAGACGTGGCCCCGAGCATGCACCAGCTTCTTGACTCGCGTCTTGCGACTGGTGGTGGGAAGTGAAATTCTCGAAACATAGTCGCGCGCCAACCGAGGTCCAGGAGCGATCGCCTGACGCAAGTGGTCTTGCCAACGGGCCAGTCGCATCCGCTCGAAGTCCGCCGACCCGCCGTGCGTGTAATGCTCCAGCAGGGGAGACAGCAGCCGCGAAGCGGCCTCATGACGTCCCTGCTTTGACATGGCCGGCAGCAATAGCAGCATCCCTTGCGCGAGGCTTGAGGAATGGTAGTTGCCGATCACTGTCTGCTTCGTGGCATAAGTCTCGAACAGCTCAAGCGTGTCGCCCGTCAATTCGGCGTGACCGTTAATGCCGAAGCGGGCTTGCAGCATACTGTACAGACGGTACGACAGGTTGCACCGCACAAATGCCTGACCGTATTCCGCATTCATAGCGGGAATCAAGTCGATCGCCCGGCGAAGATGAGGCACCCAACGGAAATCGCGCTGGTCGGCGAAATAGCCGACCCGTGAACGCAGATACTGCCCAAGTGCTTGATGAAAGGCCGAATCGCGTTGGACCAGATCGTCTGCCAGCCTGGCGGCATGTTCAGCGACGCCCTTGTCTTTCGGATGCTCGAGGAGTTGGCTGTCGATGGTGTCCAGGAGATTGAGCAGCGTATCAGGCTCGACATTCTGATCTGCCGCCTGCCGGAAATGCTCGATCTTGGTCTCCATATCGGGAGCCAGTCGGGCCAGCCATATCCAGCCCCATTTTGCTTGATGGGGAAACCATCCGCCCTCGGTCCCCTCACGGGCCATGCGTTCGGCCATGGCAGTGACACGTTCCGGCAAAAGCGGCCGGTCGCGCCAGGTGGTTGCCTGGTAGCAAACGCCGCGCGTGTTATAGTTCGACTCCAGCAGCAGAGCGTTTTCCAGGTAATCAAAGCTCGCTTCCAGTAACACCCGCTCACGAGGGCACGGTTCAGAATTCGTGTTGCCGCGTCCCTCGCTCCACCGCACCGCATCCGACAGACCTTCCAGCAACACTCCCGCGCAGACCAGCAACTGAGTGTCGTCGCCCTGGAACAGCATCGCGTTTTCCACTGCTCGCAGGGCTCGACGCAAAACGTGAGGTTTGGCCGCGTGCTGGAAGCAACCGCGATAGCCATGCCGCGAATGGAAATTGCCGTCGTCTTGCGGCGGGTACGGCATCAGACGAAAAGCCTGCTGTTTGAGGGTCACAAACTCTTCGTCCGACTGATGGTTTCCGGATCGTCGTGGCGGTTTGTCCCCGAGCGATTCGACAATCTGTCGAATGGCCGGTTCGATATGCTCCGCTGCTTGCGCGGCATCCGGCCCGCTGGTCGTAAATCGCAACTCCTTTGCCGGGAACAAGGCCG
>CAZUAH010000690.1:0-3355 GCA_964617665.1 uncultured Pirellulaceae bacterium
TCGAGATGACTCCCCAACTAGCGCTGACGTCGCCGTCGCGAGCGATGTTGTATGGATTCCCCAATGCGATGACGATCTGGCATTTCTTGAGGTTCTTGGTGTCGCCGAAAGTGATAGGCTCCAGGTCATCGGCCTCGATCTTGAGCACGGCCAAATCCGTCCAAGGATCGCCCGCTTTCACTTCGTTCACGGTCATCACGCTGACCGCCTGGAAAGGTCGCCGTTTCACCCACACTCTGTACGTGTTCTCGGCAGGATTCCCCAGCACGTGATAATTCGTGACGATGTAGCCTCGCCGGTCGATCACGACTCCGGTCGCGAATTCGTTGGGCGCGTCTTCCCCGCTCCCACCAGGGCCGAAAGGCGTACCGAGGGCGCCGCGCGGAGCCATGGGACGGTCTTTTCGGTAGCGGGCTATAGCAACCACAGACTTGTCGGCTCGAGCCACCGCGTCGACAAGTACTTTCTCGATCGCCAACGCAGCCTCGAGCGCTGTTGGCTCCTGAGCATCCACACGCGGCGCTCCGACGAAGGTCAACAGCAACGAGCCAACGATCGCCGAAATGCAAAGGCGATGGCAACGCGGATTCATGGATTGATTCGGCTGAAGCGAGTTCAACAACTACTTCTCCTGAATACCCTACAACCTGTCTCAATGCGCGCTCAATTCGACGTTTCGTTCTGCGCCGGTGGCGGTTCCACACCGTAGCCGGTAGCGGCCAGCACCTTTTCCTTTAGCTCCTCGGTGACGTTCGAGTTCTCGACTAGAAATGCTCTGGCCTTCTCTTTGCCCTGGCCCAGGTAGGCGTCGTCGTATTTGAACCAAGCACCACTGCGATTGACGATCTTGTGCGTCACCGCCAAATCCAATACATCACCCTCGTAGCTGATGCCGTTGGTATGCATCATGTCGAATTCCGCAAGGCGGAACGGCGGCGCGACCTTGTTCTTGACGACCTTTGCCCGGACGCGCTGCCCGACCACGTCTTCGCCGTCTTTCAACTGTCCGATACGGCGCACGTCCAGCCGGCAGGAACTGTAGAACTTCAACGCGCGGCCGCCGGGTGTGGTCTCGGGACTGCCGAACATGACGCCGATCTTTTCTCGGATCTGGTTAATGAAGATCACGGCGGTCTTACTCTTGGCGATTGCGCCGGTCAGCTTTCGCATGGCTTGGCTCATTAGCCGCGCCTGTAAACCTACGTGCTTATCGCCCATCTCGCCTTCCAACTCCTGTCGCGGCACCAACGCCGCTACCGAGTCGACGATGATCAGATCGACCGCGTTGGATTTGATCAACATTTCGGTAATCTGCATGGCCTCTTCGCCGCAGGCAGGCTGGCTGACCAGCAGCGTATCCAGCTCGACGCCCAGCTTCTTCCCCCAGGTCGGGTCGAAGGCATGTTCGGCATCGATGATGGCCGCGATTCCGCCGTTCTTCTGCGCTTCAGCCGCACAGTGCAAGGCCAACGTCGTCTTACCGCTGGACTCCGGACCGAATAGCTCGATGATGCGGCCGCGCGGAATGCCTTGCCCGCCCATAGCCATGTCCAGCGACAGACTACCCGTGGAAATCCCGGCGACAGGTCCCCGTTTGTCGGCGCCCAACGGCATGATGGCCCCTTCGCCGAATTTCTTCTCGATTTGCTGCAGGGCGGTCTTCAGATTGCCGTCGTCGTCCGGGGCAGACGATTTGCTCTTGGTCGGAGCGACGGTCTTGGGGGATGTCTTGTTGGCCGCTTTGTCGGGTTTTGGTTGTTTCTTTGCCATTTTGGTGCTTACCTTCGTTGCGGTGATCATTGTTCTTACCTCCTTTATGGGCGAGAGTTTCCAAACTTTCAAGTGCTACGAGCCCCCCAAGTTAGAAGAAATTGGCTGGGGGCTTCTTCTGGGGGTTGTTTTCCCTACCACGGAGATCATCGCAGCCGACTGGACACGTTAGGTCACACGCATCTCACTTTTCCCGAATAACCTCAAATTGAGCGCGAAAGCGGTCGGCTCTTTTACATGCCTGCAAATCAGGGACGTTGGTTGCTCGCGGCAAGAGAGACGCCAAGCGAGACCGTTCCGGGAACGGTATTTCGGGGGGCCCTGCCCTGCTCTGCCATCAGCCCGCGTCTTTCTATAGATGGCAGCAAAACAACGGGGCGGGCCTTCTCGTATCTCGTCAAAGGAGCAAGGCTTCGGCCGGCTACCGGTTTGGCGCGACCAGTTTGACGAATGTGGACACGGTGTCTTTGAAGCCGCGATCCAGCAGGCAACTGACGGTGCAAGGCTTGGTGCAGTGTGCGATCTTCTCGCGCACTCGCTCTGCTCTGTCGCTGACCCAGCATTCGGGGATCGAATCGCTTTTGATGTTGCCGACGCTCGGGTAGTCCCAGCACAGATGGATGTCGCCGTTCGCACCGACATACAGATGCGTGTGGCCGATTCGACAGGCCCGCGGGCGCCCGCTGTCGGCGGTCTTGTTGCCCAATTGCCCACCCACGCCGTGAATTGGATCTTCGAAGTAGTCGCCCCACGACTCCAAATGCGAGACGGGGTTCATGATCGGCGCGCCGTTTTGCTTCAGCTCGATCAGTTGTTCAGCCGCATCGGCCAGCGGTTTGGGATCCTCGGGCCACAACACAGAGTTTTTGTACCACTGGTCGCCCCAGTCCGGCGAATCGCCGAAAACGTCCTGCAGCGGCTGGAAGATGATACCGGAAATCCCGTGCTCCAGAACAAACTGAACCAGCGGGACGAGCGAGTCCGCATTCTGCCCGCACACGACGGTTTTCAGGAACACTTTCATGTTCGATCCCTGCCGTTCGATTTCTTCCATGACGCGCAGAATGGAATCGATCACCCGTTGCGTATGACCCTCTTTGCCTTCTGCCCTGATGAAATCAAAAACATCGGGCTGGAGACTGTCGATGGAGACGTTCAGGTTTGTCAGGCCCAGCTCGACCACGCGCGGCGCCATCTTGGGCGTCATCGCGTATCCGTTTGTCACAACTCCCGTCAGCGCGCCTTTGTCCACTGCGAACTTCAGAATCTCGAAGATGTCCTTGCGGACAAAGGGCTCGCCACCCGAGATATTCAGCTTGGGACGTTTGGTCCAACTGAGCAGTTCGTCGAGCGCTTTGATCCACGTTTCCGTCGGCAAATCGTTCTGGCCAGACGATTTCCAACTGTAGCAGTACTTGCACCGCAGATTGCACCGTTCGCCGATCGTGACATAGATCATGTTCGGCCGACTAATCTTCGCGCCGGTCTTGATGTGCCCGTATTGTCGCAGCACGTTCAAGCCGTTCGAGACGATAACCGGTGTCTGCTTGGCAAATACTGCCGCATCGCTGACTCTCACCGCGTG
>CAZUAH010000690.1:3455-6853 GCA_964617665.1 uncultured Pirellulaceae bacterium
CGTCGGTCGGGATCTTGCTTTGGCCATGCGGTAACGCGCCGTCTCCTGACAAGACTCTTTGCCGTGACCTATCGAACTCGTGTTGCGTGATCCCACCGACGCCCCAACCGTTCCTTGCGCGGTTGGGTCACTCACAATTCCGCTTTTCCCGGAGATCGATGTGCTGCGATACGGCTTCGCGTAGTGCCTCAAAGGCCGCCGGCTTTGTGAAGTAGGCGTCGACTCCTAGATCATTCAGTTTGCGCCGCAGGTAGTTGTTTGATTGGCCGGTCAGGACGATGATCGGAATGTGGCGAGTCTGCGAATTCCCTCGCAGGCACTCGATGATGTGGTCACCTTGCCCTTGTGGCATTTTCAGATCGGTGATGATCAGATCGGGACGTTCATCGATTGCCACGGCGAGCCCATGCATTCCGAAGTACGCCTCCAGAACTTCCACATCGTAGTTGTGGAAGCGATGCTTGAGTCCGCTCGTCACGTTGGGGTCGTCATCAATTACCAGAATCTTGGGGCGTCTTGTCTTCGCAAGGTCCTCAGCGATGACAGCCGTGCCTTCATAGCCTTGCCATTCACTCATTTTCGTCCTCCGAAACGGGGTGTTGAGGTGCGGGCACGACGTTCTCTCGAGAACAGGCGACGTGAGCGAGCCAGTAGTCTATGGCTTGAGAATGACCGCTTGTTCGATCAAGCCAGAACGCCCCACGGTTTCTGGGACAGACTGCTTAGGGAACGAGGTGATCCAGGAAAACTATAGCATGTGGATCCCGCCGTGCGCACCAACGGTCGCCAATGCGAAATTTACGCATCTGCCTGCGACAATACGCGCGCCAATCGTGGTGCTGAGTGAACATGTAGCATCGCGTCATCGTCAAGACGGAGGGGCGTGTGCGTGACTCGTCAGGGATTGTTGGAAGGCTGCGTTGCCGTTTCGGATGACGCGCCCTAGACCAACTATCTCAGCAAGAACCTACGGCACATGTCGACGATGCCGGCTTCGCCTTTCAGATGGTGGGTTTCGATGCCTTGCGCCAGCAGTGGGCCGGAGGCCTCGGCGAAGTCGTATTCCTCGTATAGGTTCACGATCGCCGCGACGGAAAACCCGCGTCGTTTCAGATTGCCCAATGCGATGGCATTCTCCTCGGTGACCGAGGGGAGGATCGCGACCACTGTGGCATCACGTGGCATACGGCTGGCCGTTTCGCCGATCAGTTGGGCTAAGTTCAAACCGTCGGTCAGTTCTGCGCGGGCTAACGTCTCGAAAATCCGCATCAACTGTTCGGGGCCGCGGCGCGTCTCGACTACGACCGGTTGCAGACGATCGCTGACATCGGCCATGCTGGCGGCTTTGCGAGCGGCGTCGCGAGTGCGGATGTCGTAGTCCCATCCTTCCTGGCGGATACGGTCCGCTGCGTCTCGGCCATTGGTTATCAGGCCGATCTGTTGCCCCATTTCGTAGATCGCGTTGGCCAGCGATGCGGCAGCCGTCACGGCTAACTCGCTACGCACCGGTTCGTGCCGGGGGTCGTGCGCATCCTGGTGAAACTCCAGCAGGATGGTCACACCAGCCACGGTCGACGGTTCGTAGATTTTGCTGTGCAACTTGCCGGTCCGAGCTGTCGCTCGCCAATGGACGCGATTCAGTGGATCGCCGGCTTCGTATTTCCGGACGCCTGCAATACGCGTCGGGTCTTCGTACAGCCGGTAGGTCATGCGCACTTCGCCGATAGGCCGTTTGGACGCGATGTCGAAACCTTCGATCGGCATCACTTGCGGGTAGACCAGCAGGAAGTGAGGATCACTCAGCACGCGGTACCGGCGATGCAGCCCGAACAAATCGCCCGTTTCCAGGACCAGGGGGCCAAGCTGATAGTACCCGCGGCGGTTGCACGTCAGTTGGTATAAGATCGACCTCTCGCCACCAGATTTCAGCATGGCCAGCCGAACGCGCCGTCCGGAGACTCGCAGATTCGGCGGATCGTGAAGGAGTGCTTGACGCGGCAGCAGGTCTTCCGCCAGCATCCAAGGGACTGGGAATCGCCCCGAGTTTTCAATGTTGACGATGACCGCCACGCTGTCGCCGACGTTGGCGGTCAGCCGATTGCACTCGCGCTTGGCCGCCAGGCTCTCGGCCCACGTCTTCGTTAGAAAGCGGCTGGCAACCAACACGCCCAGCAGTGCGTACATGGCGTACGCCAGCAGCCCAAAGTTGAAAATCAGGGCGAGCAACAGAATAAGTATCGCGCCAACGAACCAGTTCATGCACTCAAGCGGAGTTGAAGATTGTTTGCACGGTTGGAAGTAAGCAACAGGTCGCTATTCTCCACACGCGGGAATCGCCAACCGCACATTCGTGTCTAAGCACTGCTTAGTAGAACCGCGCCGTGCTGCTTCTGGCAAGCGTCTACGATGTTTTCTCGGATTTTGTCTGCCTCTTCGTTGGTAAGAGTCCGCTCGCCAGAACGTAGCGTAATCGACAGCAACAGGCGTTTCTTGCCGGCTCCGTCCTTGTTCGGATCGCGATAGGTATCCAAGTACGAGGCAGCCTCCAGGCAGTCACCCGCCGACTGGCGAACCGTATCCTCCAGGGCCGTCCAACGCACGGATTCGTCGACGATCAAGTTCATGTCGCGGTCGATAGCCGGATATGGACTCTGGTCCACATGTTGCGGTATCAACCGGGCTGCTTCAGCCAGTGTACTCAGACTTATCTCAGCCACCGTCGCAGGAGTCCGCAGGCCAAACTGCTTCAATGCGGCCTTGGTGATTCCACCCAAGTATCCGAGCAACTGCCCTTCGACGCGCAATTCGCTCGATTTGGCCGGATCCAACAGCGTCTGCTTTGTATCGACCACTTCCAGACGCGCAGTTGGGTTCAGTGCGGTCAGCATTGCCTCGATCGTGCCTTTCACGTGGTAATAGTCGCCGCCGCTGGCAATCGAGAGCGTCCGCTGTTCACTGGGCAGCTCGCCGCCCTGCGGCAGGTAGACCCGGGCCGTCTCGAATAACTCGATCACGGGGTTGGCCAATGACTCGTTCACGCGGCGAGCCTCTAGTAGGCTAGGCACCAGGCTGCGACGCAGCTGATCGGCGCCTTTCAGCATCGGCGTACTGGCCTGGATTGGCGTCGCGTCACTCCATGGGCTGAAAGCATCGGACCATTCCGCGGGTACGACGCTGGCTGTCACTGCTTCGTCGAATCCTGCCGAGGTGAGCACGTGCCGCACTCCATCTAAGACGCGGTCTTCGTCGCTGCGATGCGACGGAACCATGGGGACGCCCACGTCCTCTGGGATCTCGTCGTAGCCGTGAATCCGAGCGATCTCCTCGACCAAGTCGATCTCACGTACCAAATCTCGTCGCCAACTTGGCGGGACAACCGTCACTGTGGCTTCGTCCGC
>CAZUAH010000691.1:0-6836 GCA_964617665.1 uncultured Pirellulaceae bacterium
GGAGGGGATCACTCGCGACTTCGAGGAAATGAAGCGGCAGGGGATCAGCGGGGCGTTGCTGTTCGACGCCGGCCAAGCGGAGCGGCCGGCGCCGCGGGGGCCGCACTTCATGAGCCCCGAGTGGCGCCAGATGTATAATCACGCGGTCCGGGAAGCCGACCGGTTGGGAATCGCGCTGGGTGTGAACCTTTGCAGCGGTTGGAACTGCGGCGGGGCCTGGGTCACGCCGGAACACGCCGCGAAGAAGATCGTCAGCGCGGCGAGCGTGGTGAGAGGACCGGGGCGCGTGAGCGTAGACCTGCCGCAGCCGGCGACGGTACAGGGCTTCTATCGTGACATTGCGGTGCTGGCATGCCCGTTGCCCGAGGGCGCGTCGCACGAACCGCGATTGACGGCCAGTTCGAACTTCCCCAACTATTCTCCCGCCCTGGCCGAAGACGGCATGGACGACACGCGTTGGATCTCCAACAGCGACAAGCCCGGCATGGGACCGACGCCGGAAAAGCCCGAGTATCTCCAGTTCGATTATGACGAAGCCTGGCCGGCGGCCGGGCTGTACCTGATGCCGTACTCCGACTGTGGGCCGAAGGAGATCGAAATTCAGTGCTCCGATGGCGGAAAGAAGTACCGCACGATCAAGCACGCAACCGTTGAGCCGAATACGGAACTCGTCGTCCCACTGGACGAAACGCAATCCGCCCACTTCCGGGTCGTTTTCCTCTCCTCCCATCCCTTTCGGGGCCAGGAGAATTGGAACGTCCAGGTCGCGGAGATCGCGTTGTTGACTCGTGCCGAAATGAAGAATCCCCGTTTGGCTCGGAAGGGTACGTGGCAGCGCGACGCCATGGTAGACCTGACGGAGTTCATCGATGATGAAGGGCACTTGACCTGGGATGCTCCGGCCGCGAAGTGGCGCGTCTTGCGGATCGGCTACACCTTGCACGGCAACCGGACCAAGTGTGTCGGTTCCGGACCCGTCGGGCTGGAAATCGACACGATGTGCGCCGCGGCCATGGACGCCCATTTCGCCGCGACCGGGGCCAAGTTGATTGCCGACGCCGGACCGCTGGTGGGCCAGACGCTCCAGTACTTCCACATCGACAGTTGGGAACTGGGTCAGCCCACCTGGACGCCCCAAATGCGCGAGGAGTTCCAACGGCGTCGCGGCTACGATCCGCTGTTGTTCCTGCCGGCCGTGCTGGGGGCGACGGTGGACGACGCCGAGACCACGCGGCGGTTCCTGGCGGACTATCGCCGCACGGCGGCCGACTTGGTGGCAGCCAACTATTACGGTCGATTGCGCGAACGGACGCTCGCCGGCGGATTGCGCGGCACGCATCCCGAATCGGGCGGGCCGTTCTTCAAACACTGGATCGACGCCCTGCAATGCGAAGGAATCAACGACATTCCCATGGGTGAGTTCTGGAAGCGGAAAGTGGAGCCGGATGGCCCGATCACCTGGGCCCCTAATCAGAATCCGACCGTCAAACAGGCCGCCTGCGCCGCCCACGTCTACGGCAAGCCCATCTGTCAGGCCGAAGCTTTCACCTACATGTATGCCGGTGATTGGACATCCACGCCCTGGAACATGAAGGACATCGGCGACGAGGCCTTCTGCCACGGCCTGACTCGTTACGTACTTTGTTTCTGGGTGCATCAGCCGAATCTGAACGACATCCCGGGTTACCAGTGGGTCAACGTCGGCACGCACTTCGACCCCTACGTCACTTGGTGGGACATGAGCCACGGGTGGCTCACCTACATCGCCCGCTGCCAGCACATGTTGCGGCAGGGACGTTTCGTGGCCGACTTCGCCTACTTCCGCGGAGAGGACATCCCCGGTTTCATCGCACCGCGCAACCTGCAGCAGCCCATGCGCCCGGCCGGTTTCGACTACGACGCCGTGAACGCCGAAGTGTTACTCACTCGTGCGTCGGCCCAGGACGGCCGGCTCGTGCTGCCCGACGGGATGAGCTATCGCTACCTGGTGCTGCCGCACGAGGCGTCGTGGAGCGTATCGCCGATCGTACTACAGAAGATCAAAGAGTTGGCCACCGGCGGCGTGACGGTCATCGGCCCCCGTCCGACCGGTGCGCCTGGCCTGACGAACCATCCTGAGTGTGACGAGCAGGTAAAGAAGCTGGCCGACTCACTGTGGCCAGCCGACTCGGCCGCGTCGGGGCAGCGTAAGATTGGTTCGGGCCGCTTGATTTCCGGCATGACGCTTGACGAGATCGTTCAAGCTGATGGCCTGGCCCCCGACATCGAGTTTCGCGACGTGAACCCGCAAGCGAGACTCGATTGGATTCACCGTCGCGACGGTGGTAGCGATATCTACTTCGTCAGCAATCAGTCGCGCGTGGCGGCCACCGCAGAGGTCGTGTTCCGCACTGGCGGCAAGCGACCGGAGCTTTGGGACGCGATCACCGGACAGATTCGCGATTTGCCCGACTGGCGTGTGGAAGACGGCCGTACGGCCGTCCCGCTGGCGTTCGCGCCGCGGGAGAGTTACTTCGTGGTCTTCCGCAAGAAAGCCGAGGGCAAGAGTTCGAAGGACGCGAAGAACTTCCCCGAGTTGAAACCGGTCGCGAAAATCGCTGGGCCCTGGAAGGTGTCGTTCGATCCGAAATGGGGTGGGCCCGAGTCGGTCGTGTTCGAGAAACTCGAAGACTGGACTAAGCGACCGGAAGAGGGCATCCGCCACTACAGCGGCACGGCCACCTATCGGCAGACGCTCGACTTACCCGAGACATCACGCCGCGAGAACGCTCGGATCTACCTCGACCTCGGCCGCGTCCAGAACCTGGCGACGGTACGACTGAACGGCAAGGACCTCGGCGTCGTCTGGACAGCCCCTTGGCGCGTCGAGATCACCAATGCCGTCAAACCGACCGGCAATCGACTTGAAATCGACGTAGTAAACCTCTGGCCCAACCGCCTGATCGGCGACGCCGCGTTGCCGCCGGAAAAACGGCTGACGAAAACCAACGTGACGACCTACAAGAAAGGCTCCCCGTTGTTGCCCTCCGGGCTGCTCGGGCCGGTCTCTGTGATGGCGGAGGATCGAATTGAGTGAGCCTTCGACTCACGTTGGTCATTAGCTTGTATTGCGGGAGATCGAAATGAGACTCATACAGCTCGTAACCCTAATCCTATTTACATCCACCTTATGGGCAGCAGACTCCAAGTACCGCGACGGTCGTCCGGCGGCAACGCTGAGGATGGACGCGAAGGACCACGGTATCGTGCTTCGGTACGGCGACGGACCGGGAGAATGCGATATCCTCGGCGCCCGTGATGTCTGGGTGTTCGAAGCCGATGGCGCCTACTACATGCATTACGATGCGGCCGGTCCGAAAGGATGGCTCTGTTCTCTGGCGGTAAGCACTGATCTCGTGACCTGGGAGAAGAAAGGGCCTATCCTCGACTTCGGCAAGCCGGGAGAAGACGACTCGCGGTCCGCTTCCTATGGTGTCACCTATTTCGACGGCACCCAGTGGCACATGTTCTATCTCGGAACGCCCAATGTGTCCGCCCCGCCCAATCTGGTCCCGTCCTTTCCCTATCTCACGATGAAAGCGAAGGCAGCCGGCCCGGCAGGCCCATGGATCAAACAAAGGGACGTTGTGCCTTTCCGCACGGAGGCCGAAACGTACTGCTCCATAACCGCGAGTCCTGGCCAGGTCATCCAACATGGCGACGAGTATCTCCAGTTCTTCAGCGCTACAACTCGAAAGACCGGAAATCCCTGCGTTCAACGCACGCTGGGGATTGCAAGGACGAAGAACCTCGATGGTCCATGGATCGTCGACCCACAGCCGATGGTGCCCATCGAAGAGCAGATCGAGAACTCGTCGCTTTACTACGAGAAGAGCATCGAGACGTGGTTTCTTTTCACCAACCACATCGGCATCGATCGCGGAGAGTACACTGATGCTATTTGGGTCTACTGGACCAAGGACCCGAACCGATGGGATCCGAAAAACAAGGCCGTTGTGCTCGATGGCAAGAATTGTACGTGGTCAACAAAATGCATCGGCCTGCCGTCGGTTGTGCGAGTCGGCAAGCGAGCGGCTTTGTTCTACGACGCGCCGGGCGGTGACAGCACCAGCCACATGCGGCGAAACATCGGCCTAGCTTGGCTGGACCTCCCACTGTCCGTGCCGCGTAATGAGTAATCGAAAGGCACAAGAACACGGCGATCGGGAAATGGCGGCAAGCACGGATTGGAGCAAGAAGCAAGAACATGAAGACACCAAATGGACGAATGAGCTTTTGCCACCCGAGCTCTGCACCTCAATGAGCAGATCGATGGGCTAAAGCCGCGCCCGTGACGACAGCGTTATCAACAAACGACTACAGACTAGCATGAGGACAAATCATCACATGCACCTCCCCACAGTCATTATACTTTTATTGACCGCCTGCCAATCTGGTGTTGTAGTCACAAAAATCGGTGACAGCGTGGTGGACGCCGAAGCGCTCACGATCTATGGCGGCCAGCACAGTGCCATCAACGGACAGGCATTCCAACAAGATGCCCTGAAGACGTTTCAGGGATACCAGTACGTCACCTGGTATGATAAGAAGCGCCAGGTTTGCCTGGGGCGTAGGCACCTTTCCGACGGCGAATGGGAGATTTTTCGTTTTAGCGACTATATCTTTGGAGCCGGTGACCAAAACTACCGGGCCCATGATGCCCACAATACAATCTCAATGGGCATGTGCCCCGCCGACGGCACGATTCACCTGGCTTTCGACCATCACATGCACACAATGAATTACCGTGTGTCATCAAAAGGCGCAGCCACAAATCCTGATAACATTAAGTGGACACCAGAACTGTTCGGTCCGGTCCACTCCATACTCGACCACAGTCCACTCGCTGAAAGATTGAACCCCCGCGGCCTGGTAACCTACCCGCGGTTCATCGTCACACCGAACGACAAACTCCAATTATTCTATCGAGCGGGAGATCGCCGTCCCCCGGAAGTGCGCGTCATTCACACCTACGATCCGGACACGGGAAAATGGAGCGGCCCTCGGCCCATTATTGCCGACAACGGTTACACAAACTATCACACGCGTTATGCGAAGGATGGCCTGCTCCATCTTATGTTCCACTGGCGCGGTAGCGGGCAGCTTTGCTACCTTTACACAGACGATCTGGGTGAATCCTGGAAGGACAACAATGGGAAAATATTACTGGATGCAGGTGACGGCAAATTTATCAGGAGGACTGAAGTCGAGGATGTAGCTGTAGTCACCGCCAAAACGGCAACGCATATCATACTCGGCGGTCAATACATGGATTCTAAAAGCCGGCCGCATCAAATAGTCTGGCACATCCCTGATTATGTTGAACCGGTTGACCCTGAGGACTGGCGAGCAGTATGGGGAAGACAAGAATCCAGCTACCACCACTACTGGCGCGACGAGCAAGGCAGTTGGCACAGTAATCTACTGCCTTCGCCCGTGGGCAATCGAGCCAAGATCTTCCTTGATGCCGACGATAATGCGTATGCGATTTTCATGGTGAACCAGAACGACGAATGGAAGTTCAATATCTATTTCAAGAAGGGTGATCTTGTTATTGCGACTGCTTCAGCAACAAGTAAGTGGTCCGATTGGAAACTGATTCACCGTGAGCCGGGACCATTCCTCAATCAGACGCTTTTCGACGACACACGATGGGAGACCGATGGCGTGCTGTCAGTAATCGCCCAAAACTCATCCGACTCAGATTTCACCTTCGCGCCGCCCGACATACCCAAACGCAGAGGCGGCGGATTCCGTGAAGATCTGACGACAAGAAGACTTACCCAACCCACGCCGCTAAGGATACTAGACTTCAAGTTATCCCGGATGTGAGGATCTGATACTGAGTTTTAAGGGCGATAGGCAACGATGACACCATTCACGAAAACGACAGCAAGCGTGATCACAGCCATCATCTTCGGAGTCTTGATCAACGGCGCGATCGCCGCCGAACTCGAAGAACACTTCAGGAATCCGCCCGACTCGTCTCGTCTCTGGGTTTACTGGACCCAAAGCGGGCATAACTCCCTGGAAAGCGCCACTGCGGACCTTGAAGCGATGAAGAAAGCGGGAATTGGTGGGGTGTTGCGGATGGATTGCAGTGTCGGCCAGGTCCCCGGCGGCACACCTTTTCTCGGAGAAGAGTGGCGCAAGCAGTTCGTTCACTCGGTCCACGAATGCGAGCGCCTCGGGCTCGAGTTCACCACGATCACAGGCCCTGGATGGACCGGCACGGGCGGACCATGGATCAAGGCCGAACGGTCGATGCAGCACCTTGTTCCGGCGACGGTCACGACCAAGGGCCCTGCCCGATTCGACCAGGTGCTGCCTCTGCCCCAGCCGCGGGTTTCCAAATATCACCGCAACCAGACGCCGCAAATGCAAAAACAGATCCGCGAGTTCTACGAAGATGTCGCCCTGTTTGCGTTTCCTCGTCGTGAGCCGGTGATTGCAGACATTCAAGAAAAAGTACTTCATATTCGCAACCCGTTTACCTCGATGCCGGGCGTACGACCGTACCTGCCGTCACCAGCAGATCACCCGGCTGCGACCGCGGCGCAGGTGATCGACCCGCAGGACATCATCGATTTGACCGGCAAACTTCTGGCCGATGGTCGGCTCATCTGGGACGTTCCACCGGGCGAATGGACGATTGTCCGACTGGGCGCGCGTTCGACGGGTGCGAATACAAGACCCGCGCCCGCTGCGGGGCTCGGCCTGGAGTCGGACAAGTTCAGCAAACAGGCACTCGCGACGCATTTCGAGGCCTACTTCGATCCGCTGCTAAAAGAAATCGG
>CAZUAH010000692.1:0-6810 GCA_964617665.1 uncultured Pirellulaceae bacterium
CAATCCCAGGGCGTCTTGACGTGGGTCATCACACCGCGCTGACCATCGGTCATGCCCCACCAGGGCATGCTCAATTTGTTGTGTAAGGCGGTCAGATTCCAGCGGCGTGGGTCAGCCAAGGGATCGACTTCTTGGGGCGAATAAACCACGCCCTCGTCTACCGGAACGACCGTGTCGACGACGGTCTCGTTATGGAATCCGTAGGGATAGGTCATCAGTATGACGCCCGCCCAGTTGGGCTTCCATGGCAGTTCCTCATCCCTCTGCGACGTATCGACGGTGACCGTCAGAACGGCTTGGTCGGCAGGCAAATTCATGGTGATCTTAAACGGATAGTCCTGCCACTTGGCTGTTGCACGAATGGTGCGATCCTGGGCGACGGCATTTTTGATCTGAATCTGCCGAGCCGGCGCAATAGGTTCCGTCCGAACCTCGCCCCATTTCGGACCACGTGCCGATTGCACGGGTAGATACTGCTGCCAAACCAAGCCGCAACGAAGATCCTCAACGGTTAATTTCCCTGAGGGGTATGCCAAGGCGACATTCAACAACTCGTTGGAGATTCTCACGGAATCTTCCGCATTTGACTCAGCAGTCGCTCCAACGATTGCAAGTAAGCAGACCGAGATGGTTATCCGCAACGATGGCATACGAAGTCCTCGGTAACAGTGAGCACAGTGCCCTATCTTCTTCGACGGTAGTGATTCTGAACCATGGCATTATGCCGACACATCGACAGTCATTTCCCCGATTTCATGATCCGGCAGCCGTAAACACCTCCCGCCGCGGCGCCCGGATGGGCCTGGAACTTGACCGTCATCTTCTGCTTGCCCTTCGTCAGCTCGGCGGGGACGTCGTAGGTTACGTCCATGAAGTTGTCCGGTTTGGACCCGGTGAGCTCCTGCGGGCGATCCTGCGGCCGTCGACGAAGATGTCGAATAGCTGGTAGAGGCTCTTGCAGAAGTTTTGGCGTGTAGACGGTTGCAGCCAGGTTGATACCGTCGCGCATCGGGATCTTAACGCCCATGTTGACTGAGACAGCTTGTCCATCGTCTGCATGGGCCCGTGAACATCCTCCCACAACCAGGATGCTGATCACCCAGACCGTGGAAAGGAAGACCATTGGTACCTCTGATTGTCCCCTCTTTATATTCAATTCCTTCCCCCCAGCCAAAAACTCCCTGCGCAAGTTTCGCCTGATGACAATCCAGGCAAAGCACCGTGGATTGTAACATCGCTCGCCCACTAGGTCCGCCCATCGAATGCATTCGTGTCGCGGCCGCAGCACCCATCGGACGAGTAGTTCCGCAGTTCTTGATTACGCGAAAACTACAGAGTCGACACTCCTGCGGCACGAGACATTCTGATCTGCTGGCACGCCGGAGCCAACCTTGAGCGCGGCCATTATGATACACTGCGTTCCGGGATTGCTTGCGTTGACTTAGGTCCGCGTTCAGGCTTTCAGACTCACATGAATTCACTCGCTACAAGACAGTGCTGCAACATGTCCGCAAACAGACTCCCAACCGTGAACCGTGGCTCATTCTGCTCCAGCGTCTTGGCGTTCGTATTCGTCTTCGTGTCGTCTTCGCCCGCCATCCAGGCGCAGCCGGACTCATTTGAGTTGAAGATCGAGCAGATCACCTACGGCACGAAGCATCATTTCTTCGGGTACATAGGCCAATGCCAGACGATCCCGTGGAATGCTAGCGGAAGATACATTCTCGGTTTGGAGATCGACGAAATCGATCGACTGCCCGAACCGGAAGATTCCGCGGCCGTCATCCTTATCGACACCCAGGATGGTAACAAGATCATTAGCGTCGACAGAACGCATGCATGGAATCCGCAACAAGGAACGATGTTTTATTGGCATCCCTTGGCGGCCGAGACGCAGTTCTTCTTCAACGACCGGGATGTCGAGAACGGTAAGGTTTTCACCGTGCTTTACGACATTGAAAGGATGCGGCGTGTGTGCGAGTACCGGTTTGGCGACACGCCAATCGGCAACGGCGGCGTAGCGGCGGATGGATCAGCCTGGCTCGGTTTGAACTACGGGCGTTTGGCGCGACTGCGTTTGGTCACCGGTTATCCCCAAGCGCTGGACTGGTCGAAAGATGAGATCGCGCCGGAAGACGACGGCATTTTCATCGTCGACATCAAAACGGGCAAGAAGCAACTGTTGGTGTCCTACCGCCAACTTGATGAGAAGCTGAGGGAGCGCGATCCGGATCTGGATCATGGCGGGCTATTCGTCAACCATACGCTTTGGAATCGAGACAGCGATCACGTATACTTCTTCGCGAGGGCTGGATGGAGCGGCCAGGGCGGCAAACGCATCAACACGCCATTCTCGATTCGCGCCGACGGAACGGGGCTGACCCTGCACGAGATTCACATTGGCGGGCATCCCGAATGGGCGGAAGGCAGCCTGTTGATCGGCCGGCGAGGCGCGAAACAGATTCTCTACGATGTGATGTATAAGAAGGTGGTTGGACAATTGGGAACGCCTGAGATCTTCCCCAATCCTGAAGGTGACATTTCACTGTCGCCCAGCGGTCTATGGTTCGTCAACGGACACAAGAAAGCGGACATAAACTACTACACCGTGTATCGACGCCACGACGGTACCTTCGCGCGTAGTGAGGGCATTTTCAAAGGGTCGCATGGCGGCGATATACGGATTGATCCCGCGCCCCGTTGGAACCGCACCAACAACATGATCCTCGTGCCAGGCATTACCAAGAACAGAACCAGGCAGTTGTTCATGATTCGAGTGGTGACAAATCGTGAGTGAAAAGGCCACAGACCCCGTTGGAACTATCGAAGGTCGGCCTACGCCGTATGCGACAACCGGCCCGTGAACCGGAAGTCAATTAACCGATTAGAAAAAGGACAGCGCAATGACCGCACGACATGTCTTCCTTGCAGCAGCGGGATTCTTCATTCTCTCCACGCACATGACAGCGGCCGACCGCGTTGTCTATGAGGGGGATACGGGTCCGGGTAAGGGCAAACACATTCTGTTCATCGCCTCCGACCACGAATACCGAGGCGAGGAGACGTGTCCGGCCATCGCCCGCATCATGGCGAAACGCTACGGCTTCAAGTGCACAGTACTCTTCGGTCAGACGCCCGACGGGGTCATCAAGCCGGGCTCCAGCCTGATCCCCGGGATCGAGGCCATTGACGACGCCGACATGCTGTTTCTATTCCTCCGTTTTGTGCATCCAGAGGATGCGTGGATGGAAAAGTTCGAAGGGTATTTGAAACGCGGCGGGCCGGTACTCGGGCTGCGCACGACGACGCATGCATTCAACGGACTGAAAGGCAAGTATGCCTATCACAACTTTAACTACCGCGATGACGAATTCGTCGGCGGTTTTGGTCGTCAGATTCTGGGCGAAACATGGAATCCGAAGCTCGGCGCCGGGCACTATGGAAGGAATCACAAGTACGCCACGGCAATGCACGTTGTGCCTGAGCAGAAGGACCATCCTGTGATTCGTGGCGTTAGGGACATGCACGCCATGGCAGGGGCCTACTCGGCCAGACCGATGCCCAATTCCACCATCCTAGCGACCAATCGCGTGTTGGAATCGATGGAAGTGGGTGCGAAGCCACTGGAGGACAAAGGACCACAGCCGGCCGCCTGGGTACGCACCTACGAATTCAAGGACGGCAAGGAAGGCCGAGCATTCTGCACGACTCAAGGCGCTTCGGAAGACATTCTGAGCGAAGGTGTACGACGCATGATCATCAACGCTACGCTCTGGTGCATGGGCATGGAAGAGCACATCACGGCGGATGCCAACGTCTCATTCGTTGGCCCGTACAACCCTTCAACCTTCAGCTTCAAGCCGTCCGTCACGGATGTCAAGCCGAGCGACATTGAAGGATGGGACACGCCAATCTTGAAGCCAAAGAAACAGTAGCAATAACTCTCAACGATTCGACAGCAAAAGGAGGAGTGTAGCATGAAACGCAGGGACTTCTTAAGTGGCAGTGTGGCAGCGGGCGTGGTAGCCGCTACAGTGAGCATGAGTAACGAGGCGTCAGCGGCGTCGAAACCCGGTAAGTTCAAATTGAAGTACGCGCCGAAAATAGCGGCATTCAAAGGGCTTGTTGGTTCGTCGGAAGCGATTGACAACATCAAGTTTTGTGCGGACCAGGGCTTTCGGGCCGTGTTCGACAATCGTCTGGGTAAGCGTCCGGTGGCGGAGCAGGAAGCGATTGCGAATGAACTCGCGCGCCTTGGCATGGACTTAGGACCCTTTGTGGCTTCCGGCGTGCCGGATTTCAGCAGCACGGATCAGGCGGTTCGGGATGCCATAAAGAAGAGCCTGGAGGATGCGATTGAGGTAGCGGCGCGCACGGGGGCGAAGTGGGTTTTGCTGGTGCCAGGCGCCATTAATCTGAAAATGGAACCGGCCTATCAAACGGCCAATGTAATCGAGAATTGCCGGTACTGCTGTGAGGTTCTGGAGAAGTCCGGGTTGGTGATGGTCCTCGAACCGTTGAATTGGTGGACAAACCACCCTGGCCGCTTCCTCAGGAATATTCCGCAAGCGTATCTCATTTGCGAAGGCGTGAATCATCCGTGCTGCAAAATCGTCAATGATTTGTATCACCAACAGATCAGTGAAGGCAATTTGATTCCCAACATCGACAAGGCCTGGAAGCACATTGCTGCTTTCCACGTAGGCGATAACCCAGGGCGGAAAGAGCCGGGCACGGGTGAGATAAATTACAGGAACGTATTCAGTCACATTCACGCGAAAGGCTTCGACGGAGTGCTGTGCATGGAGCATGGGCAGAGCATCGCCGGGCCGGAAGGCGAGCAGGCCGTTATTGAGGCCTACCGCGCGGTCGACAGTTCTTGAGTCATCTGAAGGACGCATTCTACCTAACTCATCTGGCGTCTCCTCCACCACAACAACCACATCGAAAAAGGGCTCAAGCGTCTGGAGTTCGCAAACGTGAAGTAGCCGGTGGACGTTTGGCCCGCACGGATTCCTTGAGCCTCACAAATACCGATAGTTGGGAACAGCAAAGTGATCAGATCGTTGGTGCCGACAACGGCACCACATACTTCAGCAGCGACCGATGCGACAGGGAGCCGGACTTCATGACGTGGCTGTTTGCGCAATCACGAAACAAGGGTGGAAAGTAAGAAAGTATGATACGGTATCGTCGGTTTCCGAAAACGTGTTGCCGTTTGCCATTTCTCAGAAACACCGTCGCGTCACGCAGAACGTCATACCAAAGACACCGCTGTGATTTGACTCCAGTTGCCGGACTGACTCGATGAAAGTGGAGAATGCGATTTTGTATCTGGTCGCAGCTTGCGCTTGCTTGCTGACGGCTTGTTCCGTATCCGCGAACGAACGCCCCAACATCCTGTTCATCATCACCGACGATCAGGAACGCAGAGAATTCAACTTTCTACCGGAAGGACGCGACGGGCAGGGCAGGCCGAAGAATCTGAGCCCAAACATCGACCGGCTGGCGGCCGAGGGCGTGGTTCTCTTGAACCAGTATGTCTCCAGTCCGGTTTGCACGCCGTCGCGCTATTTTGCTCTGACCGGCACCTATGCCAGCCGTTCAACGAGTTTCGGCAAGGCGGCCTCACGAGAGCAACAGGTCAACATTACTTGGTCCAATAGGAATTTGTTATTGTGGGCAGTTTGTCAAGAGTCGAGGAGAGGCGTGGAGTTGGAGGAGATCGCTTCGAGCGAGGGTCGGTGGTTAGCCGGAATCTGGTTCCACGTGAGACTGTTGTTGAGGGACGGATGGATCCCAGAGGAACTCGCCTCCGCATTCCGGGCAGATGAGCGCAGGGCATCCTCCAGGCTCCGTCGGCGGGAAGCCATCGACAATGATGTCTTCGACCCAGTCGCGGTGGTCACATGAACGGCAGCAGTAGTTGTACCAGTGCGATGGAGGTTGCCAGGGAATCTTGGCCAGCGTCTCCTGAAGCCACGCCGGATGCTTTGGATTCGGTTCGTCCATCGGGAGGCTCATCTTGAAAAAGTAGTGCTTCTTTCAGAATGCCGTACTGTGGATGATATAAGTATTCCCATTCCATGGGTGTGCCGCAACGAGGACAGAGCAAAGGTTCCTGACCAAATGTGTCCAGAAAGAGTTGAGCGAACTGGGGCCGGGGAAGGACGCGGCAACCGCGGGGATCACTCGGGCCTCCCCTGGGAAGTACGGTGGTCAACTGCTCGCGGATCTTCTGATAGCGGGGGTTGCTGTGGAGGCCGAAGTAGCGAATACGTTGAAATCCCTTGGGCAAGATGTGTTGGACCATGCGGCCGATGAAACGCAGCACAGGCAACGTGACATGTTCAATGGCTTGTGTTTTGTGGTCTTCGTACCAGTATCGGACCTGCTGGCCGTCGTACTGCTCCAGGCGACGGACGGAGATCGGCGGGGAGACCACGTACTTGGCCAGATATTCGGCCAAGCCCTTTCCACCAGGCGGCACGTCTCCTGGTTGAAGATGGGCGACGAATCCTTTGGGATAGTTTTTCCAGCCCCGATCGATGTGTTGCTGGACGCGTGGATCGTCTACCTCTTGGCGAAGCAGATCGAGCAGATGGTACTGCCATTTTCGGTGCATCATGTCATAGGGAATGAAGCTCACGTTTTTCCATTTTCCCTTGGCGGTGAGTCCGCCCGCCGTGACGCCCCTTGCGGCACCCAGGCAAATCGTCCCCAGTTTCTGTTGGGGGGCACGATCGGCAACTCCATTTCCCCGGATTCGGTTTCGATCATGACCTTCGGACCGCCCCTTCGTGGATCCGG
>CAZUAH010000693.1:0-6786 GCA_964617665.1 uncultured Pirellulaceae bacterium
GACTTCGTGGTGGCCGTTCGCAACCGCCTCGACACCCGATCGGAGATGGTTCGCGCCATTCGCGATCAACGTTACCGCTACCAGCGAAACTTCTACCCGCACCTGCCTTTCAAACCCTACGAGACCTTTGAGTTCACTGCGCCGGTGCTCGAACACTGGGTGCAATTGGCCCGCGCGGGCAAACTGACCTGCGACCAGGAATTGCTCGCCATGCGCTTCAAGCCGGTCGAGGAACTGTATGATTCGGAAAACGATCCACACATGGTGAAAAACCTCGCGGAGGATCCGGCCTACGCGGACGTGTTGAAGCAAATGCGCCAGCGTCTCCATGACTGGATGGTCGAAACGCGGGATCTCGGCCTCGTCGAAGAACGCGAGCTTTACGAGAGGGCGCGGGGACGCTCCCTCTGGGCGGTCGGTCAGGAACTGGACGATTACGAACGGATTCTTGAAACCGCCAACCTGCAGCTCCAAGGAGAGGCGGCTGTTTCGGAACTGAAGAGCCGCAGCGTGGATGCCGATCCTCTGGTCCGCTACTGGGCCGTGCTGGGATTGATGGTGGTCACACAGACCGCCGAGCCCGAAGTAGTCGAAGGGATCCTGCCGACCCTGAAAACAGCGCTCGCCGATCAGTCCATCGACGTACGACTGCTTGCTTCCGAGGGATTGTTCAACCTGGGACACTACAAGGAAGCCCTGCCGGTCGTGATCGCCGAGATGGCGCATCCCAACACGGACATCCAAGTGCGTGTCGGCAACATTCTCGATTCCCAGCCACCGGACGCGAACGAGCAGCTTCAGGCAGCAATTGAACCGCTGGCAGTCGCGAAGCAGAAGTTCAAACCGCAGGGGCGTTACGGAAGTTCCAACAAACCCTTCGATCGCGCCTATCGAGCCCTCACCAATCAGCAACTCTATTATCGCTGGGGCATGGGTGCTTCCGGTTCACCGAAAAGCCCGTTGATGGCGGTCCAGAAAAAGCCCTTCGTCGCGAAACCTGCGCCGCAGGCGAGGAAACGCACCAGTCCCGGAAGACCATCCGTATTGAAAGCGATTGGCGGCAAAGTGGCTGAAGTGAGCAGCTTCCATCCAGGTCACGAACCAGGACATATGCTCGACGGCGATCCCGCTACTTTCTGGCACACGCGGTTCAAGCCAAACTTTGCCGAGCGACCTCACTTCGTCGTTCTTCAAGTTCCAGCCGATAAGCCGATCGCCGGACTGGCCTACACGCCGCGCACAAAACCTAACGGGCGCGTGCTTGCATATGAGGTCTCAGTTTCGGGCGACGGTAAGACATGGTCGATGCCGGTGGCGAAGGGGAAGATACGAGCCGCCGCCACGGATCAACACGCCATTCAATTCCCAGTTCCGACGAACGATCGCTACATCAGGCTCGTCGTCACCAATGCGGTCTGCGCCTGCGGGCAACCAATCACGGCGATTGGCGAATTGGATGTGTTGGTCAAATAGCAGGCAGGCGTGTTGTGGGGTGGTCTCCTGACCGCCCCACGTTTTCGACCGAAGGTCTCCAATTGGTTTGCGGGAGAGGAGACCTGCGGTCAGCACAGTGAGCGGGTCGGGAGACCCGCCCACAACGGAGTGCTGATGAAATAGAGCAGTAGACATGAAGAGTGAATTGCATGTTGCAGAAAGGGCATAGTCATGGAACGTAGATCATTCCTCAATAGCACGGGCCTGCTAATGGTAACCGTTGTTACCGGTAGCATGCTAATGCCAACCGTTGCTACCGGTAGCAAAAGACCGAACATACTTTTTATCCACGTTGACCAGATGCACTGGGAAGCCATGTCGGCCTACGGCAACCCGCATGTGAAAACGCCGGCGTTGGATCGGATTGCGAAAGATGGCTGTTCCTTTCGCGCCTCATACGCCGCCATGCCGCAGTGCGTGCCGGCGCGGACGTGCTGGTACACGGGGCGTATGTCGTGTGAAACGGGAGCCCCGACGAACGGCGATTCCTGCCGCGGGGATATTCCCGACCTCGGCCAGTGGCTCACGAAGCATGGCGGCTATAACGCGGCGTATGCCGGGAAGTGGCATGTGAACGGCCGGGATGTCACCAAGAGCTTCGATCTGATTTACGGTAAGCCCGTCGGAAAAGGGGACTATATTGACGGGGCGGTTGCCCGGGCGTGTATGGGGTTCCTCGAAAACTACACCGACGATAAGCCGTTCTTCCTGAACGCCGGATTCCTGAATCCGCACGACTGCTGTTATACCGGCGGCGCAAGAGGCGGGCAGGGCAAATTCAGCCTTGCCGAAGACATCAAAGACCAACTGCCACCGTTGCCGACGAGCTGGAAGCCGCCTGTGAAGAAAGACAGGTTCTACAGCGGCTGGACCGAGACCGAGTGGCGTTTCTATATCTACAGCTATTACCGCTTGGTCGAGATGGTCGATGCCGAGATTGCCAGTCTATACGATGCACTGAAAAACTCGCGCTTTGCTGATAATACGGTCGTCATCTTCACGGCAGACCATGGAGACGGAGCGGGCTTTCATGGCAACGTCTCCAAAGGCTATATGGAGGAGGAGGCCTGGCGCGTGCCGATGATTGTTGTCGATCCCGGCGACGCAACAAAGGGGAGAGTAGATCTGGAGCATCTTTCGACCGGGGTCGATATCACCGCCACGATCTGCGACTACGCTCAGGTCCCGATGATGCCGAAGATGACGATCGCCAAGAGTCTGAAGCCGCTGGTGGAAGGGAAAGAGGTTGATTGGCGAGACCACATCGTGGGCGAATCGTTCCACGGTCAACAGGTAGCTGTACGGGACGCACAGTACAAGACGATCTTCTATTGTAACCCAAAATTGAAAACCAAGGTGTTTGACCTGAAAGCGGATCCGCTGGAGATGGAGAATCTGGTCGATACGCCCGACGGCAGGGCGGTCATGGCGAAACACAAGAACCGAATTCTCGAATATCTGGACAAAGTGGAACTCTACGAGCCGCCGGAGAAGAGCAAGTCGCAAGAGCTCTATTTGAACTACTACGGCAAACTGCGCGAGGAGGCCTAACCATGAAACGACGAACTTTTATCCAGACTACCGCAGCCGCTTTGGCGGCTCACAGCTGCCCTCCTCTGTTGGCGGCTGAAAAGGAGACGCCTGCAAGAAAAGTCTGGGGCAAGTCCCCGAATCCATATGTTGAGCCTTGCGCCATCGAGCCGATCACAGGCGTTCTGCCGACCTTTTCGCCGGTAGCCGGTGCCGCTATGAGCGGTGCTTTTGCCGCGCAGTATTCCCTGCTTGCGTGGGAAATGGCGGCGGCAAAATCGAAAAACAAACCGATGGGCTCCATGAAGGTGAACTTCAGTAACGGTACGGTGCAAACCGTTGAGAAACGTGACGGGAAAGGCAGTTCCCCCAGCTGTACCATCAAAACGTCTGTGCAGTTTGGTGGGAAAAACAATGCCACCCGGCAATGGACACTTGAGTCACTTGTCGACGGCAGAGCCCACGTCCGATTCATTGAAAAAGGCGTTTGGGACGGCAAGACGATGACCGTCAAAGCGAACTCGTTCTCCCGTCAATATGCAACCACGAACCCGCTGATTCACCGTTGGGCGCTGTTGCCGCTATTGGCGTCGGGCAGGATTAAGAAGACTCCGTTGGTTTTTGACATGCTCGACGATTCCGCACTACGCCCGAACCAGACGCTTCGCTACGAGGGCGAAATTGAAATCCTGCTTCAAGGAGGAACCGTCACCTTCGATAGCTACGTTCAGACGGGATATGGAATTTTGCCGATCCACTATCTCGTGGATGCTCATCGCCGGGTGCAACTCATCACCATGGCCACGGTAAACTGGGTACTCGCGGCGTAAATCAGTCGGCACGGAAAGCCTCTGGCAACAGCAGAGCTCATCCCCACCCGGTCGACAAACAGGAGATCCGCTTGCCGAAGTCGTACGGCGACTCAAGCAACCATACGCAGACTGGTCCGAAGAAGTGGCCGGGAGAGGCAAACTGATGAAGTGCTGTAAATTCAGTAGACGCGGTTTCGAAACTTCTGGTAACCCGACGCGTAAGCGAGGGATTACGCGCGTCTCCGTCCCTCGCTTACGCTTCGGGTTACCTATCCAACTGGCGCTGGTGTCATTGATGTTGTGTACATCAGCTCTCGCAGCCGAACCGCAGCGGCCCAACGTCTTATTCATCCTGGTGGATGACCTGGGCTGGCGGGACCTGGCTTGTTACGGACACAAGATTCACGAAACGCCCAACATCGACGGGCTGGCAGCGCAGGGGGTGCGCTTCACAAACGCCTACGCGGCCTGTCCCATCTGCGCCCCGTCGCGCGCCGCCATCATGACGGGGAAGTTCCCGTCGAACACTGGCTTCGTGGATAACTATGCCAGTCAGTTAAGCGGAAAAACGCTGCAACGTTCCAGGGATCGGCAGTTTTTGAAGCTGGAGGAGTTCACCCTCGCCGAAGCCTTGAAGGTCGGCGGCTACCAGACCGGATTTCTCGGCAAGTGGCATCTCAGCAAGGGTATGGAACCCCGCCTCCCAACCGATCAGGGCTTTGACGTCAATGTGGCGGGCAGCTTCTGGGGACATCCTCTCAAAGGGTATTTCAGCCCTTATCAAATGCCGAATCTCAAAGACGGTCCCAAGGGGGAATACCTGACCGATCGCCTGACGAGCGAAGCCATCGGTGTAATGGACGATTTTTCCGGCCAGGACAAACCGTGGTTGCTTCACATGAGCTACTACACCGTCCATGGACCGCTTCACTCGAAACCTGAGAAGACGAAGAAGTACGCGGAGAAGGCCCGACAGGCGAAGGTGAAACTCAAGAGTCCAGCCTATGCCGGGATGGTCGAATCGCTGGACGAAAATGTCGGCCGCATGCTCGACTGGCTCGACGAGAAGGGGCTGCGAAAAGACACGATCATCATCTTCACTTCCGACAACGGAGGGATGGTGAGGGCGACGGAAAATCGCCCCCTGCGCAGCTACAAAGGCGACATATACGAAGGCGGTATTCGGGTGCCCTGTATCATCGACTGGCCCGGGGTCACCAGACGCGGCTCGGTGAGTGACACTCCGGTTCACGGGGTTGATTTTTATGCCACTTTGCTTGCGATGACCGGGCTACCGTCGCAGCCTGAACATCATGAGGACAGCGTGAACCTGGTGCCGCTACTCAAAGGCGATACCGATTTCGAGCGGGGTCCGATGGTCTGGCATTATCCGGTTGGAGTACCGCATATCGCCCATTCCAAACCGGGCAGTGTCATTCGGGCTGGGGACTGGAAGTATCTTCGCTTTTACGAAGATGGCCGCGAGGAGCTTTACAACCTGAAGGACGACATCGGCGAAACGAACAACCTCATTGCCTCGATGCCGGAGAAGGCGACGGAAATGAAGACTCAGCTGGACGCCGTGCTCAAAGCGCATAACGCAACGATCCCGACCGACGTTCCGGCGAAGCCCTCACGTCCCGCCAGGAAGAAGGCATCGAAGAAGGCGGAAAAATGAACCGGTTGATTTTCGTAGGTGTGTTGTCGGCGCTGTCGTTTCTGGGTGAAAGGCAGGGCCTTGCTTTGGAGCTGTCGCCCGAATTGTTCGGGGAAAAAAACGACCGGCCAGGGCCGTTCGTTGTGCATCTTCATTGCGGCAACGGGGAGACCACGGGCAAGCTGCTGGCGCACGGCGGCGTCGTCGTGCAGGGACTCGACACCGATGCAGGAAAGGTCGCCGAGGCGAGACGCCGGCCGGAGCTTCGCGAGCACTACGGCCGACGCCTGACATTTCGTACGTTCGACGGCAGACACATTCCGTTTGTCGACAATTGTGTGAACCTGATCGTGGTTGATGCGAGATGCGAGATGCGAGTTGCGGGAGAAGAGATTCTGCGAGTGCTCTGTCCGCGAGGCGCTGCCGTTGTGCGAGAAGCGGACAACGAGGAGTGGCTCTCTCGCATCCCGCATCCCGTATCCGGAATCGGGAACGGTTTTGTGATGTTCACAAAACCTGTTCCCTCCGATATCGACGAGTGGACGCACCACATGCATGGCCCGGACAACAACCGCGTCAGCCAAGGCACGAGACTGGCTCCACCGCTTTCGCACCTGCAATGGACCGCCGGCCCTCGATTCACCCGGCACCACGAACACATGAGCAGTTTCCAGGCCATGGTCTCTGCGCAAGGCAAGGTCTTCTACATCATCGACGAAGGGAAAAAGGACTCCGTTCTTCTTCCCCCGGATTGGAATCTGGTGGCGCGGGACGCATTCAACGGGATCGAGCTCTGGAGAAAGAAACTCGACCACTGGTTCAATCACATGTGGCCTTTCAAGTCCGGGCCCCTGGTGGTCACCCGCCGACTGGTTGTGAAAGGCGATCGGCTGTTCGCCGCACTGCAGATGGGCGGTGGGGTCTCTGTGCTCGACGCAAACACCGGGGCTTTGCTCCACGAGTTTCCCGGAACGGAAGGTACGGAAGAGATCATCGTTGAGGGTGACCGACTGTTTGTTGCGCAGAGGCAATGGCTGGTCGAGGCTGACAAATACAATGTGAAGAACAAGGTCACAAGCGGCGGCACTGCCGCAAAGATGACTAGGGACCTCGGCTGGCATGCTGCTGCGGGTCGGCAGCAAGTCACTGCCTTTGATTTGGCTACGAGAAAACGGCTTTGGGAGAAAGAGACAGCGGTCGCGCCTTTCGGGCTCGGAGCGCGCAATGGGAATGTCTACATCAGCTCACGCATAAATAAGGCGGCGGCGGGGGCAGGTACTAGAATAGGGGCGA
>CAZUAH010000694.1:0-6766 GCA_964617665.1 uncultured Pirellulaceae bacterium
GAAACGCCGAAACAGGCCGCTCAACTCCACATAATCAGCAGCTTCACATAAGGACCGCATTAACGGCTTGTGCCACGACTGCCGATTAACGGCGTCAGACGAGCTGGGGCAAACAGGTTGCACGTTGTCAGGGCGGCGACCGATGTTGACTGAATGCATGGATGCCAGGATTCCTCCCATGGATGTTACTGGCCACGTTGTCAACGGAAAACAGACTCCATGCCTATCAATTGGCTTCAGCCGGCTCTCGGAATGACATTCGTCGCTATTTGGCTGATCATCGGCCAAATCGTCATCGGCGCTCGTGGCGATCAACGCTAAACGCTCCCTAGGGAGCGAAGAACGTATAGTACGGTTCGCCGCGGATCACCCGCTGGGCGTACAAGGCCACTTCGCGCAAGTGATAGTCGCCCCACATACAGGATTCGCCCCGAGGAGTCTTGGCCCCCTCTGGGACGTGGTCCCATCCTCGTGGCCGATGGTAGACGGCATGCAGCAACAAACCCTGATGGTCCGAATCGACGCCTAAGTAGGGCGCATCCAACAAGGTGCGCAGCACCGTCAAACCAGCCTGCCAATAGCGGTTACCATTTTCGCCATCACCTGCGTCCTGCAGATACCGTCCCAATCGAAGCAGCCCTTGCGCGGCAATCGCGGCAGCCGAACTATCGACGGGTTCATGATCGTTGAACGGCTCTGCCGGACGGTTCTGGTAGTCGCCCATGGCAACCAACCCTGGTGCCCCTGTGTCCCAATATGGCACACCGTCCACCGGTGTCGACTCGATGAAGTAATCGCAAGCCGCGCGGGCGGCCTTCAGCATCACCGCTTCTATCTCCTTGCGACCGCCAAACGCGTCCAGTTCATCATCCTCAAGAGTCCGCAGAAACTCCAGTTGCTCAGGGTAGCCTGCCACGATCCAAGCCAGACCACGAGTCCAAGTAGTGAACGGGCTGTAACCCTGCTGCGTGCTGGGACACCGATACCGACCGTCATTCGTATTGAAGATGCTCTCGTGAACCACGCGTCCACGTACATCATACGTGTCGCGTCCTTCACCGTAGTAGACGTTGTACTTGGCCGTCGTGCGAACGTGTTGAATCATACGATCCAACAGCGAGACAGGTTCGTCGTTCTCGCCCATTAAGGCATGCCCTAGGCGGTGGCCCATGGCCAATGACCGGCACGATCGAATGGTGTCGGAAAACAGCGAGTGTGGTCCGTTGAACGAGTAGATGTACCCGTGACCGTCGATCGTTTCGCTCCACCGAGCTGCCTGTACTGCACCGCTGGCCTTCAACGCAAGTTCGTAAAGGTCCAGTTCGCGCAGGTCGTGCAGAATACGGCCTTCAAGCATTAAACGCCGGAGATTGCCGTACGTGCTGACATTGTTGAAGCCGTGGTCGTGAACGCCGATGTGCGTAACGTGAGAGGCCATTCGACCGATCGTGTTGTCGCGGCCGATCTCCAGGAACGTCTCGTCCCCCGTGGCATCGAACTGCAAGACGGCCGAGCCAAATTCGAATCCCTGCGTCCACTCCGTCCAGCCCTGGGCTTGGTATTCTCCAGCCACGGTGAAGACGGGCGTGCCCGCCCTTGCGGCCGCAGTCTCGTTGATCGACACGATTTTCCGCGCCGACAATTCCCACAAACGCTCCAATGCCGGAGCCAAGTCCTTAGGCGATAAATCCTGGTTGATCTCGATCATTCTTTTTCACTCGAATCCTTGCGAACTAGCGACCAAGCCGGGAGCCACTCCGTCTTGACTCGCTTCATCCCGAAGTCCTTCTCCAGTCGACGCTGCATGTCCATCAGATGGCCGGCACCGTAGAAAACGGCGATTTTCTTTTTGCCACGATCCAGTTCGCGCTGCAGCACCTTGAACGCCTTCTTGTTGCGTTCGGTGACGATCGTCGATCCCTCGGGACCGTCGAACATGCTCATCTGGTCCTCCAGGTTCGTGAACTGCTCGGCCAACGCTAGCTTGAGGCGATGGGCTCGGTCCTCGGCAAAGAGAGCGGCCATGATTTGCCAATCGCTGCTGCCCATCGGATCCTTCGCCTGCTCGGCAAACCCGCGTCCCATAATGCGGAAGAACGTCCCTAACCAGGTTTCGTTACGCTTTTTCATCGTCTCCGAAAACTCTTCCGGGCTCATGTCAGCATGAACCATGTTCTTGCGCGTGTAGTCGATGCAGTCCAGTTGGTATTCCAACTCCAGGAGCGACTTCATTCCTACTTGCAGGCCCCCAACGGCACTACCCGGACCACGGCCCGGTTGCGGAACGTTGGCGTCCTCCCTCGCCACCAATTCGTACAGCACGGACTCATAGCCTTTGAACCGCTTATTCAGCTTGGTGTAGTAGGCTTTGTCCGCAACGTGAATTGCACCGATCAGATCTACCACTACTGTGCCGTTCTGCTCGTCTGTCGGCGCAAATCGAACAATCGCGGTCTCCAGGGCGATGGGGGCTTTGTCCTCACCCCGACGTATTCTGACGAAGCTGTCCGCGTCGTCCGTTTTCTGAGCGGCATAAGTCGAGCCGCCGCAGATGGTGACAGCGATGGCGGCAAGAAGACGTGTTCGATGGCGAAATCTCATAGCAACCCACTCGTTACATAAAGAAGTTGGAAATCGGCCGCCGGTACGTAACCTAACGCAACGGGTCGACCGACCAAAGTATACGGCGCGCGGCCGGTTGATGGCAATTCTCGGTAACGAATGCTGCTCTGGAAGAATGGGTTAAAAAAAAAGACTGTAAAATCTAGGCGGACCTTGCGGCGGGGAGAACTTCAATCATACTGGGGCTTGACGATTGGGCCTTGAGCCCAATTGACTCTTTAGCCTCCCAGGTCCCTGCCCCACCTGTGGAGGCGTTTTTATGCGCTGGACTGGGTTTGAGGCAGGACAGACGCGATTTTCCGCAAGGCTTATCTTTCTTACTCAACTTTTGCGACGGTCCAGTCCGATACTACCGACACAAACGGTAGAACTCGTTCGATCCACATACGTGGCCAATCACGTCCGAGCGTTTCATGCGCTTGCGCCCGTCAACGGGGTTAGACGGCTGATTGGCTTGAGACATCGCAACCCAAAGGGGTGGAAACGACCATGTCGCTAAAAAGAACCATGCGTGTTTTGGTGGGAGTGATCGCGGCCTTGGTGCTGGCACCATCGGTGAACGCTCAATTCGGACAGTTCAATGACAGTTTGCCTTTTGGTGCCCACGAACATTCGTATACGGACCAACTGCTGCACGAACCGTTCTATCATCCGTTCGTCGAGCCGGGCTATTTCAACCACGACCTGCAATTCTTCGCGCCGGCCGCCGACATCGACGGATATGGCGGCCCGGTGATGCGGACAGGCTGGTTTGGCTCGTATTCCCGGATGTACCTTCGTGTGTCGCGTCCGGACCATTTGGACTCGTTCGATAGGATGGACCGTACGTGGGGTAATCGATGGGATTTGGGCTACATGATCGACGATGTCGATCACGATCACGGCTGGTTGTTCTCATATATGCATGTCGATGGGCCGAACGCCTATGACACAGTAATACGAGAGCGCGTCAACCGGCTAAATGAAGACGACGAAGGGCGTCCGGAGCCGGACACTGGCCAAGGCGGGCAGCAGCAGCAAGACGACGTTGTCGAGCCGCCAATCGATAGAAACAATGTCGGACCGCCGAATCGGCAGCGGAATTACTACGTGAACGATAGCCTTAACTTGGGCAAGTTGAGCAACGTCGAATTGAACAAGATATTCCGCATGGAGCCGCTAAACCGCGGTGGGCTGCTGGAACCATTCTTCGGCGTCCGCTACACCAAGTTCGACAGCCTTGACCAAGATCAGACTTACATCCGATACGACGAGGATGGATTCGTGTTCCTCGATCCCCCGTTTCCGCCCGCCGATCCTACAGACCCAGACTTTGTCGATATCGGCGACACCGAGATCGAGGACTTGATCACCGATCGATTCCGGTATGTCAACCACATGGTTGGCGGACAGCTGGGTTTCCGGTGGCTGTACCGACTCAACCGCTGGAACCTATCCAGCGAGGTGCGAGCGTTTGCCTTCCATAATTTCCAGCAAATGCAGCGTCGGGTTGACATCGAACGGACGTACTACGACGGCGGCGGTCAAGGTTCCGAGGTCGAAGGCGTGGTTAACTACCGGAATACAGAGAACTACCACGCAACCGCGACAGTGGTGGGTACGGATATCCGAGCCGAAGCGGCGTACGAAGTCACGCGCGATGTATCCTTGAACTTCGGCATGCAATTCCTAGGTCTCTTCACGGGGGTCGGCCGCGGACGAAGCCTGGCATTGAACTCGCAGGACCTAATCATGGTTGGTGGAACGTTTGGCGTGGTTGTTAATCACTAGACACGCGTCCACAAGTTGCTCGACACACAAGAACCCGGCTCTTTCCGACGAGCCGGGTTTCTCTTTGCAGTGACGACTGTGACGGACTTCGTAGAGACGTATGCGTATCCGGCGACTTACTGTATCCGAGTGTCGTGCGCCCAGAGACCAAGTGCCGGATTGCTGATGTAGAACACCTTCTCGCCGTCCGGCATGACGTTCCAGCCTTCGTTCAGTTGATCGGGGGCATAGCGACGCTGCATTTCGTCCAGGTCGCCGTATTGGTAACCAACGCCTTCGACCTCCTCTCGGGACAGTTCGCCCGGGCAGTAGGTGATGGCGAATCGCTTCTCCGACGAGCCGTGAATTAGATGCGCGGCCGCAGAGAGGTTGTTACGCAGATCCTCGTTCTCTTCAACGAAACGCATGATCTCCGGCGTTGTGCGGTAGCCGTACTTGCGAATCAGTCGGTCGATCTCCGGATCTTCTCCGAAAGTACGGACGGCCGGTGCCAGGACGATCAATTCGCCGTCGTCTGCGATGGCCATACGAGTACGATACACCGACTTGTTGCCCAGCCATGTGCTGTGAAACTCCTCCGGGTCCAAATACACCACAACCTTCTGCATTTCCTCCTGCAGAATGGTGAAGTTGACCTGGACGGAAAGCTCGGCGGCTCGCTCGAAACATTCGTGATCGTCGCCAATGAACAGACCGCGCGTGACCAACTGGCCCGATTCGTTCGAACCCACGACCGTCAGTACGTATACCAGGGGAAGATGGCCGCATAGAGTGTCTTGGGCATGGTTCAGAATGCGCCGTAGCGGGGTGTCTGCACGGCCCATCATTCGTTCCATGCCGTACGCTGCGCCGATGAAGTGGCTTTCGTTGATTCCTTCGGCCCCGCCGGTGCCAATGAAGACGTTCTTATTGTAATTGGCCATGCCGATCACTTCATGCGGGACGACTTGCCCGATGGAGAGGATCAGGTCGTGTCCGCCTTCCCATACCAGCTTGTTCAACTGGACCGGCCAAGGCTTCGAACAGATTCCCTCCGAGACCTGGGACACAAAATCGGCGGGCACTTCGCCGATGGTGATCACGTCCTCGCGCCAGCGATGCTCGCGAAAGAGCGATTTGGGCACGCCCGGGAACATCTTCTCCAATTGCCACTCCGGCATAGGCACGTGTGTCCCCAACGCCGGCATCACGTCCGTCAGCCGATCGCCAAAGTACTCATGTGTCATGCACGTCAGCAATCCCGCACGGCTATTGAGGCGAGTGAAGTCCGGCGGCAACGCAAGAACCCGTTGACGCTCGCCCAACTGTTCAAAGCAGCCCGTCAGGCCTTTCCGAAGTTGGTCATCCGTCAATTCCGATGTGGGTGACCCTTCTGCCAAGTACAACGTCATGCTCTTGCCCTTTCATTTGCTCCAGAGAAACGCGCCGCAGACCTTTTTCGCGGGGAGGGACGCACACCACGCTCGCCTTCCGCTCTGTTAGCAGCACATGATGTAATTGTACCAAACCCGGCTTGCGTGCGAACCGCGCTAGAGGATTGACTGCTTGGCCGAAACAGCCCAAAGGCTACGTCCATAGGAGTCGAATGGCTCGCGAAAGAGGCAAAAAACTGGCTTGTTAGCGTTGCCGTAGGAATTGAGGACTGGCAACCGCGACCGCCGAGCGTGACTAGGTCTTCGGCGGCACGTAGTCCTGCGCCATCAGATAGGACTTGAGGCTGTACAGCAATTGTCGTGCCCGGTCCACTACATCACGTCGTCGTCGATCGCGCTGACGTTTTGGACGGATGGTGACATGGGCCAGGGTCCTCGCGGCGTTGGTGCCCTGTGCGCGTCCTGCATCCAAACGTGTTTCTTCCAGGCGAAGTTCGATCAGAAAGGTTGTGGGACGATCACCTCTACGCTGCATGGCGGGCGAGTTTCTGCCGTCGAGTTGGAGCGTGACGTTCTTCTCTTGGATTTCGACGATTTCCGCACCTTGATCGAAGACGAATCCCCGCAGCTTCTCGGCAGTCAGTTTCAACGGCACTGCGGTGATGAGCGTGCGTTCGAGGATCTGTTCGCCCGGTTTGTCCTTTAACCACGATAGCCAGCCAGAGCGGCGATCTGCCTTCTGCTGCTTGTTTTCCAGCCCGGCCCCAAGTTGGACGACCGCGTTGCGGCCATCGGTCTTGGCCTGAAGCAGAGCACGATCAGCTCGCCGAAGCATCGTATCCGGGGTATCGCCTAGTTGGAGTTCGGTAACGCCGAAACTAGCGGTGATACACTCGCCGTCCAGCGCGGCGTGAGGCATCTCGGCCGAGGCTTTCCGAATCTGCTCGGCCTCGGCACCAAAATGCTGTTGGATTCTCGATGACGAGCCGGATATTCGGCGA